>JBBTCY010000233.1:3530-23067 GCA_038043005.1 Pseudomonadota bacterium
GCTTCTCGGCAAAGAGTGAAATCTTGTGAAGCTGACCACTTGTTCCAGTCGTTTGCGCCTGACTGTTTACTATCTGCAGTAAAAAAAGACATATAAAAATGATGAGTGGATGAAGCAGCGTGCGGTAATTGGATTGTGTATGCGGAGAGTGATTGTTATTTGAAGAAAATCTTTTATTAAGTCGATGCAACATTACAGTAAACCTCCCTAATATTTTCTTATTGTTAAGCAGGCAATCATGCCTGACAGTGTTTTTGATACTTCCAGCTGAAGAATGACCTGAATCATTATTCGCTTTAAATACTAGCAGAATAGTCGAATTTATTAAAGGGTAATAGACTGATTTATAACTATTAGTCTGTGAAGGAGAAAGAGAAATTGATGGGGCGTGGAATAATAAGGACTGCAAAGAAGGAGCAAATATCTGAGTGTTTTGACATTTACTCCTGCCTGTGTATCAGTTAATTTTATTTCAACTGGGTGATCCAGTCTGATTGGATAATTTACAGGCTTTGCAAAAGCTCAATTGCCCAGTTAACACCGAAACCCGTTACATCGCTATCCACAGCACCCAAGCCATTTTTATGATTACTGGCGGATAAATCCATATGAATCCATGGCGTGTTATTGATAAAACGGCTTAAAAAGCAGGCTGCCAGAATGTGATCGGATTCTGCATCCAGCGTGCATTGCTTGATATCGGCAATATTGCTTTCCAGACTTTCCTCGTAATCTTTATCCATTGGAAAAACACAGACGCGTTCTCCACTTCTTTTTCCAGCAGAAATCGATTTCTGTGCAAGGTCATCATGATTGCAGAAAATGCCGCTGTAGCGCGAGCCTAATGCAGTGTGCATGCTGCCTGTCAAGGTAGCAAAATCGATGATCAGGCCAGGGTTCTGTTTTTCCGCCAGCGTTAACGTATCGGCTAACACTAATCGTCCTTCTGCATCGGTATGGACAATCTCAATGGTTAAACCATTTAATGCCGTAATAACATCATTCTGTTTATAAGCGCGCGGACTGATATGATTCTGGGCGATTGCGAGCCAGCAATCAATTGTAATCGGCAAATCAATGCGAGTTGCGGCCAGCAATATGCCTAACGCGACAGCTGAGCCGTTCATATCCTCGTGCATGCCTTGCATGGAACGTGCCGGCTTTAAATTGTGACCTCCGGTATCAAAGCATATTCCTTTACCAATGATGGATGCTGTTTTGCCTTCTGTATTTCTGGCACTTTTACGCTGCAAATGGACAATTGCTGCATCTTCCGGATCGCTGCCCTGAGCAACCGCCACAAATGCGCCAGCACCTAATTCACGCAGTTTACTTAAATCATATTCCTGATGCTCCCATCCTTCATTATCGGCCAGTTTTTTGATCTGTTCACGATAGGTTTTCGGGGTGAGCTCATTGGGTGGTAGTACCGTCAGGCCACGAGCTAATAGATTACCTTCAGCGAGGGCGCGTTGTAGCGAGAAATTCTCAATGTCTTTATGACCGTGCAGGAATATTTTAGATAAAGGTTTTCTGGATGGCTTGTTTTTACGTACCGGCAGTACGGCGCCATTGATCCAGGTAACATAAATGGCCAGCTCAGAGAAAATTTTCTTCTGATGAGGATTGCCGTATATGGCCAGGTGAATTTCGGCAGGATTCTCTACCAGCAATAATTTAATCGCTTTACGCACACAGGTCTGTTGATCAAACATTGATTGAGCGGTGTCGATCATCAGCCAGGTACATAAAGTGCCATTACTCAAGTTAGCGCTGACTGGTGTTTCACTGATATCGGTCAATTTCAGATTGCGCCGTGCCAGCAGGTGATTTAAAGCTTCTTCACCAAAAACTTCAAATTTCTTGGGGATTTTTTCTAGTTTGGGTACTATTACTAAAATGTGCGTGGCGTTGATCGATGGGTCAAATGATGATGCGTTCTGGAAAAGTGTTGCAAGCATTAATAGCTTTCCTGTCAAATATGATTTTCTGAATGACGATGCTGTAAGTCATTGCATGAATGAATGCTGAAAAAAACGCTATTATATACATCTAGCCTGCTAATGTCTGAATTAGCATCGAGCAAATGAAGTTATTCAAATATCGATAAGGAGCGGCATACTATCCATGCACCAATATCATGAATTGATGCAACATGTTCTGAGCCATGGACACAAAAAATCAGATCGGACAGGCACTGGTACATTATCAGTCTTTGGTTATCAGATGCGTTTTAGTTTATCAGATGGATTTCCATTAGTGACGACCAAGAAATGCCATTTAAAGTCGATTATTTATGAATTGTTATGGTTTCTGAAGGGTGATACCAATATTAAATATCTTCAACAGCATGGTGTTTCGATCTGGGATGAATGGGCTGATGGAAATGGCGATCTTGGTCCGATCTATGGTCATCAATGGCGATCATGGACGACCGCAGATGGTCATCAGATTGATCAGCTGAAGCAGGCTATAGAGCAGATAAAACAGACACCGGATTCACGACGCATGATTGTGTCATCCTGGAATGTAGGTGATCTGAATAAGATGAAATTGCCACCTTGCCATGCATTCTTTCAGTTTTATGTGGCTGATGGACGGTTATCGTGTCAACTGTATCAAAGGAGTGCAGATATTTTTCTAGGCGTACCATTTAATATCGCATCATATGCATTGTTAACGCTGATGATTACGCAAGTATGCCATTTAAAGCCGGGTGATTTTGTCCATACGCTTGGCGATGCACATCTCTATCTGAATCATCTCGAACAGGCTCACACACAACTGGCACGCGAACCCAGACCATTGCCCACCATGAGAATAAATCCATCGATTGACAGCATTCTTGATTTTAAGTTTGAGGATTTTGCGCTTAAAAATTATGACCCTTATCCTGCGATTAAAGCACCGGTTGCCGTATGACATCCCCCCGATTATCAATTCTGGTAGCCATGGCAAAGAACAGGGTGATTGGAAAAGGCAATAAATTACCGTGGCATTTACCAGCTGATTTAAAACATTTCAGAGCTCTGACAATGAGGCACCCCATTATTATGGGACGTAAAACCTATGAATCAATTGGCAAGCCATTGCCAGGCCGGGAAAATATAATTGTGACGCATCAGAAGTGTTATCAAATTCTAGGTGCAACCGTTGTCAATTCGATTCAGGATGCGTTGCAGATCTGTTCAGTACCCGGTAATAATCAGTGCGAGAGTTTTATTATCGGTGGATCAGAACTGTATGGACATACTTTGAAATTATGTCAGCGCATGTACATAACGGAAATTCAGAAGGATTTTGATGGGGATGTTTTTTTCCCGGAGTTTAACCGGGATGAGTGGCATGAAAGCCAGCGCGAGAAGCATTATTCCGATGAAAATGGAGGCATGGAATATCATTTTGTAGTGCTGGATCGGAAATCAATATAAAAATTGTACCGATTACTGAATTGGGTGGAGGATGGAAAGAATATTGAGAATAATACCCGGATAACGAAAAGATAATCGGCGAGATGGCGGTGTTTTTCGTCACCTCACCGATTGTTATGTTGCATTACTCCGGTTTACTTTCTATGACCATGACATCTGGTAAGGGAAAGCCATTGAAATTGCTGGCATAGGCGGTTGTGTAGGCACCCGCGTTTGGAATATAGATAAAATCACCTTCCTGCATATCATTTGGCAACATCATGTCGTGCATCAATACATCGACTGAATCACAAGTTGGCCCGGCAACCGACCATGGAATATGGCTACCTTTCCGGTCAGTCAGGATCTCATAGCGCAGGCCTTCCGTGACTTCGATGACACCGCCGAACATGCCGGCATCCCAATACATCCAGCGTTTTCCATTGCGTGTTGCCGTGCCGACGATGCGGCAGACAAAATATGCGGAATCGGATACCAGATAACGCCCCGGTTCTGCAATGATACGAGTTTCCGGAGGGAAATCAGCAATTGCTTCATTGATAACCTTGGCGATCACTTCAATCGAAGGAATCGGTTTGACATGGCGGACTGGATATCCACCACCAATATTCAATAAGCGCGGATTCAATCCGGCAGCACGCATTTCGGTGAATACCTTTTTGGCGCGTTCTATACCGACTCGCCAATTCTGTGGATTACGGCATTGCGAGCCAACATGGAATGTTACACCGGCAAGATCAGCTTTGAGTTGAACGGCTTCAGTGATGATTTCATTGATATCGGAAAGATGTGTACCAAATTTTCCAGCTAATGGCCAGTCACTGCCAATATTAGGGGTGTCAATGCGCAAGTACATTTTTGCATCCGCTTTAACACTGACAATCTTACGTAACTCTTCAACACTATCAATCACATACCATTCAACACCTTTGGATGCGGCATACTCAAGATAGGCTCTTGATTTCATCGGGTTGCTATAAAATATCTCATGCACAGGTACGCCCAGCTTAAGTAAGAGATCTAATTCAGCAATTGAAGCGATTTCAAAACTGATGCCTTCTTCAATCAACGTATTTAAAACACGATAATCAGGATTGGCCTTTACGGCATAATGGGGATGAACACGTGGCATCGATGATTTAAAACGACGCGCTTTTTGTCGGATGATAGTGCTATCGACTAATAAGAAAGGACGATTGTAGCCTTTCTTTAGGGCGTTCTGAACATGTTTAAAATCTAAGCTGGTTTCTGGGTGGGTGTCAAACAGAACTTCATCGTTTTGAGTGCGTCGACGAAGTGTTGAGGAAAAAGTAGACATAAGTGTTTTCCTTTAAAAATGACTACGTTTCGGGAATGTGAACGTTAACTAAATCAGCTGGAGCAAAAAAGTTCTTGATGCATATCATGATGACCTCCTTATAAATCTATGTATGATGGGCAAATAATTGCAGGCATTATAGTCTGCATTTCACGGGAATCAAGTATTTTTTTGTGCGATTGTTCAATTTAATTGCCATGCTATAAAATAATAACAAGTACAAGTACTTATATGGTTTCTTTAAAATAAATTTCTTCTGATAAAATCAGTTGAAAGAAACATGTCGGTAGTTTCTTTTTCTGCTATTAACGACAGCCAATTAGAGTAATTTAGAAAATTTTAGTTCTTGAAGCGAAGTTAAATTGTGCGGTTTATGTTTGATGCAGTGAATAGCGGAAATTGCAGCAGAATAAAAGCGGGTTGGTCAGATTTTAGGCAGGGTAACGCCATGTTGACCTTGATATTTTCCACCCCGATCTTTATAGGAAGTTTCGCAGATTTCATCAGATTCAAAGAAAATAACCTGTGCGACACCTTCATTGGCGTAAATTTTGGCGGGCAGGGGCGTTGTATTGGAGAATTCCAGGGTGACATAACCTTCCCATTCCGGTTCAAAAGGAGTGACATTAACAATAATGCCGCAGCGCGCATAAGTTGATTTACCGAGACAGATTGTCAATACATTACGTGGGATGCGGAAGTATTCAATCGTCCTGGCTAGTGCGAAGGAATTAGGTGGAATAATACAAATATTGCTTTTGATATCAACAAATGAATTGGAATCAAAATTCTTTGGGTCGACGATAGTTGTGTTGATATTGGTAAATAACTTGAATTCATCTGAGCAGCGAATATCATAACCATAACTCGATGTACCATATGAAACAATTCGATGGCCGTCTTTCTGGCGAATCTGATCGGGTTCAAATGGTTCAATCATGCCATGTTCGAGTGCCATTCTTCTTATCCATTTATCTGATTTAATTGTCATATTTTAATAAATTTATAAATAATTATTGGGGTATACGATCAAAAAATGATATGACAATCCGATCAATTATTTTCCATCACGATTCTGGCGAATACTTCCGAATGGTCTTCGGCTAATTCCGCTACCTTGACAGCAACACGTCGTGCAATCATGCGATAGGTTTCAGCAATTTTCCCATTGGGTTCTGCCACCACGCTGGGTATGCCAATATCAGTTTGTTCGCGAATTTTAATATCCAGCGGCAATGCGCCAAGAAACTCTACCGCATAATCCCGGCACATTTTCTCACCACCCCCGGTTCCAAATATCGGTTCGGTATGCCCGCACTGCGAGCAGGTGTGCATGCTCATATTTTCTACAATCCCAAGAATAGGAATACCGACTTTCTCAAACATCTTCAAACCCTTGCGCGCATCAAGTAACGCGATATCCTGCGGGGTGGTAACAATGACTGCGCCGGTTACGGGTATTTTCTGCGCCAGGGTCAGTTGAATATCACCCGTACCAGGCGGCAGATCAATAATGAGATAATCCACATCCTTCCAGTGCGTATCATTTAAAAGCTGTTGCAACGCCTGGGTCACCATGGGTCCACGCCACACCATGGGCGTCTCGACATCGATTAACAGACCAATGGACATTGCCTGGATACCGTGCGCAATGACCGGTTCCATTGTTTTGCCATCCAGTGATTCGGGGCGGGTGGTAATACCGAGCATCTGCGGTTGAGAAGGGCCATAAATATCGGCATCAAGAATGCCGACACTGGCTCCTTCAGAAGACAGTGCCAATGCTAAATTCACGGCAGTTGCTGATTTTCCGACTCCCCCTTTGCCGGATGCGACGGCAATAATATTTTTAACACCGGGTAAGCGTTTGACACCTTGCTGCACGCTGTGAGGAATGATCCGATTGCCTATCGTGACTTCAATCTTGCCGATATCCGGTATGGTAGCTAGAGATTCTACAATACGTTGCCGGATTGCATCTTTTACACTGTTTGCGGGATAACTCAGTTCAATTTCAATAGCCACATCATTTTTCTCGATCTGAATGTTACGGGCTTCTTTGCTGGTAATGTAATCCCTGCCGGTGGCTGGATCAATAATCTGCTTAAGCACAGACTGTATTTGCTGCTCAGAAATGGTCACTACAAAACTCCTTTTTACTACGGATTATTGATTGGTAATTGAATAATTGGATGGTAACAAATATCAGGAATGTGTACACAGTTTGTTACAATTGGCGTTTATTCCATCTGATTTTTTAATAGCTAATGAACAAGCGAAAAATTCTGGTTACATCGGCGCTTCCGTATGCCAATGGCAGCATCCATTTAGGCCACTTGGTGGAGTATATTCAAACTGATATCTGGGTGCGTTTTCAGAAAATGCATGGACATACGGTTTATTACGTGTGCGCGGATGACACACATGGTACACCCATTATGTTGCGGGCTGAAAAAGAAGGCATTACTCCTGAAGCGCTGATTGCGCGGGTACATTATGAACATCTGGGAGATTTTACCGGCTTTCATATTCAGTTCGATAATTATTACAGTACGCATTCGACCGAAACCCGTCGATTTTCTGAAGATATCTACGGCAAGCTTAAAGCTGCTGGTCTCATCGCAATACGAGGGATCGAACAGTTATATGATCCCGTCAAAAATATGTTTTTGCCAGATCGGTTTGTTAAGGGGGAATGCCCAAAATGTGGTGCCAAAGATCAGTATGGCGATTCCTGTGAAGCCTGTGGCGCTGCCTATGCGCCAACGGATTTGAAAAATCCTTACTCATCCGTTTCTGGTGCCGTGCCAGTTAAAAAATCATCTGAGCATTATTTTTTCAGTCTGTCCGATGCGCGGTGTGCTGATTTTTTGCGCCGCTGGACTCGTGAAGCGGATCATTTACAGGTGGAAGCCGCCAATAAAATGTACGAATGGATCGGTGAAGCAGGGGAAAATAAACTGTCAGATTGGGATATTTCGCGTGATGCACCTTATTTCGGTTTTGAAATACCTGACGCACTTGGAAAATATTTCTATGTCTGGCTGGATGCGCCGATCGGGTATATGGGCAGCTTCAAGAATTTATGTGAGCGGGAACAAATCAATTTTGATGAATTCTGGCAACGAAAATCAGAAACGGAGCTGTATCATTTTATCGGTAAGGATATTTTGTATTTTCACGCCTTGTTCTGGCCTGCCATGCTGGAAAATGCGGGCTACCGGACACCGACCAAAATTTTCGCACATGGCTTCCTGACGGTGAATGGCGAAAAGATGAGCAAATCCAGGGGTACTTTCATCACCGCCGAGAGCTACCTGAAACAAGGGCTTAATCCGGAGTGGCTACGTTATTACTATGCGGCAAAACTTAATGGCACGCTGGAAGATATTGATCTGAATCTGGAAGATTTTGTAGCGCGCGTTAATTCGGATTTGATTGGAAAATTTATTAATATTGCCAGTCGTTGTGCCGGCTTTATCAGTAAACGATTTGATGGCAAACTGGTTGCAGGTGGACAGTATCAATTGCTGCAGGCAACGATTAATGAGCATTTTTCTGGCTGGCGACCCGATTCCATTGAGAAAGCCTTTGAAGAAAGGGAGTTTTCAGCAGCGATTCGACACATCATGAAATTAGCGGATGAAGCAAATGAAATGATTCATGAGCTGGCTCCCTGGGAGCTGGCCAAAAATCCAGAACGAAATGATGAATTGCAACGAGTCTGTAGTCTGGGCATACAACTTTTTTATTTACTCTCACATTATCTCAAGCCGATCTTGCCTGAAACCGTGAAACATATCGAGATTTTCCTGAACTGCGGGTCTTTAACCTGGCCCTCATTGACTGATGAACAATCAGTTGCTGATTTATTGCTGCCTGCTGGGCACACCATTACTGTTTATCAACATTTGATGACTCGGATTGATGGTAAACAGATTGATGCATTGATCGCAGCGAATACACAGAATCTAGTATCAACCGATCATACAAATTCTCTCGTACGTCATGCAGAGAAACAGCAGCACGCCATTACACCGGTTGCTGAAACGATTTCCATTGATGACTTCAGCAAGATTGATTTGCGGATCGCCAGAATTGTTAATGCCGAACACGTGGCAGGCGCGGAAAAACTACTGAAATTGAAACTGGATATTGGCACTGAACAACGCACAGTTTTTGCCGGCATTAAATCAGCCTATGACCCTGAAAAATTAAAAGGGCGCCACACGGTCATGGTTGCTAATCTTGCTCCCCGACAAATGAAATTTGGATTGTCTGAAGGGATGGTGTTGGCAGCAGGCGGTGGAAATCCGGGTGAATTGTTTATTCTTTCCCCGGATGAAGGTGCCCAGCCGGGGATGCGCGTTAAGTAAGTGATGATTCTTATGACGTCGTCACTGAAAAACATCGTAGAACATATCCAACAATTGGAATTAAAATTGTTACAGACTGATCTGAAAGAGAATCCCATGCTGATTAATGAGCTTCTGTCGGATGAATTTGAGGAAATCAGTAACAGTGGACAGGTAAATTCCAGAGATGATGTGATTCATTGGCTGCTTGCCAAGAATAATCATGTGCGATGGTCGCTAATGGATTTTAGAATTAAGGTATTGACGAATGATTTGGTCATGGCTATCTATCGTGCGAAAAAATCTGATGATTTAGAAAATATCGGCAAAGGATCGATTAGAACATCTCTCTGGAAGTATCAGAAAGGTGCGTGGAAGATGCTGTTTCATCAAGCATCTAAACAAAATTAATTATCCATGAAAAATAATTAGGAATATGAGCGGTCATTGCAGGATTGGCTCAATGATTGATTAATCTGATTTCGACTAATAGGAGAATGCATTGGAACCAAACGAAGAGCAGCAACTAACCGAAATTAAAACAAATCTTGCGGCCGTTAAACAACGAATTATCGATACTTGCAAGCGGATTGGACGCGATCCATCCAGTGTTCGGCTATTACCGGTAACCAAAACTGTGCCTGCTGAAAGACTGCGTATCGCTTTTGCGGCCGGATGTCATGAAATGGGAGAAAACAAGATTCAGGAAGCACGCGAGAAATCTGAGATACTCCATGATTTGAATATCAAATGGGCTGTCATTGGTCATCTTCAAACCAACAAGGCCAAGTATCTGGCACGGTTTGCCAATGAATTTCAGGCGCTGGATAGCCTGAAAGTTGCCGAAGAACTTGATAAGCGCTTGCAAAATGAAGGGCGAGCAATTGATGTGTATGTGCAGGTTAATAGCTCGGGTGAAGCCAGTAAATTCGGCCTGGCTCCTGAGGACGTGCGCGCTTTTGTTACCCAGTTACCTAACTATTCATCCCTGCAGATCAAAGGATTGATGACATTGGCGATATTCTCAGCAGATCATGATCGTGTCCGTCAATGTTTTATCAAAATGAGAGAAATTCAAACCATGTTGCGACAGGAAGCACCGGCCGGCCTGTCATTTGAAGAGCTTTCAATGGGGATGTCAGGAGATTATGAGCTTGCGATTGAAGAAGGTGCAACAGTCGTGCGGGTTGGGCAGGCTATTTTTGGTAAAAGACCGTTACCGGACAGTCATTATTGGCCAGGATTAGGCTAGCTAACTGCGGATAGGTCGCCTCTGGCTGTCCTTACTGGGTTTATAGAATATCGCAAATTGTAGATGAAAATAAGAAAAGACCAGGTTTGTATTCAATTAATCTGATATCAATGAGACCTGGCCTTTTTTTTGCTACGATGAAGCAGTATTATTTTGCTGCGGCAATCGATTTCTTGTTTTTCATTTTAGCGGGGCAGGTAATCATTTCACCGTCGGTACGATCTTTGATCTTGTCACCTGCTTTCTTGCCTTCACAGCCCATCTTGTTCAATATATCCTGTGCAGCCATAAATGGTAATAAAGATTCCAAGTTTCCACTTGCAAATGTGGCAGTTGAGCCTAACAGGAATACTGACGCAACGGTCGCAACTATAATTTTTTTCATTTCTAACTCCTTTTTAATTTGATGAAGGTAAGTCATTTTAAAACCTGGCTGACTCTCCAAGCGTGAATTTATCACAACAATAAATGACAATGCTATCTCTTTTTGAAAAACCAGTTTATCGCGATAAGCGCGATTACAACACGAATGATTGGATTTGCATTCTGGAATTCTAAGAAATATAAGGCAGCATTTTACTTGTAATGATAATGATTTCAACTATAAAAAGAATCGTGTATTTATAGTGTTTATAATCAATCTGTTATATTTTACTAAATTTGGTAATAAATGAATTCAATCTTTCTTATGGATTGATGAGCATGTCATAAAGCTCGTCTTTATAGATGAGGCGTTTCTTTTTGAGATCTTCCAAGTATTCATCAGATGTGTTTTCAGCACCTTCCTCAATTTTAAGTACTTCGCGGTTAATATCATGGTATTCCTCAAATAACCGAGAAAAGTGCTTGTCGGTCATTTTAAGCTCATGGATACGATCATGGTATTCAGGAAATTCATGGTGTAAATCGTGTTTATCAAATGGCATTCTCAGGTTCCTTTTATAATAGGAAGACGTTTTTATTGTATGTGGACGGGGAAGATAAATACTGATATAGATCAAAACTCAATCGGATCAATATCCAGAACCCATCGAACTTTATGGGTAGACAATGAATTTATTTGCATAGCCCATGAATCAAGAAATAGTTGCAGGTGTTTACGTGATGCCGATTGTACCAGTAAATGCGCGCGTTCCATTCCTTTTAGCCGTGCCATATGTGCGGGTACCGGATCAAATATCTCGATGTCTTTGGTCGGTTTGGCCAGTTCTTTTGCATGGGTTAGAAATTCCAGTACAGTTTGAATATCATGCGCTTCAGCCCGGAGCAAAGTTTGATAAACAAAAGGTGGAAATCCTGCCATTTTTCTTTCAGCCAGCAGCGAGTGGGCCAGGGCGTCATAATCATGTTTCTGGAGCGCATGGTACAGCGGATGATCAGGAAACTCGGTTTGAATCAGTACGTGACCTGCGATGTTGGCACGTCCGGCACGGCCCGCTACTTGCATCAGTTGCGCAAACAGGCGTTCGCTGGCGCGGAAATCAGTGCTGTATAACGAAATATCCGAATTTAAAATGCCAACCAACGATAGATTGGGAAAATCATGGCCTTTAGCCAGTAGCTGAGTGCCCACCAGAATATCCACTTCCTGTGCGTGAATCGTTTGCAAAATAGCCTCCCATGCATTTTTTCGTCGAATGCTGTCACGGTCGATACGCAGGATACGTGCGGTGGGAAAACGATCGGCCAGTGCATCTTCCACCCGTTGGGTGCCATGGCCGAAGGGAACGATATCTTGATTCCCGCAGTGGGGGCATGCGCGTGGAAAATGTTCCTGATGTCCGCAATGATGGCAGCTTAATTGTTTATCGCGTAAATGAACAACCAGGCGACTGGTACAGCGTTGACAGGTTGCTGTCCAGGCGCAGGATTTACAGAGAAGTACAGGGGCATAACCGCGTCGATTGATAAAAACCAGACTTTGGTGTTTTTGTGAAAGACATTTACTTAATGCTTGAATCAGGGGTTCGGATAATCCATCATGAGGCTTGGCTGTACGTATATCAATGCATTGCACCGATGGCAGGGTTGCATTCCTGACCGCACGGGATTGCAGGCGTAAATGATGATACCGGCCATGCAGTGCATTGTAATAGCTTTCCAGTGATGGCGTGGCTGACCCCAATACTATTGGAATATCCATTTGTTTAGCACGAAATATTGCCATATCACGGGCGGAATAGCGGAGTCCTTCTTGTTGCTTGAATGAGCTGTCCTGTTCTTCATCCACAATAATTAAGCCCAGATCGGGTAGTGGGGTGAACACTGCAAGACGCGTACCCAATATTAGCCGGGCAGTACCGTGTTGAGCCTGCAACCAGCCGGATAACCGCTCGGTATCATTAAGTCCGCTATGCAAGCTGATTAAATGTGTTGCGGGAAAGCGTGCCCGGAATACAGCTTCCAGCTGGGGTGTCAGACTGATTTCAGGAATAAGAATCAGTATTTGTTTCTTCTGATTCAGCGCCTGCTCAATAATTCTGAGATAAACTTCCGTTTTGCCGCTGCCTGTAATGCCGTGCAACAACCATGTATTGAATCGTTGGCTATTATTATCCGTTGTAATCGCATTAACTACGGTTTCTTGTTCATGTGTAAGAGTGGGAATCTTAATCGCTTTTAGCGCAGTAATGGCAGAAATCGGCGTTGCCAGTACCCAGCCAAGTAATTCCCACTCCTTTAATAGCGGAATGGTACGTGGCGAAATTTGCTTTGCATCGCCATGGGTCAATCCGGGTGACTGAATCAATGCGGTCAGTAAACGGCGGGCTATCCGGTTGCGGGCGGGAATGCTGGATGGATCAATCTGCTTCCCTGCTTCAGTCAGGCTGAATTGATAATCGATTGGCGGTTCTTTTAATCGAATGGGTTTATTGCTCCGCAGTTTGCCGGGCAAGCCATTCATGACAACCGATCCCAATGGGTGATGGTAATACTGGCTACAGAAATGAAATAAATCGAGTAGCGCAGTGGGTAATGGGGCGATATCCCGGAAAATATAATGTGCTGATTTGAGTTTCTCGGGAGGAATCTGAGTTTCAGCGCTGATGGCGATAATGACGCCCGTCATCAGTTTTTTCCCAAAAGGCACGCTTGCACGCAGGCCAATATCCTGTATACACGCTTCATCCACCTGATAATCAAATAACGTGTCGATCGGGATATTCAGTGCGACACGGATAATGGGCATAGGCAGATAGTAACGCGTGTTTAATTCAGTGGATTATCCATGTGAAAGCTCACCGGGGATTACTGGATTCCCAGTGAGCACAGCATTTTTGACGAATATTTTTATTATTTTGATACGCGATATAGTGTTACTGATTCTTCGCCCTGTTTATCAACTTTGGCAGTAGCTCCATCGGAACTGATACTAAATCCAATAACTGTATTATTGTCCAGATCTGAGAAACCTGCACATCCGTTAGTGTTATAAGTGAAGCCTGATAATTTTAATTTGCTGGATCCTTTATCATAAGTGTATGAAGAAAACTCGATACCCGGTTTTCCGCATTTCGATTGATCGGCACGTTGTGTGGCGCCGGTTGGATCAATCATCATGAATTTGCCGTTAGGGAAGAAAACCAGAGTCTGTGTTTTGATCGTGTCATTGGCATATGCCCAGGCGCCAACAATACCGGAGGAATCATTGTCAATTTTTGAGTAGCGCGTTTCTTTGACTTCCTTGGGTGAAACTTCATTTTCATCACTGAGCTGGATTGGTTTGGCGATATGGAAGAGTTCACCAAATACGCTGCTTTCCGCCCGCTCTCTCTGTACGGTTACAATGTCCGAATTAATTAGCTCGTATCCATCGGTACGAATACGACGGGTTGGGCCCGGATCAGATAAACCGGCTTTAAGATTGGTATCGACGGATGGCTTGCCGATCAGCTTGAAGCCGCGAAGATCAACTTCTGCCGCGCTGGCAATGCCATACTCGACACCGGATTGGAATATGGTGCGGCCACCGCAGACACGGTTTTCATCACAGGAATCATCCGGTCTGGCATCGCCTTGCAAGTATTCTCCACTGCTATCAGCAGCAACGCGCAACACGCTCGCTGTCTGGTTGTTGTAGCTAACCCAGATCTGGGCGCTGAGCAGTGCTACCCCTTGAGACAGAAAATGTGTGCGGGCTTCTTCGGCAGTCTTGACATCGCCATTAATGCCGCTTGCTTCCATAATACTTTGTAAATTGGCGGTCTTTGCAAAGGTGTCCGGGCTGCTATCCAGATTAATAGATGCTTTGACTGCCGCGGCGGAGTCGCTGGAAATGGATATACCATTGGATGGATCATTATCCGAATCCAGTGATTGGAACAGAACCAGAAGATTCTGTAATTTATTGTCGCTGCCATTGGCTAATTCAATGGGCGTCACAATCAATGAACCCGGGATACTTCCAAGTGCCAAACCGCCCAGTTTGAAATCGATTTTATCGCCGTGACTAAAATTAAAGATACCTTGATCATTGGTCGTACCTGATTTCCCGGACGATGCAGTATAAGCAATACCTGAAACCGGTGAATCAATTAAAATACCGGTTGCAGCACCGGTCAGCCTGGGTTTTGCTGAAGTGGCTGCAGAGGACGAATCCGATGAAGTCATGCCTGCTTTTTCTGTACCACTGTCACAGGCAGCAAGACCAGCCATCACTATGGTAGATATCAGGTATGCCCATGAATTTTTTGTTAATTGTTGTTTGGATTTCATTAAGATGCTCTCTTTTGATTAATTAAATAATTCAATCTTGTACAATTTATTTTGTTTGTACCAATAACTCATCGATGGATACTGATATTTTACTATCAAGATTGCTATTATAGCCAAGCATTCAATTTTTCGTTCTTAACTTGCTTAAATGGGTTTTAAATTTTTATCTTTTCGTGTATTTTCGCCGCTAATTTTTTGTTTATGTATCCAGGGAGATATAAGGTATCGATATGACTAACATGGCTGAGATTCCCAGTCTGAGAGAAATGTCAATGCAATTGCCGATTGACTGGTACTTGAATCCGGAGATACTGGCCCTTGAAAAACACCTCCTGTTTGATCAGGGGCCCGGTTATGTCGGTCATGAAATGATAGTTCCGAATCTTGGGGATTATTATGTGCCTGAATGGATGAATAATGCCAATGTATTGGTGCATAACGAACATGGCATTGAATTGCTCTCCAACATTTGTCGTCACCGACAGGCGTTATTATTGGCAGGCAGAGGCAATGCGAAGAATATCGTTTGCCCCATTCACCGTTGGACCTATGCGCTGGATGGCGCATTACTGGGCGCC
This sequence comes from Pseudomonadota bacterium, assembly GCA_038043005.1. Classification (GTDB taxonomy): domain Bacteria; phylum Pseudomonadota; class Gammaproteobacteria; order Burkholderiales; family Nitrosomonadaceae; genus Nitrosomonas. Next base: position 19,181 of record JBBTCY010000233.1, read on the forward strand.
CCCCATTTTAACCAGAAGCCATGTGTTCATCTTAATAAGACACCATTGCAGAATTGGAATGGGCTGTTATTTAATGGACAACGGCCGATTGCACAGGATATGGCCAATCTGGGGGTGTTAAAAGATTTTGATTTCTCCGGTTATATGCTGGATCGTATTCAAGTTGATGAATATGCGTGTAACTGGAAGACCTTTATCGAAGTCTATCTGGAAGATTATCATGTGGATCCATTTCATCCTGGTTTAGGTAATTTCGTAAATACCGACAAACTGGCATGGGAATTCGGCGACTGGTACAGCGTGCAGACCATTGCGATTAATAGCGCGCGACTAAAGAAATCAGGGAGTCCGGTTTATGCAAAATGGCAGGAACAGGTTTTGCAGCAGACCGGGGGAGAAATGCCGCCTCATGGTGCAATCTGGCTGCTTTATTATCCCAATGTCATGCTGGAGTGGTATCCCCATACACTGGTGATCAGTACGTTAATTCCAACAGGGGTTGAACGGTGTACCAATGTGGTTGAATTTTATTACCCGGAAGAGATAGTTTTATTTGAGCGCGAGTTTATTGAAGCAGAGCAGGCTGCCTATAAAGAAACTGCCCGTGAAGATAATGAAATATGCAGATTGATTACTGCCGGACGGCGCGCGCTATATGAACAGAACATCAATGAAACAGGGCCATATCAGATTCCCATGGAGTCCGGCATGATTCACTTTCATCAATTTCTGCAACGAGAACTTGAACCCCATATTTAGTCATATCCTGCAATTCAGGAAAATTTACTAGTGCATGCCCTATGGATGCTCGTGGCGGCTTTCATGTTTGCCGGTATGGGCGTATTGGTCAAACTGGGAGCCGTTTACTTTACTGGAACTGAGCTGGTATTTTATCGTTCAGTATTGGGTGTCTGGATGACTTATCTGATCATTCATCACTATCATTCCACCGTCCGTACAAAATATTGGAAAGTTCATTGTTGGCGTGGATTCACCGGTCTTATCAGTCTGCTACTGTTTTTCTATTGCTTGATTGAATTGCCTTTGGCAACGGCTATGTCACTGAATTATACCTGGCCACTTTTTCTGGCATTATTTTCCACATTGATTTTAAGAGAACATTTGCACTGGTCATTGGTTTTTACAGTTATGCTGGGATTTATCGGCGTCATTTTGCTGCTACGCCCGGTGTTTCATGAAGATTACTGGATGGCAAGTCTGGCTGGACTGGCATCCGGTTTCTTTGCAGCCATTGCCTATCTGAATGTTAAACAACTAGGCAATCTGGGTGAATCGGAATGGCATGTAGTGTTTTATTTTACTTTAATATGCACACTGTGCACTGGAGCATGGCTGCTACTGACCACGTTTAATCCGATTACACTGGATAATATTTTTATATTAATCGGGCTAGGTCTTACCGCAACGTTGGCACAGCTTGCAATGACGCGCGCTTATCGGATGGGTGCGACACTTGTCGTGAGTTCATTAGGGTACAGCACCGTATTGTTTGCGGGGCTGTGGGGTATGTTTTTCTGGAATGAAGTGTTACCGCCCATTGCCTGGCTGGGTATGGGTTTGATTGTGCTAGGTGGTTCTCTAAGTGGCATAATCAGTGTAAAACACACAACAATCGGCATGAAAAATGATCACAAATAATATTAAAATGAAGCAAAATTTGCACCATGACATGTAATTGCCTATGATGAGGCTGTTATCTTTTGAGGTGAGGTCATGATTACTATTCAGAAAAAAGACAATCTAGTTATTGTGGCAGTAATTGGTGAGTTTACGTTAACGGACTTTCACGAGTTTGAACAACAGGTGCTTTATCGACCACATTTTAACGGTAAGGCAAATCTCATATTCGACTGGCGGGACATGCTGGATTACACCGTTGATGTTGCCTGGGAAGAAATCAAATTTATGCATAAGCATGGCAGCGAGTTTAGCCGGGTAGCTGTTGTGACTGATGATGAATGGCAAGCATGGAGTACCTGGGTTTTTAATCTCTTTATCAATGCAAATGTTTCAGTATTTAGTGACTATGACGCGGCTGAAGAATGGGCTTCGGAGATGGTAAGCAGTTAATTGACTGGCTTTCTTTAGTATAAATTACATAAGAGTGTGTTGTATCAGGCGCTGACTGGAAGATTCAACACACTCAAATTCTGCAACACTGTCGTATCAAATCTATTAATCAGCTAGAAAAATCACATGGATGAACTTGTTTTCGCCAGAATATTACATGTTCTGGGCGTAGTGCTTTGGATTGGTGGTGTCGCCATGGTAACCACTGTTTTATTACCTACCTTGATGCGCATGCAATCACCCATTGAAGCAATGGTTTTTTTTGAGAAATTCAGACGGCAGTTTGCTGCACAAGCCCGTTTTTCTACATTACTTGTTGGCATGAGCGGTTTTTATATGACCCATGCATTGGATGCATGGCATCGTTTTACACAATGGCAATACTGGTGGATGCATACCATGGTACTGATCTGGCTATTGTTTACCGTGATGCTGTTTATAATGGAACCGCGTGCGCGACGCCGACAAGTCATTTCTCCTGCACAAAAAAATATTTCCACGGATATGTTCACAAAAATTCAACGCAAACACCTCATTTTATTGATTCTAAGCTTGCTGACCGCAGCAGGTGCCGTGGCAGGGAGTCATGGCTGGCTGATATCCAGAGGTTAATTATGAGTTATGCCGTATTAAAAATGATTCACATAACCAGTATTATTGTGAGTTATCTATTTTTCTTCCTGCGAGGTGTCTGGTTAATACAGGATTCGCAGAATCTACGCCAACGCTGGGTAAAAATTCTGCCCCATGTAGTCGATACGATTTTACTGACCAGTGCCATTGCATTGGCAATAATCATTCAACAAAATCCACTGAGTGATTCCTGGCTAACTGCCAAGGTAATCGGCTTGCTGCTTTATATCGGTCTTGGCATGATCGCAATGCGGTTTGGCAAAACCAGGCGAATAAGAATAATTGCCTGGATTGCGGCACAATGTGTTTTTTCTTATATCGTTCTGGTCGCGCTGACTAAAAATCCAGGATTAAATATATATTAATGTATATTCTGAATAATATATTTTAATTTAATGAATATTAATGATTATATTATTGAAAAGGCTACCCGTAGCCAATCGCAAGCGATTTGTGATCTGGTTAATCTGACCTATCGCGGAGAGGTCGGTTGGACAAGGGAAACGCATATTATCGAAGGTAATCGAACAAGTCGACAGGAAGTAGAGCTGGCACTGTCGAATCCAAATGCCTGTTTTCTAGTGATCAATCAACCTGCAATGTTAGTTTCATGTATTTATGTAGCACGAGAGGAAACGCATGCATATATCGGTTTTTTCTCAGTTCATCCTGACTTGCAAGGAAGGGGGCTGGGAAAGCATGTACTTAAACAAGCCGAACTATTTGCTGTGGAACAAATGAAAGCCAACAGGCTTATTATGTTTGTTGTCTCACAGCGCCCGGAGTTAATCGCATTTTATGAGCGTCGCGGTTACAGCCGTACAGGTCAAATTGAGGACTATCCAGTACAGATGGGAATTGGTATGCCAAAAGCTACTGGCTTAACGATCGAATATCTTGAGAAGATTATTTAATTTAATATAGTAACAAACTGATCTAATTATAATATTTTATTTATTTTTAAAATAAATATTAACTGTAATAACTGATCAGAGAAGACGGAAAAATAGCGATATTAGGCGTTCTGATTGAAGAGAAGCATGAAAATCCAGTTTTTCAGATCATTCTGGATAATTTCCCACAGGAAGAAGGGGAGCAAAATGAACATTCCGGCATTCAACTGAATCCCGAATTCTTGCTACCACAGAACAAGAAAAATACTA
>JBBTCY010000234.1:0-5498 GCA_038043005.1 Pseudomonadota bacterium
TCGTCCAAGGCTCCTGAGTCGCTTTAACCCGGCGTATCTTGGCATATCCCGGAAATTCGCTGGTCTGGTAAGTCACCTTGTTCAACAGTATTTCCTCAGCCTGCTGTATCTGTGAGGGGTTGTTCAAATCAGGATCCAGCCCATGTTGTGCCGCGACTGCCTGCCACTGCTTCAGATTCAGAACCGCCAATATGCTCAAATAAGGGCGGGATTCTCCGATCAACATGACCTGTTCAAATAACGGATCACGTAAAATGGCAGCTTCCATATCGGCTGGCGGTACCTTCTCACCGGTTGATAAAACAATAATCTCTTTCAGGCGCCCCGTGATGGTGACATGACCCTGTGCATCAATCGATGCAACATCCCCGGAATTCAGCCAGCCATCAGGTGAAATAACTGTCCGGGTTGCATCCGGATTATTCCAGTAGCCCTGCATGATATTGGGTCCACGGATCAGTAATGCGTTGTTCTCGCCCAGTTTGACTTCAACACCGGGAATGGGCAAACCAATACTGGATGGCACATTATCTTCAAGTCTGTTGGCACAAACCACCGGACTGCTTTCCGTCATGCCATAACCTTGCAGAATGGGCAACCCAAGACCAATGAATATCCTCGAGACTTCTACTGACAGAGCGGCTCCGCCACTCAATGCCAACCGTAATCGACCACCCAGCTTATGCATGACTTTCTGTGCCACCAGCTTTTTCAGTACCGGCCAGAATAAATCGGTAAACCGCCAATCAGCTCTCCCCTGCTGACACTCAAAACGGTGATAGCCGACATCAACCGCAAAATTAAATAACCAACGAGCAAAATTTGAGCCTTCTGCCAGTTTTGTACGTATTCCCGCATGAATTCTTTCATAAATACGTGGCACCGAGATTAACAAAGTGGGATGAATAGTCTGCAAATCTTCTTGTAATTGCTGAATCGAGCGTGCATAAGCAATGGTGGCGCCACTCATCATCGGCACATAATAGCCGGACGTACGTTCGAAGGTATGGGACAGTGGCAGAAAAGACAGCAACAAGTCATCCGGTGTTACCGGCACTACCTGTAAACAACCATGCGCATTGGTCAGTATATTGTGATGGCTGAGCATAACGCCTTTGGGCCGGCCGGATGTACCCGATGTATAAATAATAGTAGCCAGATCATGAGGGTTGGTGTTGATATGCTGTACTTCACCAACCCTGGCTGACAACCAGTCATTGGCCAGCAAGACTCGCCCCTGATCACGGGAGTCAAAACTGCTGTCTTCAAATGAATTCAATATAACAATGCGTTGCAACCCTTCCAGCTGATCACGAATCGCTGAGAAGTCATGCCATTGCGACAGATTCTCCAGCAGTAATATTTTTGCCCCGGAATTGTGCAGAATATAAGCTGCATTCTCGGCGCGATCGTCAGTATAAAGCGGCACTACAACCAGCCCAAGACCCAGCGCCGCCTGCTCGAACATAACCCATTCCGGACAATTTCTCATCATCACGGCGACCCGGTCGCCATGAGTCAGCGCTTCTTTTGAAAGAGTAGCCTGCCAGCGGGCAACGGCCAGATTCATCTGCGCCCAGGTATAGCTATCCCATTGCTCAATCTGCTGATTATAGTACCGGTAAGCCACCTTATCCGGCGATTGCTGCACACGAGTCTTAAAAAGGCCATCCAGTGTTCTTGCCTGTTCCACTGTAATAAGGCCAGTTACATTGTCTTGCCCAATTTCCATAACTATCCCTTTAAAACCTGCTTTTGACCACTACCGGAGGAATTCAATGCGCACTCACTCTCACGTTTCACTGCTCAATTTCTCTTCATTCATTTTGTCGGCTTTAGTGGATTTCTCATTTTTAACACTCTTTACTGTTCGGGATGTTCTGGCCGCCCTGGCATTGCCAACGGTATCCGCGTGACTGCTAAAATCCGGCGAAAAATCATCCACCCTGATCACCTGCCGACGCAGCTCTTTCATTCTGTTTAACAAATCAGCATCCGCGGCAGTAATCACATTCTTCTGCAATGCCTGATCGATTTTCTCATCCCCACTGGCAGTAATCTGCCCCGATTTAACCGCATCGCGCAACTTGTCTTCAACAGTTTTGCATTCAATGGCACACTGCAATGCCTGTTCAAGGTCAGCCATGGGTTCACCAACCGTTACCGGCACATAAATTCCGGAAGTCAATCGATCGCGCACTGCTCCTGGATTCAACAGCAATTGTGCTACCTCATGTGATAATGCATCGATCGGTGGTTTGCAACGCTTGCCGAGTGGGAAAACCAAACCACGCAGCAACCATGTCACAATAAAGTGAACAGGAAAATTTGTCAGCAATTCATCAAACGCCTGTTGCATCCGATAAATTGCATCCTGCATCGACCAATGCAGCAACGGCAGATCGGATGGGAGCCGACCGTCTTCTTCAAACCGTTTCAGCGTGGCCGAGCATAAATACAGCATGCTGAGAATATCGCCCAGACGGGCTGATAATCGTTCTCTCCGTTTAAGCGATCCACCCAATACCAGCAAACCGATGTCCGCAATGAATGCGAAACTGGCTGAGAAGCGGGTCAACTGCTGGTAGTAAATTGCGGTCTCCGGCAGAATGCCGATAGGTATGCCCCCTTTCATGAATTGACCGGCCACGCCATAAATCAGACTATTGGCCGTATTACGCATTGTAAAGATTGCATGCCCCATCAATGCCTCATCAAAAGCAAGCGATGCGCTCGACGTATCATTATCATGCGCAGCATTCACTTCCTTCAGCAAATAGGGGTGGCAGCGGATAGCGCCCTGCCCAAAGATAATCATATTCCGCGTCAGGATATTGGCGCCTTCCACGGTAATTCCGACAGGAATCTGCTGGTATGTACGCCCCAAATAATTTCTTGGCCCGATACAAATACCCTTGCCGCCATGGATATCCATCGCATCATTGATGGCCTGGCGCGAACGTTCAGTCAGATGGTATTTGACAATGGCGGAAACCACCGATGGCTTTTCACCCAGATCCACGGCACCGGCCGTCATGACACGCGCCGCATCCATCATGTAGGTATTGCCACCGATGCGCGCCAGCACTTCTTCGATCCCTTCAAAATACCCGATGGGTGTCTTGAATTGTGTACGTACCCTGCCATAAGCTCCGCTGGTGCGGGCTGCCAGCTTCGCCGCACCGACACCGGTTGCCGGCAATGAAATGGAACGACCGGCAGCCAGGCTGTTCATCAGCATGCGCCAGCCATGCCCAACACCGTCCTGACCGCCAATTACCCACTCCATTGGAATGAAGACATCCTGACCTGAATTGGGTCCGTTCTGAAATGCGGCATTAAGCGGGAAATGGCGGCGTCCAATGTTGACACCGGGTGTTCCGGTCGGAATTAATGCCAGCGTAATGCCCAGATCTTCGACATTTCCCAGTATCCGGTCAGGATCACGTAATTTAAATGCCAGACCCAGCAATGTAGCGACCGGCCCTAACGTAATGTAACGTTTTTCCCAGGTTACCCGCATGCCCAGTACATCTTTCTGACCATCAAATTCACCTCGGCACACGATGCCGAAATCAGGCATCGATCCTGCATCGGAGCCAGCATCTGGCGAAGTCAGCGCAAAGCAGGGAACCTCCAGTCCTTTGGCAAGGCGCGGTAAGTAGTATTCTTTCTGTTTTTCGGTGCCATAGTGCAGGAGTAATTCTGCAGGGCCTAATGAATTGGGCACCATCACGGTTACAGCGGCTGTGCCGCTGCGTGAGCCAATTTTCATAACCACCTGGGAATGCGCCAGCGCCGAAAATCCATAGCCACCATATTGCTTGGGGATAATCAACCCGAAGAATCCCTTTTCCTTGATAAACTGCCAGACCGATGGCGGCAGATCGTTTAGTTCATGCGTGATTTGCCATTCATCCAGCATGCCGCATAATTCTTCCACCGGGCCATTGAGGAACGCCTCTTCCTCTGCGCTGAGCTGTGGTTTGGGGTAAGCCAGCAGTTTATTCCAGTCAGGTTTGCCACTGAATAAATCCCCTTCCCACCATACCGTACCGGCATCCAGCGCTTCCTGTTCGGTTTGAGAAATCTGCGGCAACATTTTGCGGAAAATCTTCAGGATCTGATCGGATACAATCAGCCGACGTAAATAAGGTACCGTGAAAATTAAACCTGCGATAGCAACCAGTGATATGACGATGTAAAAGAGAGACAGGAGCATGATAGTTTTCCCCGTATAGCGATAAGCTCGATCAAGTTACACAAATACAGCCACCGTGCACGACATAAAAGAGATGTGTAGAATTCAACATCCATTTTTGTGCTGATAAATTGGAATTTACATGATAACGTAATAAATCCCTACACTAAACTGGAAGTTGGACGAATAAATTGTTGTGTAATTAATACACCTGGTCAATTTAATGTGATGGAACTAATGTTTTTTCCCTATCTTAAGGAACTCTTATGTCAAATGATACAGTATCGCTTGCGCAAGCGCTGATTGCCCGCCGCTCACTCACACCGAATGACCAGGGTTGTCAGGAGATATTAATAGATCGCCTGGAAAAACTTGGTTTTCATATTGAAAGAATGCGCTTTGGCGAGGTTGATAATTTATGGGCACGCCGTGGCAGCGCTGCGCCTGTGCTGTGTTTTGCCGGACATACGGATGTCGTGCCAACCGGGCCGCTTGAACAATGGGATAGCGATCCTTTCACACCGGTCATCCGCGATGATCGGTTATATGGGCGCGGCGCAGCGGACATGAAATCTTCCCTGGCTGCGTTTATCACCGCTATTGAAGCCTTCGTTGCCGCACATGGTAATCACAAAGGTTCCATCGCGTTGCTGATCACCTCCGACGAAGAAGGCATTGCGGTGGACGGAACGGCCAGAGTCGTCGAAACGCTCAAGGCACGGGAAGAATTGCTCGATTATTGCATCGTCGGCGAACCGACCTGTGTGGATAAACTGGGGGATACCATCAAAAATGGCCGGCGCGGCTCCTTATCCGGCAATCTGACCATCAAAGGCATACAAGGCCATATTGCCTATCCGCATCTGGCAAAAAATCCGATTCACCTGGCTGCTCCGGCGATCGCAGAACTGGCGCAGACCGAATGGGATCAGGGTAATGAATTTTTCCCGCCGACAACCTGGCATATCTCCAATATCGCCGGTGGCACTGGTGCGACCAACGTCATTCCCGGCAAACTGAATCTGTTATTCAACTTCCGTTTCTCGACCGCCAGCACCGTCGAATCCCTCAAAACACGCGTGCATAGAATCCTGGATCGCCATGAGCTGGATTATGAACTGGAGTGGGAATTATCAGGAAAACCTTTTCTCACGCCAAGGGGTGAACTGGCAAACGCCGTGAGCGACGCCATTATCGCGGTCACCACCATTGAACCACAACTGTCCACCTCTGGCGGCACGTCGGATGGCCGCTTTATTGCGGATATCTGTTCACAGGTTATCGAGTTCGGCCCTTG
>JBBTCY010000235.1:0-1712 GCA_038043005.1 Pseudomonadota bacterium
GGGATCCGGCTGCCCGTGCGGCTGCTCCGATGGAAAATAAAACAGCATTTCCTAACCCGCCTCCCACCAGCACGATGGTTTCATTGGATGGAATTTCGGTCGGCGTACCCGTTGGTCCCATCAATATGACGGGCTCGCCGGGCTTCAGCAGCGCACACAAATCCGTCGACCCGCCCATCTCCAGAACAATCAGTGAAACCAGTCCACGCACCACATCGACCGATGCGCCTGTCAATGCAATGCCTTCCATCGCCAGTCGTGTATCACCGGCAACCGGAGCCTCCGTTGCATAATTCTGGAAACGGTAAAACTGACCGGGATGGAAGCGTTCAGTCGCCATTGGTGCATGCACAACCACTTCAATAATATTGGGCGTCAGTCTCTCTACCCGGTGCACCGTAGCACGCAATTGCTGATTGAGCGTCGCAAAAAATTGCTGAGCGGACTGGTTTGAAGCAGGAGTTACCCGTCCCAGTACGCGACTGACCACCGGATAACCTTGTTTGGCACTCGACATGGCTTTCACCACATTGCCCGAATAGGAAGGGTGCAGATCGCCGAAGAAACTGATAAAGCGCCCATCTTGGCTATCTTTGTAACGGCTGAGCAGTACCATGGCAGTATCCGGCTTTGGATTGGCATGCGGGGGTTGCACCGGATTGCCTTCTTCATCGCAAGCAGTGAAATATCGGCCATTCAGTTTAAATATCTTTTCATCTTCTCTCGCCAATACGGTATTGGGCTGAGTTCCTGCCGCGACCAGCAAGGCACGCGCCGGCAACTCAATCTCCCCGGCATCCTGCCACTGGCCGGCTTCATCCTGTTTCTGCACGGCAAATCGCACGGATTGTGTATGTTCCCATTGATCGACATTCACCCGCACAGGTGTCAGGCCCTCAGCAAACCAGATACCTTCTTCCAGTGCTTTTTCAACTTCTTCATGATTCAGTGTGTAGGAAGGACTATCGACCAGACGCTTTCGGTAAGCAATGGTCGCACCGCCCCAGGATTGCAATAACGCAATAATGCACGGAGCACGCCCTTGCTGTTCAGCCGCCTGGCGCTCTGCACGAATCGCACGCGCATGGCCCAGATATTCATCTGCAATTTCTTTTTCTTCCACAGTCCAAACTGCGCGGACCGCCGCCTCACCCTGTACAGCCGAGAGAATCTCATAACGTTGCAGAAACTTTTCGACCTGGCCCGGATAATACGCCAGTGCCTCAGTGGCAGTATCAATGGCGGTCAGACCACCACCGACCACGATTACCGGCAGGCGCAACTGCATATTTGCAATAGAATCACTCTGCGCGGCACCGGTTAATTGCAGCGCCATCAGAAAATCAGAAGCTGCACGCACACCCCGCGCCAGTCCGTTTGGCAAGTTCAGCACAGTCGGACGTCCCGCACCGGCTGCCAGCGCCACATGGTCAAATCCCATGGTAAAAGCATCATCCGTTGTCAGCGTACCGCCAAACCGTACCCCGCCAAATAAGGCAAATTCTGCTCTGCGTTCTAGCAACAAACGGATCAGCTTCAGAAAGTTTTTATTCCAGCGCACAGTAATTCCATATTCCGCTACACCACCGAAACCTGCCGGCATGCGCTCATTCAGATTTTCTTCCAGCTCGCTGGCATATTGAATTGCTTTAAATGGCACTCTTTCGCCATGTTGATTCACGCCCGAAATATCTGCTGGCAGGGATTCAATC
>JBBTCY010000236.1:0-2302 GCA_038043005.1 Pseudomonadota bacterium
TGTACCATAACTTCCATTTCATGCAGACGCTTGATAGATTGCTTGATGGTCTTGAAATTGGTCAGCATCCCTCCCAGCCAACGCTGATCCACGTAGGGAGAGCCGCATCGTATCGCTTCTTCACGCACAATATCCCGCGCCTGTCTTTTAGTACCCACAAACAGGATCACACCCTTATTCGTTGATAACTGACGCACATATTTCATTGCCTCTTCATACATTACCAATGTATTTTCGAGGTTTATAATATGGATTTTGTTACGATGGCCAAAAATGTACGGAGCCATTTTTGGATTCCAGAAACGGGTTTGATGTCCGAAATGAACACCAGCTTCCAACATTTGCCGCATAGTTACTGACATAACTTCTCCTTTAGGGTTGAGCCTCCATTCATCCTAGTCACTCTAATAAACAGAGCACCCTGAATGGGATGAATGTGTGAATTTAATATAGCTCATGCACTTATAAAAAAAACAGAAGGCATGTAAGCCATATTATTCAAGCATTATAGCATTTTCTGGCACTTACTCAAGCCAACAGGGGGAGAAGTCCGGAACAAGAGAAAATAACGGCAGGCCAGTTCCACAGAAACTACAGCGTCGCCACATCGAAGATCCGATCTATCCAGAACACACTCAAGTAATACAGGACGAATTTCCCATCTTCAATCTTAAACGACCCATATCATTTATCTGAATATGTTTGTTATCGACTGTAATGATTTTTTCATCCTGCAGCTTGGAGAAAGCACGACTAACTGTTTCCAGCTTAAGCCCCAGATAACTGCCGATCTCTTCACGCGTCATACGCAAATTAAAATCAGATTCCGAGTACCCGCGCATCAGAAAACGCCGTGATAAATTCAGAAGAAAAGAGGCCAAGCGCTCTTCTGCCTTCATGCTACCCAGCAAAAGCATCACGCCATGGTCTCGCACAATTTCACGACTCATGATTTTATGAAAATGGTGCATCAGCGAAGGAATGGTACGACTTATATCTTCCAGTTTTGCGAAAGGAATTTCACATACTTCACTATCTTCCAGCGCAATCGCATCACAAGTATGTATCTCCGCGCTGATTGCATCCAATCCCAGCAATTCGCCCGTCATATGAAAACCGGTAACCTGTTGCCGCCCGTCTTCTTCCAGAATACACGTCTTCAGGAATCCGCTGCGAATAGCAAATAACGTCTGAAACTTTGCACCGGTTCTGTGCAGATATCCGCCGCGCTGAATCTTGCGCTTATGGCTCACGACATCGCCAAGAACCTGCACCTCGTACTCATTAAGACCTACCGGTAAACATAATTCACGCAAACTGCATGTCGAGCAACTGGATCGAATATGCGAAATGTCTAACTGATTGGATAGCAGGGTATTTAATGGCAAAATATTTCCTAATATGTAAATGTTACATTTCAATATCTTAGTTGACCTGAATCAAATTTGATATCGTAATTTTCATTTATAGTCTGATGGCATTTTTAGAAAAATAAAATTTATGCGCTTGAACAATGATTTTACTGCATACAAACGAGACACCCAGTGCATTCACAATCATCTCCTCACCTGATAGAAATCAATGCGGATCTCATTCGCCGCTTTGGATATAACCATCAGGACTACCGTTTATATCCACAAACTGATTATTTAGTTGAAGCGTTTGATCCGCGCGCCTACGCAGCCTGGATAAATATTCGCAAAACAGGTCGAGTCCATCGATCCTTGTCATTGTATATCCACATCCCCTTCTGCAATACCTTGTGCTGCCATTGTCATTTCAATCAGGTTATCGCCAATGATAATGCCTGTATAACCCGATATATTGATTATCTGTTACAGGAAATAAAGCTGCAAGGTAAATTGTTTCAAGATGACCTGAAAATTAATCAGCTACACTTTGGCGGCGGCACACCAACACTTCTGAGCACCACCCAACTGAGCGACATCATGACTGAAATCTGCAGAAACTTTAATCTATCCCGCGAGGGTGAGTTTCGTATAGAAGTAGATCCACGCCAGACGACCCATGCCCCATTAAACACATTGAGGGAGATAGGTTTTAATTGCGCAATTATCAGTGTTCAGGATTTTGACTGGCAGGTACAACAAGCAATCCATCGCATTCAAACCGAAGATGACACAATACGCACGATCCAGATCGCACAGCAGGTCGGCTTTAAAACCATCCGGATCGAATTAACTTACGGACTACCTAAACAAAATATTGAAAAGTTCAACCATACCTTGGAAAGGATTATTGCTTCATGCCCCAGTCAGATCAGCCTGTCAGGCTATTTACA
>JBBTCY010000237.1:0-3806 GCA_038043005.1 Pseudomonadota bacterium
GATTGCGCTGCATGAATGTGTTTCACGCCGGGGACGGCAATCTGCATCCGCTGATTCTGTACGATGCCAATCAACCGGGTGAACTGGAAAGAACGGAAGAATTCGGCGGAAAAATCCTGGAGATGTGCATTCATGCCGGCGGCACGATTACCGGGGAACATGGCGTGGGGATGGAAAAGATCAATCAGATGTGTTCGCAATTTGGAACCGGTGAACTGGAAATGTTTCATGCGGTGAAAGCTGCATTTGACTCCGCAGGATTACTCAATCCCGGCAAAGCCGTGCCGACCTTGCACCGCTGCGCAGAACTGGGAGTTATGCATGTGCACCGGGGCGAAGAAAAATTTCCTGAATTACCACGTTTCTAAGCCATGCAAGCCATGATTGATCAATACAAGACAGTTATCCGTACTGCGGCTGAGCACAAAACTCCGCTACAGATACGGGGCGGTGGTACCAAGCACTTTTACGGTAACCCTGCAGACGGACAGAATCATGTGCTGCTGGATACAGCAAACTACAACGGTATCGTCGATTATGAACCAACTGAACTGGTCATTACAGCGCGGGCCGGAACAAGATTAGCCGATCTGGAAGTGGTGCTGAATCAGAAGGGACAAATGCTGGCGTTCGAGCCGCCCCATTTTGGTGAAGTGGCTACGCTGGGCGGCTGCGTGGCAGCCGGGTTATCAGGGCCGCGCCGTGCAGTTGCCGGTTCAGTGCGCGATTTTGTGCTGGGTGTGCGCATGCTGGATGGTAAAGGTGAGGATTTGCACTTTGGCGGACAGGTGATGAAAAATGTGGCGGGTTATGATGTTTCGCGCCTGATGGCCGGTGCTATGGGTACACTGGGGGTTTTGCTGGAAGTGTCGCTCAAGGTCTTGCCAAAGCCATCGGCTGAGATCACCGTACGATTGCAACTGGATGAAACAGCCGCTATCGAAAAAATGAATCAATGGGCGGGTAAACCGCTACCAATTTCTGCAACGTGTTATGTTGATGGAGAATTATTTCTCAGATTTTCCGGTGCTGAATCCGCTGTACGTGCAGCGCAGGCAAGATTGGGTGGTGAAGAATTGGCGGAAAGTGAAGTGTTCTGGAAATCGGTACGGGAGCAAACGCATGGTTTCTTTCAGCCGGATAAGCCGCTGTGGCGCTTGTCCATCAAGTCAACCATGTCTCCTTTATCCGTATCGGGAAAACAGATGATGGAATGGAATGGCGGTTTGCGCTGGTTGCTGGATGATGGGAATATGAGTGCGGAAACCATACGCAAAATTGCAAAAGATGCGGGTGGCCATGCCACGTTGTTTCGTGGCAATGAATCACGCAGTCATGTATTTCATCCGCTCGATCCTGCTATGATGAAAATTCACCAGTTATTAAAACAAAAATTTGACCCGGCAGGCATTCTTAATCCAGGCCGATTTTATCCAACACTTTAAATGCAAACAAATCTCGCTGATTTTATTAAAAATTCCCCAGAGGGGCAGGAAGCTGACGCCATTCTGCGCAGTTGCGTGCATTGCGGTTTTTGTCTGGCGACGTGCCCGACTTACCAGATTTTAGGCGATGAATTGGATAGCCCGCGCGGACGGATTTATCTGATGAAACAGATGCTGGAAGGCCAGCCGGTTACGCAGAAAACCCAATTGCATCTGGATCGCTGCCTGACCTGCCGTGCCTGTGAAACGACCTGTCCATCCGGGGTGCGCTATGGCGCATTGGTGGATATCAGTCGTGGTATGGTGGAAAAACAGGTAAAGCGCGATATTCGATCGGATGTGCTGCGCTATACACTGCGCAAGATTCTGCCGAATGCACTGGTATTTAATGCAGTATTAAAAGCGGGGCAGGCGATCCGTCCGTTCTTGCCGGAAAATCTAAAAAAGACGATTCCAGTCAAAGCCAGTCGTGGTGGAATATGGCCTGCTGCAAGGCATACACGCAAGATGCTGGTACTCGATGGCTGTGTGCAACCGTCATTGGCGCCCAATATCAATGCGGCCAGCGCCCGCGTGCTGGATCGTCTCGATATCTCATTGATCAAGGCTGAAAACGCAGGTTGTTGCGGTGCTGTGACCTATCATCTGAATGCCCAGCAGGAAGGATTGGATTACATGCGCCGCAATATCGATGCATGGTGGCCACTGGTAGAACAAAAAGAAATTGAGGCGATCGTGGTGACAGCAAGTGGTTGTGGTGTGACGGTCAAGGAATACGGACATTTGTTGCGCCACGATGCGGATTATGCGGAAAAAGCTACCCGTATCTCAGGGCTGGCCAGGGATATTAGTGAAATCCTTCAGGGTGAACTGGAAATTCTGCAAAGGCTGATTGTCAGAAAATCTGTTGCAGACAAGTCAAAATTGGCTTTTCACGCACCTTGCACATTGCAACATGGCATGCAGATTCGCGGAGTGGTGGAAAAAATACTACTGGCTGCGGGCTTTGAGCTATCTTGTGTTGCGAATGGGCACCTGTGTTGTGGTTCGGCCGGTACCTATTCAATTCTGCAACCGGAGCTTTCGCAGCAGTTGCTGAGAAACAAGGTTGAAGCATTGGAATCAGGGAAACCTGAGCAGATTGCTACGGCCAATATTGGTTGTTTGATGCATCTGCAAAGTGGATCCAGGCTACCTGTCAGACACTGGATTGAGTTGATGGATGAGCGATTGAAGGAATTTTGAGTAAATGGTGTTGATGGTTTTAAAAGATTGTGCAGAATTATATTAAAGAATGCGCTAAATTAGAATTTAGCTCCTAAAGGTGTGTTAAAAACATAATGTAAATCATAATACTGCGATTAATTTAAAGTTTAGTACTTTCAATTCGATTAATATTCTGGATTTTTTGTTATACAATCCGGTGCTGAATTGTTCGGGCAAGATTGCTGAGCATATATAACTATGATTATGGGTTTACAGATAATAAATTGGAGAAAATATGAAGGAAGTATCAAGAGGTAGATGGGTAGCAAAATTAGGTGGTGCTGTTCTGGCATCATTTTTAGCACTGCCAGCGTATGCGCAGTTAATGCTTGCTCATGAAGGCCATCATGACGCAGGAGGGTGTACGATAACCAATGCTGAATTTCCAATAGCATTCAGTGGTTATGAAGTACCTGATAACGATTTGCCGCCGATGCACTCATTTTGTTCAAACATACCATCGCCTGGTAGAGTGCAGTTAACCGTAGAATTGTCTGATTGGGATTCTCGTGAAATACCCTTGGCTGTGCGTTTGGTAAAAGCCGGACATGGCGGTCACAGTGGTGAACATAACAATGACCATGGAAACACGGCAGTAAGCAAAGAAGTAGCAAGCAATGAAGAAGATCACAGTGATCACGTTATGGAGCATGATGGGCCTGGGGGTGCAGATCCCAGTGCTAGTGAGCATGGTATTAATTACATTCCATATATGAAACATCCTTCAGGAATCATTGTGATTTCTGCAGCCCTTGAAAAAGGGCACTATGAGATTTTGCTAGAAAGAAAGGATAATACGGGTAATATTGTTGTTGCCGGGCGTATTCCTTTTGGTGTCGGTATGGGGGATGGCCATGGCAGCCATGGCGGTGGCATTGGCGTGATGGAAATTCTTCTGATGATCGCTGTAGCGGGTGGTGGCGCAGCATTTTATATCATCCGTCGCGAGAAAGCGTCTGAAGCAGCAAAGAAGTCTTGAGAATGCACAGAGTAATTCTCTGAATTTATTAATGGAATTGCTGCGGCCCCATTTAAACTGCCATTGAGTGACTTGACAGTAAGGGATTGACTGAGTAGTCTAGGGTGAGGCTGCGG
>JBBTCY010000238.1:0-12174 GCA_038043005.1 Pseudomonadota bacterium
TAAAAATGCATTTTATGCCCAGTCAGGCGGCGTTACGGCTGTTATTAACGCCTCCGCAGCGGGTGTTCTGGAAACAGCACGTCAGCATTCCGATAAAATCGGCAATGTTTATGCAGGGCGCAATGGAATCATCGGTGCATTGACCGAAGATTTGATCGATACCAGCGCGGACTCAGCTGCGGCGATTGCTGCACTGCGTTACACCCCGTCAGGGGCTTTTGGTTCCTGTCGCTACAAATTAAAGAGTCTGGAACAGAATCGGCGTGAATATGAACGTCTGATCGAAGTATTCAAGGCGCATAATATTGGTTATTTCTTCTATAATGGCGGCGGTGATTCTGCTGACACCTGTCTTAAGGTCTCGCAACTATCCGGTACACTTGGCTATCCGATACAGGCGATTCACGTTCCTAAAACGGTTGATAACGACCTGCCAATAACCGATTGCTGTCCTGGTTTTGGCTCGGTTGCAAAATATATTGCCGTATCGACACGTGAAGCAAGTTTTGATGTGGCCAGTATGGCCAAAACATCAACCAAGGTTTTTATACTGGAAGTGATGGGTCGCCATGCTGGATGGATTGCAGCAGCGGGTGGATTGGCATCGAGTCCAGGGTGTGAAATTCCAGTTGTCATCCTGTTTCCGGAAATTACATTTAATAAAGAAAAATTTCTTGCCAAAGTGGATCGTTATGTCAAGGAGCACGGATATTGCTCAGTCGTCGTGTCGGAAGGTGTTAAGGGAGAAGATGGTAATTTTCTTGCCGATCAGGGATTGCGGGATGCCTTTGGCCATGCACAGTTAGGTGGCGTTGCACCCGTGGTGGCGAATATCATCAAAACTGGTTTGGGACTGAAATATCACTGGGGCGTGGCTGACTATCTGCAACGCGCCGCACGTCATATCGCTTCTAAAACAGACGTGGAACAGGCCTATGCAATGGGCAAGGCGGCTGTGGAATATGCCATTGCCGGACATAACTCGGTGATGCCGACGATCATCCGTCAATCCAATTCACCCTATAGCTGGAAGGTGGGCATGGCACAACTTTCCAATGTGGCCAATGTTGAAAAAATGATGCCTGCTGATTTTATCAGTGAAGATGGATTTGGCATCAGCCAGGCATGTCGTGAATATCTGGCACCACTGATAGAAGGTGAAGATTATCCACCGTATAGAAATGGATTGCCGGATTATGTGCGGCTGAAAAATGTGGCAGTGGAAAAGAAGCTGAGTGAGTTCAAGATTTGAAAGAGTAGTTTGCAAGATGCTCAAAAAAATGTTTCAGTGTTGTAATGAGATCAAACAGTTGGAATCATTTCTGTTTGTAGCCCAAATTTCATTAAATTTGATGCACTCGAACAACAAGAACAGATAAAATACGTCCTGACTGTATTTTGGTTTGGGACAAGTGTTTAATAATGTGGAATTATTAGGCCAAGATTCTATATATATTTTAGGTGGTCTGACTTTAATTGGAGTTCTTTATGGCTAACGGTTTAATTGTCGCAATTGGTAGTGCGATTTTAGCCCTGATATTCAGTGGTATCTGGATTCGGGGTATTTATACTCAATCGACTGGCAACAAGCGGATGCAGGAAATTGCTACCGCTATTCAAGAGGGTGCGTCCGCATATTTGAAACGCCAGTATACGACCATCGGTATTGTGGGTGGTGTTTTGTTCTTTGCCCTTTGGGTAGCGCTCAGTTGGGATACAGCCATTGGTTTTGCCTTGGGTGCCTTCCTTTCAGGTGCTGCCGGTTTTCTGGGTATGAATGTTTCAGTTCAATCGAATGTTCGTACGGCTCAGGCTGCACGGACTGGATTGAATGAGGCACTGGCTATTGCCTTCCGTGGTGGTGCTGTGACAGGCATGCTGGTAGTAGGCTTGGGCTTGCTGGGTGTTGCAGGATATAGCGCTGTATTATTCAATAGTGCAGCGGCTGACGTACCGGTGAGCGATATTATCAAGCCTCTGATTGGTTTCGCATTCGGTGGTTCGCTCATTTCAATTTTTGCTCGACTGGGCGGCGGTATCTTCACTAAAGGTGCTGACGTTGGTGCAGATCTGGTTGGAAAAGTAGAAGCGGGTATTCCTGAAGATGATCCTCGTAACCCGGCGGTGATCGCTGATAATGTGGGCGACAACGTGGGTGATTGTGCCGGTATGGCCGCTGATCTGTTTGAAACCTATGCAGTAACGATTATCGCTACCATGATTCTGGGCGCATTGCTGTTCTCAACCAACACGATGAGTGCTGTCGTATTTCCGTTGATGCTGGGCGCTGTGTCCATCGTGGCTTCCATCATTGGTTGCTATTTCGTCAAGATGCGTGACGGCGGTACCATTATGGGTGCGTTGTACCGTGGATTGATTATAGCGGGCGGCATAGCATTGTTTGCCTATTTCCCTGTTACGGTCTGGTATATGGGCGATATGTCTCTCATGATTGACGGTGTTGAAGTAGCGGGTGCTGCGCTGGTTATGCGTATTTTCCTGGCTGCAACAATTGGTCTGGGACTGACTGGATTAATGGTTGTGATCACTGAATACTACACGTCAACAGACTATCCGCCAGTTCAACACATTGCTGAGGCATCAACGACTGGACATGCAACCAACATTATTGCTGGTCTGGGTGTTTCAATGCGTTCAACCGCAGCACCTGTGCTGGCAGTTTGTATCAGTATCCTGTTAGCTTTCTCACTGGCTGGTTTATACGGTATTGCGATTGCTGCAACGGCGATGTTATCCATGACAGGTATC
The DNA here is from genome assembly GCA_038043005.1 of Pseudomonadota bacterium. Taxonomy (GTDB): domain Bacteria; phylum Pseudomonadota; class Gammaproteobacteria; order Burkholderiales; family Nitrosomonadaceae; genus Nitrosomonas. Next base: position 2,770 of record JBBTCY010000238.1, read on the forward strand.
ATCGTGGCACTGGATGCGTATGGTCCGATCACTGACAATGCAGGCGGTATTGCTGAAATGTCCGATATGCCTGAGTCAGTCCGTGCAATTACTGATCCGCTGGATGCGGTGGGTAATACAACCAAAGCTGTTACCAAGGGCTATGCAATTGGTTCTGCCGGCTTGGCAGCGTTGGTATTGTTCGCTGACTATACCCATGCGCTGGAACATGCGGGACATGTCTTGACGTTTGATCTGTCAAACCACATGGTTATTATCGGCCTCTTTATCGGCGGTATGATTCCCTATCTGTTTGGTGCCATGTCGATGGAAGCTGTTGGTCGTGCAGCCGGATCAGTTGTGATTGAAGTGCGTCGTCAGTTCAAGGAAATTCCTGGCATTATGGAAGGCAAAGCCAAGCCTGATTATTCACGCGCGGTAGACATGCTGACCCAGGCGGCTATTAAGGAAATGATGATTCCTTCACTATTGCCCGTACTGATTCCATTATTAGTCGGTGTGATTCTGGGGCCACAGGCTTTGGGTGGTTTATTGATGGGTTCCATCATAACCGGCCTGTTTGTTGCGATTTCCATGACAACGGGTGGCGGTGCCTGGGATAATGCCAAGAAGTATATTGAAGATGGACACTTCGGCGGTAAAGGCAGTGATGCTCATAAAGCTTCGGTGACTGGCGATACCGTTGGTGACCCATATAAAGATACAGCAGGCCCGGCAATTAATCCGTTGATTAAGATTATTAACATTGTGGCGTTACTGATTATTCCACTGTTATAGATCGTAAGAAATGTGTTAACAGGCTGTTAAGTAGTCTGGAAGAAAAGCACGCCACATGTTGGTGTGCTTTTTTTTCGTATGCACACACAGCATTCCGTATTTCCTGGCATTGATTACAGTAAGCATCATTAGTCGAAGGAGTGAATGTTGTTTATTTTGGAGAGGGAAACCCACTTGCGCCAGGAGTGTTTGATGCAGGGGATGAGAAGGGCGAAGTAGGCGGTGTTTCCTGATTTGGTTTTGTGGCAGAGGGTGTCGAGAAAGGTGAAGTTGATGCAGGGGATGCCGAATTTGGCTTTGTTTGAGACTGGCCGGGTGATTGATTGCTATTGCTTTGGGCATGTACAAACTTCCAGTCCTTATAGGTTGAAGCTTCCGAGAACTTGGCAAACTGCTCAGGGAATCCCCCTTTTTTAATGGGCGGCTTGTCTGAAAGGCTATGTACACCGATGATTCCATTGTTCGCGCTGGATGTTGTGCCAGGGCCCTGCTGCTGAGGTGCGGGTTCTTTAACCAGCCCCCACTCGATAGAATTTGTCATGGGATCCAGATATATTTTCCGCAAATGACGTTTCGTTGTCGTTGTGCGGGTATCCAGAACCAGTTTCTCCAGTGAGTCGGGGTATTGTTTTGCAGTACCGGGTGAGCTGCTGTGATAAGACACGATCGCCTTGCGGAACTGTTCTCCAATAAACAAGAGTTCTGATTCTTTTTCCCGCTGGGATTTTATTTGCCAGGACTGTCCGATTGCAGCCATTAAAATACCTGCCAGGGTGACTGCAAACAGTGCCCAGAGATAAATAAAGCCATTTGTATGACGGGGCATGTTGTATCTTTTCATCGGGAACTCAATGAAAAGCTGACTGGAAATGTCTACCATTCTTCATAAAATGACCCATCGGGTGCTTGTCCGGAATGACCACTCTTGACATTGTATAACCCTTCATCACCCTCGTTGGGAGGCGGTACCGCAACCCAGGTTCGATCACTTTCGGTAAATGGGTCAACTGGAACACGTCGCAGATAGCGTTTCTCAACCAGTTCTTCCAGATCAATGGGGTACTTGCCGGTGTCTGAGTAAAACTGATCGATAGCATCGCGCATAATGCCGAGATCCTGGCGCAGAACGGCTTCTTTCGCCTTGTCGATCGAATTGAAATAACGCGGCGCAACAATGCTCAGTAAGGTCGCGATAATAGCCATCACCACTAACAGTTCAATCAGCGTAAAACCGGTATTGCCTTGAGTTCTGCTCATATCAGTGGTTACCATTCTTTGTATGCAATACCGTTTAAGCCAATGGCTTCTGAGCGAGAGTACACATCAAACACATCATCGCCTTCTTCCGGGTTATCAGGAGAACTGTCGTAACTGCGTTTACCCCAGGTATCGGCTGCTTTGGTGGGTTCTATGCCCGCAATATCCAGATCGACGAACAGCGGATCACGGGGTAGCCGTCGCAAGAAATAGATTTTCTTTTTGGTTGGGGTTTTAATATCAGGCACCCCCATGAATAAGCTATCCAGTTTAGGCGGATAGCCGGAGTCATCGGATTTTTTCTCAATACGACCATCATCCGATGCCTGTTTATACGCATCAATGGCCGTGCGGATTTGCCGTAAAGCAGTTCGCAGTTCCTGCTCCTTCTCGCGTTTAACCATCAATTCACGTAATGGCATTGCCGCAGTAGCTAACACAGACATGATTGCAACAACAATCATCAGTTCAATCAGGGTAAAACCACCATGATTTTTAAGACCCCTGAATAAATTCATGATGGTTTGTTTCTACTGAATACTGATGTTGGCAGGAGATGGCAGTATTACGTCCACAGATTCGCCGCTTTCCTTATCTTCTGCTTTTACATTCTGAACGCTGATCTCTGTTGAACCGGGAGCAGTCGTGATAACTTTAAAACGAAGTTGCGCCGCCATACCCGATGCCTGATCCTTGCCCAGTTTTACTGAACGTACTCCGGGCTTTTCTCCACTGTCCAATGCTTCCAGTAAATCGGCGTCGTAGGTGACATCCAGCTCAGAGGCAACGGAAGCTTTTGCGCCTGATAATCGGATAACGACAGAAATTTCTTTATCGAAGCCGGCTGTCGCAGGGGCCTGTATGGCCAGTGACGGGTCAGTAGATGCTTCAGCTGCAAAGGGGTTGGGCACTGCGGGCGCGCTGGGTGCAAATGCAGCAGCACCTTTTCCGTTACCAGCGGGTGCAATGGAGAGTGATTTAGCGGCTGTTTTCTTGATGGTTACCGGTAATATGCCGGGATCGCTGGCGGTGCCAAAATGAAATTCGCTTTCCTTGTTAGTTGGTTTGGCGACGTTTCGGATAACTCGCGGTGTAATTAGCAGCACAACTTCAGTTTTCCTGCGCCTGATATCCTGACCCGAGAGTAATCTATCCAGTCCAGGAATATTTAATAACCCGGCAATGCCGGATACGCTTCTTTTATCTTCATTCTGAATGAGTCCTGCCAGAACCTGAGATTCTCCATCTTTCAATGTCAGAATGGTTTCAGCGCTCCGGTTTACAATGATAGGGGCTCTTGCATTACCCGGACCTGTCTCAAATCCATTGGTATTACTGACTTCAAGCGTCACTTTCATTGTGACATCATTATTTAAACCAATACGCGGTTCGACGTCCAGCTTGATACCGATATCGATGAAAGTCGGTGTTGACGTAAGGATGGAATTAATGCCGGGTTGAACATTGGCGGTGAACATGGGTTGCTTGGTGCCAATGTGAATCTTTGCTTTTTCGCGATTGCTGACCCGGATTCGGGGGTTTGCCAGTACATCTGCATAAGAAAGACTCTGTGCAAAATCTATTTTGACCTGGTTGCTGATGGTAAAGCTTTTAAGGCCAAGATCTCCGGAACCAATCTGATTGAGTAAAGCATTTGCAGGCGCAGCAGCTGCACCTGCACCAGTCAATCCACTGAATGTAACGGATTTGGGCAGGTTGGGACCCAGCAGGAAAGTGTTATCACGGCCAATTTCAAGGATGGCAACGTCCAGCATGACTTCCGGTTCAGCGTGGTCATTCAAAGTCACCAATCGCTCCACAAGGCGAATAGCCTCGAGGGTATCCCGGATGATGAACAGATTTAACTGTTCATTGACATAAATATCTTTTGCCTTGACGATCCCCCTGATCATGGCAACCATTTGTTTGACATCGGTATGCGCAACATGGAAGCTCCGTACAAGCAGTTCCTGATAATCTTTCTGCTTGGCGGGGGTGTTCGGGTATATCAATAACGAATTGCTGTTCAATGCCTTATAGGCCAACTGGTTGGTCATGAGCAATAATTTCAGGATATCTTCAACCGTATTATTACGGACAAAAACAGAGATTTTGGTGTCCTGCCGAATATCCTTGTCAAATACAAAATTAATACCGGCGGTACGTGCCATGATTTCAAATACCGATTTCAGGTCGGTATCTTTAAACTCAATGGTCAGAGGTTTCTTGAAAGCTGTTTCCAGTGTCAGGTCAGTAATTTCTGCGCGTGCGATGCGTGAATTGATCTGTGATATCAATTGACGGGCATGGGATTGCGTTGGGTTTTCCTGCAACACAGCCCTGATGATTGTTTCTGCTCCTGTTACATCATTGCGTGCCAGCAATTCTTTTGCTGTTTCAACAGAGGCGATATGGCGACGCTCTGATTCCACTGCTTCCAGACCTTCCTTGGCACGTTCATGGAAAGGAAATAGGTTTAAAACACGTTGATATTTTTGTTCAGCACCATCCAGATCACCGGAAAATCGCGTGTTATCCGCATCAAACAGTAATTTGCCAATAATTTCATCGCGCTGGCGTATCAGTACTGTACGAATTTCAGTATTTTCAGGCTCTTCCCGTGCAGCCTTTTCCAGTTTCTGCATTCCATTCTCAAACTCACCGTCTGCGATCAATTTCTGTCCATCAATAAAATCAAGATTCCTGGTGGAAAATGTTTTATTGTTTATTGCGCACCCGGCTATGGCAGCAATTAGCAGGATGGCCATCATCTGCTTCCAGATTCTCATCGGATATTTCCTGTTATTTTATTGTTGATCGTGAATGTCTGCTTTGCGTTGAGCGGTAAGTAAGTGAATATGATGGCCTCATCATTAATGGTATCAACCCGATATTTATCATCGACCAAACCACCTAGCTTGGCAACAAGATTTTCCCCTGACCTGGAGAGGAAAACCCAGGTTTCTTTTTCAGTAATTGCTTTTCCAATATACTTGAACTGCAAGGGAGGCGGCGTCGGCACACGGGGTGCTGACGGGGTCTTGGCGGCTTGTTGTGCCAGGTCCGTCTGTTGTTGCTGCATAGTCACTTCCGGTGGTTTGGGAATCCACGAGGTCGAGGCGAATAAATCACCCGCCTCAGCACTGAATTTTCTTTGTCCAAGCTTATTCACATCCAGATATGCCGGGCTGCTTTGGGAGGCACCTGTTTTATCGGGAGCAGTCGATTTGGTCGGTTGTATGGTGCCAACCGGATCACCTAGTTCATCATCTTCTTCCTCAACGAAGACGACAGCAATCAGTGTTACGATTAACGCGGCTCCCAGAATTAATTTTCGTTTTTTCTCGGCTTGATCCATCGTCCTATTGATTCAAGTAAAGATTAATTTCAAGGCGCACTTCAAGTTGCGTGGATGCTACATTTTCACGCCTGATGGCTATTCCCGCAATCGCCATGGCAGGCACCGCCTGCAGTGCATCGGCCATAAAGGCGCGAATCTGTGCGTATTGACCTTTAACGGGCAGTATCATTTCATAGCGGGCGAGCCGTGAATCTTTTTCCAGCACGAGTCTGTATTCGCTGCTATTGATCTCAACGCCCCTTTTCCTGGCGATATCCAATAATTCCCGTATCCAGAATGGAGAAGAATCAATGCGCGGGAAGAAATCATAAAAGATTTGCAGCGCCTGGTCGCCGCTGATTTCTTTTCCGATCGCAGCTTTGTTCTGGTTCTGCTGGGATTGTGCTTGTAATTTTTCAGCCTGTTTTTTCAGGGTTTGCAGCGTGGTGTCCTGTGGTAAAACAGCGGCCATAAAAAATATTGCGGCTACGACGAGCAATCCCAGACCAGTTTTCCCTATGGTGCCTAGACGGGCAGCCTGCCAGCGCAACTGCGGCAGCACCTGGTTTAACTCGGTCAGAGGCAGTCCAATTTTCAAGAGGCTTCTATCCATGAGGTGGTCAGAAGAAAAATAACAGGGCGGTGCGGGTTATCAAGTTTTATTTTGTGACTGAGCAAATGTGCTTTGTCAAAAATTATCTCACGCTCCAGTGCTTCTATAAAATCCAGTAATGCGGGCATATCCTTTGCTTCACCGTTGATACGCAATATGCGCTCTGTGATATTGGGCTGCAATGATAACAGTGCAATTTCATCACTGGCAGCATTTTCTACCGCATCAAACAGATCTTCCCAGGGCAGATTGATTTCATGCAGCACGGTATTGGCTTTTACTATTTCTTTCCGGATTTCCTGACTGATTTCTCTGTTTCTGGGGTTTGAACGGGTGCGCGGGGCTGTTTTTTGCTGTTGTAGTTTCTCCAGTCGCTCAACGCGTGTATTCCAATAATTTACTTCTTCAGTCAACTGATTAAACTGGTACAGCACGCCGGACAAGGCCAGCAATCCGATCAACAAGAGTGTTAAATCGACATGAGTGGATTGTTGCCCGGAGTCGGGGAATTTTAGTCTTAAGCGATGCATTGTCTTATGGCAGCATTATCTCTTGTTAAAGACGGATAGTGACTTAATGCGGGAATCTGCTCGGTCGGCAAGGGGATTATCTGCCAGCCGCAATGAGCCGGTAATGTGATTTCCGGATATTCCGGAGAAAACAGATAAAAGGACTCAACCGCTTCCTTATGACCAGACAGAATAGCTTCCTGATTCAACGCGGCGAGCAACTCATCAGTTATTCCATGGGAAAACCGCTGATTGCGAATGCTTTGCCAAATGCCGTAGGTCAGCAAGGCGATACACAATCGCCCAGTTTCGATCAGCACAAAATAGGTTCTTTTACCATTTAACAGCGAATACCATCGATCATAAGCCGACGCTAAATAAGGCTCGATACCAGTCAGTCTGATTTTATGCCGGACAGCCATTTCTTCCAGACACGTCATTAGTTCACGCGGTATGGCCGCACAGATGGCACCTGTTGCCGGGTTCCATGCGCTTACGCTCAATACCCATGAATCAATGCGCTCTGCATAGATCTCCCGCATGCGGAAACTGGCATAGGCGGTCACTTCATCCGGTTCAGTAATTTCTGACTGGGGTGGTAATGTAACGTAGCGGACAAAGTGATTGGAAAGGGTTATCGACAATTCAGTATTGGTCGCATCAACCAGTAATTCCTCTAACTGACGACAGGAGGCTTCCCATGCAGGTTGATCCGTGCCGCGCTGGCATAGTATGCTGACTTTAGGTGCCTGTACGGGCTTGAAACCTCGCGCGGAGCGAATCAGATCGATGCGCTCGGGTGCAAGGAAAACCTGAATCTGATCACGCCACAATCGTGACACGGTTGGCCTCCTCCAGACTGGTTAATCCTTCCCTGACCATATCGAGCGCGGCTTCCCGCAAGAAACGTGTGCCATTCTTCTTTGCCGCTTCCTTGATGCGTCGTATGGGTTCCTGTGCGACGATGAGTTCACGGATTTCATCATTGAGAATTAGTATCTCGGCGATCGCATTGCGTCCCCGGTAGCCACTGCCACGGCACTGCCCACAGCCTTTGCCGGCCCGGAACTTGAAATCATTTGCCTGTTCCAGATCGATTCCGGACTCGACGATCATTTTATCATCGGGGCGTTCACTCACCGAGCAATGCGGGCATAACAGGCGCACCAGTCGTTGCGCAGCGATGCCATTCAGGGCAGAAACGAAACTGTAAGGATCAACACCCATGTGCGAGAAGCGGCCAATCACATCAAACACGTTATTGGCATGTACGGTGGTGAATACAAGGTGCCCGGTCAATGCCGCCTGGATGGCGATCTGGGCTGTTTCGGCATCGCGGATTTCACCCACCATTATTTTGTCAGGGTCATGGCGCAGGATTGAGCGTAAGCCACGCGCGAAGGTAAGTCCCTTCTTCTCATTCACCGGTATCTGTAGCACGCCGGATAATTGATACTCAATGGGGTCCTCGATGGTAATAATCTTGTCACTGCCCTTATTCACCTCGGATATCGCGGCATAGAGCGAAGTTGTCTTGCCGCTGCCCGTTGGCCCAGTGACCAACAACATGCCATAGGGTTCAGCGCTGAGACGGCGAATGCTTGCAATGGCTGCCTGGTTAAAACCCAACTGGTTTAATGTGAGCCCTTCAATATGATCCGACAATGCCTGCCGATCAAGAATACGCAGCACCGCATCTTCCCCGAAGATGCTTGGCATGATGGATACGCGGAAATCGATCTCGCGGCCCTGTATTGAAACCTTGAAACGGCCATCCTGCGGAACGCGGCGTTCGGCAATGTCCAGTTCAGACATCACTTTGATACGGGAAATCACCTGTTCGGCCAGATCAGGGCCCTGCATGACGCCGATGGCTGTTAATACACCATCGATTCGATATTTGATCGAGAGCGCGCCGGTGACTGTTTCCAGATGGATATCACTGGCTTGTGATTTATGTGCATCATAAAGTGTGGAATGCACCAGCCGGACGACCTGGCTGGTGCCTTCATTAATGCTTTTTAGCGATAGATCTTCGACACCGCTCTGGATCTTATCGCTCTCAGCCGCAGGCAGCACATGATCCATTGCACGCATGGTCTTTTCCTGCTGGGTAAAAAATGCGGAGAGATCGGCAGGATGCACCAGATACCATTCCACAGTCATATCAAGCCGTTCTTCAGCCCATGACCGCAATTTGGATGAAAATGGATTGCTGATAGCCAGCAGGAAATCCGGGCCACTGCGGAACAACGCGCATTCATGCATAACTGCTTCGGCAAAAGGCAGCAAGTCATACGCTGGATTTAATGTATGGATTGATTTCATATCCAGTACGGGCATACGTAGTAACTGGCCTAATTCCTGAGTGAGTTCGTGTGGGGTGTAGCCGCCGGTCTCTTCCAGCAGCTGGATTACCGGGATACCTTGCTTTAAAGCCTTCTGACACGCATCGCCGAGCTGGTTAATATCGATCAATGGTTTTTTTTCGGAGTGTTGTATAGGCATTTCAATCAATTGATGCTTCCTGCCAAATCAAATATCGGCATATACATGAGAATGATGATACCACCAATTACTGTGCCGATTACCGCCATCAGGATGGGTTCTATCAGCTTGGTCGTCCATTCGACCCAGCGTGCGATTTCTTCATCATGAAAATTACCGATTCGTTCCATCATGTCACCCATCAATCCGGTTCTCTCACCGACGCGCAGCATACGGTTACCAACTGCGGTGGTGAGGCCTTCCGTTTCCATGGCTGTGGAGATTGTTTTGCCCTCACGGATATGTTTGGCAGCCGCTTTTACGCGGGGGCGAAAGTGTGGTTGTAACAGGCCGCTAACCATTTCCAGCGCCTGTGTAACCGGAATACCGCCCCGCAATAGCATGCCGAGTGTCTTGTAGAA
>JBBTCY010000238.1:12274-14866 GCA_038043005.1 Pseudomonadota bacterium
AGTACCGGGTAGATCGACGCGCCCACCAGCTTCTTGCGCACAAAGTCCATTTGTGTCTGATAGGTGATAAACCGTGTCAGTGCTTCTGGCAGATCACCCGTCCGCTCACTGGCGCGAACCGTGGCGATATACAAGGCGGGAAATGCCTGTGGATAATCTTCCAGCGCCTGGGAGAATGTAACGCCTTCATACAGTCGTGCCAGTAGTGCTTTGATGATTCTCTGGTTGCTGCTGCCCTGCTCTTTGTCCAACAAGGTTTCAATGCTTTCGACCAGACTGAGTCCGGCGGTTAACAGTGAAAGCAACTCCTGGCTGAAATGAACCAGGGGAAAGTGTGTCTTCGATTTGAACGACAGGCCGGTGAAGCTCCGCCGGACACTTAATACCATGCCGCCTTGCTGTGTGATCTGAAGGCGTGCCTCTTCCTCGCTATTGGCCTCCAGCTCAAGATGCACCGTACCTTTTCCGGTCAACACAGCTTTCACGTCATAACGCATTGTTCAGTTTTACCAGTTTGTAATATCGGCTGCTTCACCCTCGCCACCGGGTTGGCCATCCTTCCCTAATGAAAACAAATCAAATTCTGAACGTTCCCCTGGATATTTATAGGCATAGGGACGCCCCCATGGGTCGGCAGGGGGCATTTTTGCCAGATAGGGGCCCTGCCATTTGGTTTCGTTATTGGGGCGGGTCACCAGCGCTGCCAATCCCTGATCGGTTGCCGGATAGTTACCCATATCCAGGCGATACTGATGCAATGCTTTTTCCAGGGCATCGATTTGTGCCTGAGCCATTTTTACTTCGGATTTACCGACTTGCGAGAAGTATTTGGGTCCCACGTACGCAGCGAGCAAACCAATAATAACCATTACAACCAGTAGCTCCAGCAACGTAAAGCCACGCATTGTTTTTACCTGTTGCGGTCCATGCAAACGTATCATTTTTATCCTCTTAGATTAGTGCCTTTTTATAAAAAGAAACGGTAAGGCTGACTGTTAAAGTAATGCTGTTTCATTAACCTGATTTACGTGAATGCATATTATAGAGGTAATGTGTCATTATTATCACGGCATGGTACGTATGCATGCCATGCCGGGTCAAGATTCATTGGTACCGGACATTGATGGCATATCCATTTATCTGCGGAGAATGGCCCACCATCGCCCGATGTTCAGCAATGTCATCAGTGACGCTGACACGTAAGTCCACGCGGCTGCCCGTAGAATTTTACGGGCATGTGGCGCGTCATTCCTGATCAGATAATTGCCTCGTTCAAGCATCGGCAATGCGCGAGAGAAACTTGCGTGCATCTCCATCGGCAATGTCACCAGATGTATCAGTGTGGCTGTTCCCAATGTCAGCAGGCCGCCGAGTAAAAACAAGGCACCGGTTGCGGGTGCGCGAGAGGCGATCGTGATGAGTGGCGCCAACATCAATATCGCAGCGCCCAGTTTCTCAGCGGGTGCTGCAAACTGTACCAATCTGGTGCGCCATTTTAATGGCAGATAACCATCCCGATCCTGTATCGCATGACCGACTTCATGCGCGGCGACCGTAATGGCAGTCAGGGATTTGCCATTAAACTTGTCAGCCGTCAGGCGAACTGCTTTCTCAATGGGATCATAATGGTCGCCCAGCTCTGTCACTTCGACCTTAACGGTCTGCAAGCCGGATGAATCCAGTAAAATGCGTGCTAGTTCTCCACCTGTGCCTGGGTAACGATCTTCCGGGTGACTATACTTTTCAAGCGTATGTCCTACCCAGTAGGACGGGCCGAAAATAAGCAGGGCGATCGCAATCGTTATTATTAAATAAAGCATTGATAAATCCAGAATCCGGTTTATAGGGTAAAACGAAATCTATTGTAAATGCCCGATGACTGATGTCTTATCGAATTATGCAGTATCTGGAAGCGAACTGAATAATCGATAAGACCTGAAAAAACAGTAATATTTAGTACGTTGATTTGAAGCAATGACAGTGAAAATTTTTTACTGCGCGCATACGTATCCAAAGGAAAATACTTATTTAAAAGATCTTGGACATGTTCAGTTGAGTCCCGTTGGGGAACTTACAGGTATAGAAAGTGCCATTCACACAGGAAACGACCGTAGCAAGCGGGGTGGTGTTATTATTATTGAAGGCAGCCGTGACATTAAGAGCGATATCCGATGCACTTGCTCCTGTAATCGAAGTCAGTGCAGCGGTATTATTAACGCCTTTTATACCGCTTAAAGCAATCCAGGGTTCAGTCGGATCAGGACTGATAATCACGACGATCATTTGATTGGTAACGGCATCCTCATGGACAGTCGCGTAGTTGGCTACAACACCATTAACGCTGATCGTATATATACCATCAAATGCACCGGATGCATGGGATGTGACGGAAAAGAATGAAAGTAGAATAAACAAGTATAATTTCTTCATTTTCTTGGTTCCTCATCAAACGTGGTTTCTAGATGACTGCACCGGTATGATAAATGGGTTCTGTCGCTAACTACAAGTATTATTAATTGTTTTTCATAAACAACGGACAATGTGGATATCATGCACGGTATTTTTGTCCGCTCCGTGATCGTTTAAGGAAAC
>JBBTCY010000239.1:0-2756 GCA_038043005.1 Pseudomonadota bacterium
AGCAGCGGAATCATAATCCGTTGGTCCGGGGTTCAAATCCCTGATTCGCCACCATCTGTCTTTTTATCGTTTGACTAAGAATCAATAACTCATGAAAGAACAGGCACTCAAGCAGATATTCAGATTCTCTGTGGTGACCATACTGGTCATTTTTATGAATCATGCTTATGGTCAAATACAAAGACACTTCCCTGAAACCAGCCTAGTTGGAAGACTAACAGCCTCTGCTTTCCCTGAATTCGTAATCAATGGCCAAACCATGTATATGGGCGCTGGTGGACAAATCAGGGATGCCAATAATCTGATTATTTTGCCAACAATGCTGGATAAAACGGGCTTTATTCGCTATGAGCAGGACATCATGGGAAATCTGCACCGTGTCTGGTTTCTAACCGAAGAAGAGGCTAATCAGGCACAACAGGAAATAGCAAGTCAGCCGAAGTAATCAACAGCAATACATCATCTCTAATCACCCCATTCCCCATCCGTGAGTAACAAGCTTTATATAAAAACCTTTGGTTGTCAGATGAACGAGTACGACTCGGACAAAATGGCAGATATATTGCATTCAGCCTATGGCATGGAATCCACTGATAATCCGGAAGAAGCTGATGTCATTCTGTTTAATACCTGCTCTGTGCGCGAGAGAGCACAAGAAAAAGTATTTCATGATTTGGGGCGTGTCAGGCATCTTAAAGAAACGAATCCTGATTTACTGATTGGTGTAGGTGGATGCGTTGCCAGTCAGGAAGGGAGCGTGATTATCAGCCGCGCCCCTTATGTGGATGTCGTTTTCGGACCGCAAACACTGCATCGATTGCCACAATTAATTGCTGCCCGAAAGAAAACAGGTCATTCACAGATCGATATTTCATTCCCTGAAATCGAGAAATTTGACCATCTCCCGCTGGCTCGCACTGAAGGTGCCACTGCCTTTGTTTCTATTATGGAAGGGTGCAGCAAGTATTGCAGTTATTGCGTTGTCCCCTATACACGCGGCGAAGAAATCTCTCGTCCGTTAGAAGACGTGCTGACAGAAGTTGCCATCCTAGCCGATCAGGGAATCAAAGAAATTACATTATTGGGGCAAAATGTTAATGCGTTTCTGGGTGTAATGGGTGATGGAGAAATCGCTGACTTTGCGCTGTTACTTGAATATATTCATGAAATACCGGGAATAGAGCGCATTCGCTACACCACTTCTCACCCCAAGGAATTTACCACGCGCCTGATTCAGTCATACAGCAGCTTGCCTAAATTGGTCAGTCATCTGCACTTACCGGTGCAGTCTGGCTCTGACCAGATATTGACTGCCATGAAGCGGGGCTATAGTGTGCTGGAATACAAGTCCATTATCCGCAAATTGCGCGCGATACGCCCGGATATTTCATTATCATCTGATTTTATCATCGGTTTTCCAGGTGAAAGCGATGCTGATTTTGAAGCAACGCTTAAACTGGTGAAAGAAATGAACTTCGATGACTCTTACAGTTTTATTTACAGCCCACGCCCCGGTACACCTGCAGCCGACTTACCCGATCATACGCCACAGGAAATCAAACTGGCAAGACTGCACCAGTTACAGGCGCAGATTAATCAGCAATCCATGAAAATCAGCCAGCAAATGGTTGGTTCAATACAACGGATACTGATGGAAGGTATGTCCAAAAAGAATACGGCTGAATTTTTTGGACGCACCGACAATAATCGAGTTGTCAATTTATCATGCAATCCCGACTTGATTGGTCGTTTTGTGACTGTACGTATTACTGAAGCGCGATCACACACACTCCGTGGTGAAATAATTCCAGCATAAAATGAAGTGTTTTACTTGCAAAGTATCCCGGCCACTGGGAGAATCATATTATCGTAACAGCATCACCAAACATTGAAACCTCACCCCATAGAAATTTCTTTTACTCCAGCCGATAATCAGCGCCTTGCCAACCTGTGCGGAGCGCTGGATGAAAACCTCAAGCAGATTGAAATTGCATTGGATGTCGGTATTTCACGACGTGGCGAGCATTTCAGCGTATCAGGCAAATCAGACCAGACCAGGCTTGCCGCACAGGTATTGCGCAATTTTTACAATCAATCGCAACATCACCTGAGTCTTGAGCAAATACAACTGAGCCTGATCGAAGCGTTAAACCCACAGCATGGATCTGATCAATCAGACGAAACCAGTAATATCAAAACCAAAGAAGAACTATCTCCATCGCTATTGACGCGCCGCAGCAATTTATACGGCCGTACCCCACGTCAGGCGCAATATCTGCAACAAATTCAGGAGCATGATATTACCTTTGCGATTGGCCCCGCCGGTACAGGCAAAACCTACCTTGCTGTCGCCAGCGCCGTGGATGCGCTGGAACGCAGCCTGGTAACACGTCTGATACTCGTCCGGCCGGCAGTAGAGGCCGGTGAACGGCTTGGTTTTCTACCCGGTGATATGACGCAGAAAGTCGACCCTTACCTGCGCCCTCTTTATGATGCACTGTATGATCTGATGGGATTTGACAAAACAGGCAAGCAATTTGAGCGCAATACAATTGAAATTGCACCACTGGCATTTATGCGCGGACGCACACTGAATCAGTCATTTATTATTCTTGATGAAGCGCAAAATACCACGCCGGAACAAATGAAAATGTTTTTAACGCGGATTGGCCTGGGCTCCAAGGCAGTCATTACAGGCGATGTGACTCAGATTGATTTACCCAAACACCAGAAAAGCGGACTGGTAGAGGCCAAGC
>JBBTCY010000240.1:0-3958 GCA_038043005.1 Pseudomonadota bacterium
CCGAAATTATCTGTTCCTCAATCCATTGACATTCATCGTCGAACAAATCAGAGCTGTCGTATTATTGGGCCAATCACCCAATTGGGATTACCTGACTGTTTATTACATTATATCGCTCGGCGTCGCCTGGTTTGGCTCGCTCTGGTTTGAAAAAACCCGGAAAGGATTTGCCGATGTCATGTGAGCCCATCATCCGCGCGAGAAACCTGAGTAAGTGTTACCAGTTGTACACCCAGCCCCATGACCGCCTCAAGCAGTTCTTCTGGCGCGAGAAACGTCAGTATTTCCGTGAATTCTGGGCATTGCGCGATATCAGCTTTGACATCATGCCGGGTGAAGTACTGGGCATCGTTGGGCGCAACGGCTCTGGAAAATCGACACTCCTGCAATTGGTATGCGGCACCTTGACACCCACTTCCGGAGAAATTTCAGTCAAAGGCCGTGTAGCGGCATTGCTGGAGCTGGGCGCCGGCTTTAATCCCGAATTCAGTGGCCGGGAAAACGTATTGATGAGCGCGGCCATCATGGGAATGAGTCAAAAGGAAATCAATCAGCGGTTCGAAGAAATCGTCGATTTCTCAGGTATCCGCGATTTTATCGATCAACCGGTCAAAACCTATTCCAGCGGCATGTATGTGCGACTCGCCTTCTCGATTGCCACCAGCGTGAATCCGGATATTCTGGTGATTGATGAAGCGCTTTCTGTCGGAGATGGCGCTTTTGCACGCAAATCATTTGAACGCATCATGGCGCTTAAGGCACAGGGTATCACTATCCTGTTTTGTTCCCATAATATCTATCAGGTCGAAGCATTGTGCCAGCGCACACTGTGGATTGATGCCGGTCAGATGCGTGTTCTGGACGAAGCCGACAAAGCGTGTCTGGCGTACACTCAGTTTCTGAATCAGTCTGATACATCGGCCAGTTCGACGTTATTTGATTCAGTCGATTTAACCCAGCCGCTCCCTGCTTCATCCACGGGATTAGCCAAACTAACGCGTGTGGTCGTTACCGCAGATGGCGAAACCTCGCCTTCTCTTCAGTTGACCAGCATGGTATCCACTTTGGGGGTAGAGGTCAGTTTCAATTCCGACCCTGATTTACCCTGCCCAAGTGTTGCGATTATTATTAATAATGCGCACGGGCAGAATATTACCAGTTGCTGCAATTATTATGATCAGGTCAGCCTGGCACGCAGCACGCAGGGCACTGCCACGATTCAGGTAAAGTTTCCTCATCTCCAGTTACTGAGAGGCCATTATGTTGTTCATGTCTTTCTCCTGAGCGAACAGGCCATCCATATTTATGATTCCGCACGCTGCGCTGAATTTGAAGTAACTCAGCCGGGTCTTGAGATCGGTATCGTTGCACTTCAACGCACCTGGGAGCAATCGTGATTCATCTGAGCTGGCTGCAACGTCAGTGGATTGCGTTCGATTACGGTTTATTGCTGCCGCTGCTGGCGCGATTGCCTTTGCCCTGGGGTCGCCGTATCGCAGCGTGGCGTGGCTTGCTTTATGCTTATTTACAGCGCGACTGGCGACAGTTTTCCTTCCAGGACAATGATCTTTACGCACGAACACAACAAGCCATGCAGCAAATTCTGCACCAGGCCGATGCCTTAGCATTGACACAGGCCGTTACCCGGCGTTATCAGATGCAAAGCATCGAAGAATGGGAAGCTGCCTGTATAATCAGCGGCCGTGACATTTCTCACTGGCCGGTAGTCTACGAAGGCCTGGAAGCCATTCATGCATTGTTGCAGGATAATCCGCGCATTGTTTTTCTCATCGCACATTTCGGCAGCAGTATTCTGGGCACCATACTGCTACAGCGACTTGGCATTCCAATACTCGGCATGAGTTCCAATGTGATCGATAACCCATCTGTTCATCCCGGCATCCGTCGCTTTTATCGTCGGAAATATGCCGCCATGGCGCGATATCTTAACGGTGGACAAATCCTCGATCAGGAGAACAATACCATCAAGTTTGCACGATTCCTGCAGAAGGGCGGCGTGATTGTCATTCCCGGCGACCTACCTCCCAATTCACACAAATCCATGCTTATCCGTTCATTTCTGGGTTCGCCCCGAGGTTTTGCTCCCGGTGCGGCCAAACTGGCTAAAATATCCCATGCGCCACTAATGGCGTTCGTATGCGAATTCCGTGATAACACGCATTACCTGCGTTTCTCGGCTCCCGGCGAAGATCCTTACGCATTCATAGACCATGCGATACATAATCATCCAGGCGCCTGGTGGGCTGCTGATTTGTTGCCGCTGCTGCCGAAAGCTTCACCGTAAGAACTGTGTAGTCGCGTACCGGCATTAACGGGTTGCTGTATAAAATAAATAACTGCAGATCATCGGAAAACACATGGAAATTTGTGATAATACGTTGGATGACTGACAGCAAGTTGCTTTTTTATTGTTCCGCATGAATTTGATCTAACAGATAACTGCTATCGCAATCAATCAGGATAAAAATGAGTTTGCCCACAATATTAAATGATTCGATGTTGATAAAACCGGATAGAGTGGTGCATCCGATCGGATGGGTTGGACATATTCCATTTATGGCATGGCTCATCGCGACAGTCAAACCGGATATTTTTGTAGAGCTTGGCACTCATTCCGGAAATTCCTACCTTGCCGCCTGTCAGGCAGTCGCGGAAAATCGTTTAAGCACCCGGTGTTATGCCGTCGACACATGGCAGGGTGATGTTCATTCCGGGCCTTATGGGGAAGATATCTTTCTATCGTTGTCTGCGTACCATAAAGCAAAATACATGGAATTCTCCAGCCTGTTACAGATGTCCTTTGATCAGGCTGTCGATCAATTCAGCGATCACTCCATTGATCTGCTTCATATTGATGGCCTACATACCTATGAAGCCGTTAAGCACGATTTTGAAACCTGGCTGCCCAAATTATCCGATCGAGGCATCGTGTTGTTCCATGATACCCATGTCCACGAACGCGAATTTGGAGTGTGGAAATTATGGGGACAGCTAAAAACCTTATATCCTTCAATAGAATTTGCCCATTCTTACGGTCTTGGTGTTTTATTTATAGGCAAATCGCAACCGGATATCATCCGGCAGCTCATTTCCCGCTGGCAAACCGGTGATAGTGAATTACTGGAAAAGAATCTATTCGCCCAACTGGGTGACTATATTACGGCACATCAGGAAAATTTAAGATTCAGTCAGGAAATCATCAAACTCAATCAGGAAATTGTTTCTCTGCAAAATCGCCTGGCACTTCTGACACAGACTGTTCTGGCAAGCACCAGCCGGGAAAAGTCACTGCAAAAGACAGTCAATGATCTGGTTCATTCAACTTCATGGAAAATCACAGCGCCCTTGCGGTTCTTTATCCGGGTTGCCCGTGGGCAACGCCATGAAGCGCTGGACGGATTACGCCGCCGGTTAATCCCTCCGCTGAAGATCGTCTACTGGCGCTTACCGGCACGATGGCGCAAATCCGCATTAAATATTGCCTATCGAACAGCAGGCCCCCTCTTTGCAGGAAGAGGACATTATGAAGCCTGGTGCGCCAGGATGCATGGAACCGCAAATCAACTCGCCATGACTGCCGGTAATCTGCTGGCCGGCATGATCGATCTCTCCAGCATTTCCCCATTAACAAAATCACCGCCTGGCCGCATTGCGATTCATGCCCATATTTTTTATGCCGACCTAGCCGCCGAGTTTGCGAAATCCCTACGTAACATGCCATATCCGTATGACCTGTTTGTTTCAACACCCAATGAAGCAACCAGTCATGTGTGCGAGCAGGTTTTTCCCGATCTACCCCGGTTAGGACAGCTGATAGTAACTGTCGTGCCTAATCGTGGCCGTGATATCGCGCCCATGTTCTGTACTTTTGGCGAAGCGCTGCAACAATATGATTACGTGGCGCACATTCACAGCAAAAAATCCCTCTACAATAATG
>JBBTCY010000241.1:0-2236 GCA_038043005.1 Pseudomonadota bacterium
AAATTGGTATTGGCAACTGCAATTGCCGGATGTTCCATCGCCTTGGCGACAAATTCCTGAGCAACAGCAGCGAACTCGGCAAAATCACCGCCACTGGGATCTTGCAGGTGAGCTGAGAACCCCCCGGTGGAACCCAACCCACTGATTGAAGGGGCATTAAAAGCCAGAATCAGGGCTTCAGGAATTTTGGCAAATTCCTGAAATGCTGCCGCAATCAGGCTGGGCACTTGCTCACCGGTATTCTGACGGGTATCCCAATGATTCAATGGGATGAACATCGTTGCCTGATTCGTTCCACGGGTGCCGAAAACAAAATTCTGGCCAGCCAGCGTGTCGGTTGAATGGACAGCCGGAATCGATTGGAAATAACTTTCCACTTTACTCAGCACTTCAATGGTTCGTGTCATGGAAGCGCCATCTGGCAACTGAATAACGGTAATAAAATAACCTTGATCCTCTTCTGGCAGAAAACTTCCTGGAATGGTTCTGAATAAGCCAAGAATAACCAGTATCAAAATTAAGAAGATGGCGAGTGCCATCACTGACCGTTTGAGGATGACTCCAACCGTTCCGACATAGCGTGCCTGCACCCAATCAAATGACCGGTTAAATATTTTCCAGAATCCTTCAGGGGAACCGTGATCCGGCTTGAGAACCAAAGCACACAGAGCAGGACTGAGGGTCAATGCTACGAATCCGGAAATAGCCACTGACAATGCAATAGTAATTGCAAATTGTTTATACAATTCACCGGTAATTCCTCCCAAAAAGGCGACGGGTACGAATACGGCAGCCAGCACCAGAACAATTGCAATCACCGGTCCGGTTACCTCATCCATAGCTTTTTTTGCAGCATCTCTCGGCGACAATCCGCCTTTGGTCATATGCCGCTCTACATTTTCAACCACCACAATCGCATCATCCACCACGATACCGATGGCGAGTACCATACCGAAAAGAGTGAGCGTATTAATTGAAAATCCCAGCACTTCCATGCCTGCAAGCGTTCCAATGAGTGAAATAGGCACAGCGATAGCTGGAATGAGCGTGGCACGCCAGCTCTGCAAAAAGAGAAAGACGACCAGAATCACCAGCAGCGTGGCTTCGCCGAGAGTCTTCACAACTTCCCGGATGGAAACATCAATGAATGTGGTGGTATCGTAGGGAATATCGTACGATACGCCAGCCGGAAAGCTCTTGGTTAGCTTGTCCATCTCTTCGCGAACTTGTCGAACCGTGTCGAGCGCATTTGCACCCGGCGCAAGAAAGGTTAAAAGAAAAGTATTGGGTTTTCCGTTCCATCGCCCCTGGAGGTCATAGGACTGTGCTCCCAATTCCACGCGTGCAACATCTTGCATTCGCACCATGGAACCATCCGGATAAGCCCGGACAATCATGTCTTCGAATTCCTTGACTTCGCTCATCCGGCCACGCGTAATCACCGGGATGGTAAGTTCTGTACCGTTAGGAGTCGGTTCACGACCGATCCTGCCGGCTGGGAAATCACGATTCTGCTCTCGAACAACACTCGCAATTTCAGTTGGTGTGATATTGAGTTGTGCCATGCGGATAGGATCGAGGATTAACCGCATGGAATAACTCTGTCCTCCAAAAATAATCGCATCTCCAACACCAGGAAGCCGTTTGACACTATCGAGAATTCGCAGCAGCGCATAATTTGAGAGAAAAACAGTGTCATGCTTGGGATCCGTGGAACTCAATGCAATAACCGCCAGCAGATCCGGCGATGTTTTTTTTACGGTAATGCCCTGCCG
Organism: Pseudomonadota bacterium; assembly: GCA_038043005.1. GTDB lineage: Bacteria > Pseudomonadota > Gammaproteobacteria > Burkholderiales > Nitrosomonadaceae > Nitrosomonas. Next base: position 1,776 of record JBBTCY010000241.1, read on the forward strand.
GACAACTTCGTCAGGCAGCTGAGGTTCGGCAAGACGTTGCCGGTTCTGCGTCTGGACTTGCGCAATATCCACGTCGGTTCCAATCTCGAACGTGAGCTTCATCGTCATATGCCCATCATTCGTACTGGTCGATTCGTAGTACAGAAGGTTGTCGATACCAGGGAGTTGCACCTCGATAGGACGCGCCACTGCTTCCGCTACCACTTCTGCACTGGCGCCCGGGTAATCCGCATCGATCTGTACCATCGGGGGGGTAATTTGCGGAAACTGTGCGATCGGTAGTTTCTGTAAAGCGACCAGGCCGATGACTACAATGATAATGGACAGGACCGATGCAAAAATGGGTCGATCAATAAAGAAATGAGAGCTCATGGTACGTTCTGCATCATTGATTCCTCTGAATGATTCATTGAGGAAGTTTTTTCTTTCTGCTGATAGGGAATGGCATTGACTTGAATGCC
>JBBTCY010000242.1:0-1901 GCA_038043005.1 Pseudomonadota bacterium
TATTGAAGAGCTGGTCGAAGGATATCCATTCCTGGCTGCCCGGGTAAAGCAAGTCGAAGAGACAGAACAGGTATCTACGCAGGTGGAAGCGCTGGCCTTACAATTACGGGAACGCGCAATCGAAATTCTATCATTGTTGCCGGGTATTCCTGCGGAACTTGCACAAGTATTGCAGGCGACGCACGCGCCATCACATCTTGCCGATATTACGGCCAGTCTGCTTGATACCGAGGTAAACGAGAAACAGATGTTGCTCGAGACGGTCAATATCGAAGAACGCTTGCAGAAAGTATTGCAGATTTTATCTCATCGCATAGAAGTATTGAGGTTGTCGCAGAAAATCAGCGAACGTACCAAAGAGCAAATGGAAGATCGCGAGCGCAAGTTTCTGTTACAGGAACAGTTGAGAGCGATTCAGAAAGAGCTGGGTGAAAATGGCGACGATGATCAGGAGATTGCGCGGCTGACTGATGCGATCAACAAGGCGGGTATGCCAGGTGAGATCGAAGCGCAGGTACGCAAAGAATTACACCGGTTGCAGCGTATGCAAAGCGCATCGAGTGAGTACTCGATGCTGCACACCTATCTGGAATGGATGACTGAATTGCCCTGGCGACTGCCTGATAACTTGCCGATCGATCTGGGTGCGGCGCGACAAATCCTGGAAACAGATCATTTTGGATTGGAGCGTATTAAGCAGCGTATCGTTGAATTCCTGGCGGTACAAAAACTGAAGCCGCAAGGTCGTGCACCGATCCTGTGTTTTGTTGGACCGCCGGGCGTGGGCAAAACTTCGCTGGGTCAAAGTATCGCTCATGCATTGCAGCGGCCATTTGTGCGGGTATCATTAGGGGGTGTGCATGACGAAGCTGAAATGCGTGGCCATCGCCGTACCTATGTGGGTGCCATGCCGGGTAATATCGTGCAGGGTTTGCGCAAGGCCGGTGCGCGTAACTGCGTCATGATGCTCGATGAGATCGACAAAATGTCAGCCAGCATACAAGGCGATCCGTCGGCCGCCTTGCTCGAGATTCTCGACCCGGAACAAAACTCGACATTTCGTGACAATTATCTTGGCGTGCCGTTTGATTTGAGCCGTGTGATTTTTATCGCCACAGCCAATGTGATTGACAATGTATCGTCGCCAGTTCGTGATCGCATGGAGATTATTGACCTGCCGGGATATACACAGGAAGAAAAGCTTCAAATCGCATTGCGTTATCTGATACAACGCCAACGAGAGGCCAATGGTTTAAGCGCTGAACACTGTGAACTGACATCCGCAGCACTGAACAGCATCATTGCGAACTATACCCGTGAAGCCGGTGTGCGCCAGTTTGAGCGGGAGATTGGGCGCGTGATGCGTCATGCTGCAATGCGCGTTGCCGAAGGTACTCAATCACAATTACGGATCGATACGGTCGATCTGGATGCTATTTTAGGACCGGAAAAATTCGAGCATGAAATCGCACTACGAACAAGCTTGCCGGGCGTGGCGACTGGCCTGGCATGGACGCCGGTGGGTGGGGATATCCTGTTTATCGAGGCCACGAAGGTAGGGGGAAGCGGGCGGTTGATTCTGACCGGGCAGCTTGGCGATGTCATGAAAGAAAGCGCTCAGGCAGCATTGACATTGGTGAAAGCGCGTGCGGATGAGCTTAATATTCCTGTATCAATGTTTGATGGCATCGACATCCATTTGCATGTGCCAGCGGGGGCCATTCCTAAGGATGGGCCCAGTGCCGGCGTGGCCATGTTTATTGCACTGGCTTCCCTGTTTACCAACAGGCCGGTGAATCACGAGATGGCCATGACAGGTGAGATCAGCCTGCGCGGCTTGGTATTGCCGGTGGGTGGCATCAAGGAGAAGGTATTGGCGGCACAACGCGCCGGTCTGCGTA
>JBBTCY010000242.1:2001-3434 GCA_038043005.1 Pseudomonadota bacterium
TATCGGCTTAGTGCTTTTCGATAACATATCGCTTCAATTATCAGATAATCCGCATAACTATGCTGCGCAAATGCCATATTGCGGGAGCAGATCATGAATAACATAAAATCGATGCATTTGAAGCGCATCGTGGAATAGCTTCCAATTGCTCTTCAGAAATGAAGGAGTGTATTCAAACTTATTGTCTTTATTATCATCGTCAGGTTTTGTCGTACCAAGCGCTGCCTGTTTCCAGGAACCGGCTCCTTTTGCGATATAGGTCAGATTAGCCGGCGGGAAGTCAAAATAACTGTCTGAAATGTGCTGTAGCCATACTTTATGCCGCTTGTCTCCATCTTCCTCCTGAATATCACGAAACAATTTTTCAATTTTGTTTCTGTCCTTATCCTGCAGACCAGGAACGCCCGCAGTCGCATTGCCAGCCCGGAATTGCTGCATGGCCCTGTATAACTGATCGGAAGCTTCCAGAAAGATTGCGGTATTATCTCTGACCACTTTCTGTTTGTTGTGATCTTTGTAACTCCATTTGAGGTAGGGGCGGTCCGGAAAGGAGAGTGCTGCGCCATGACCCAGTGGTAAGGTATCACCAACCAGTTTGCTGGCTTTTTCATCAAATCGGTCTCCAAAAAATATTTTCAGTTTCGATACCAGAGAAGATCCCGGATTATCCTCATCATTCAGATGGCTGATGTCATTAATCTTATGATTAATTCCGGCAAACCCTTGGTGAGCCCATGTGTCAGCATAGACATGCATCGTGATGCCGAGCCGATGTAAGCTATATGGATTATTTTTGTTTTTTATACAATGACTGACCATGTCTTTTGCAACAAGGCTGCCTGGCTTGCAAATGATTTTATCCAGAAAGCTATCCTGTGGATTTTCTCCTGCTTTAAATCCATTATTTCCAGGCAAGAAATGGAATGGTATCCAGACTTTATGATTGGATAATTCATCCAGATTTCTATAATCAACCGTTTTATGAGCGGAACTGACGCGTTCATACATAGCGCCATCGGTAAAGTAAATGATGCCTGAATTGGTCGCATCATCCACATATTGCGCTGAGTAGGCGATAATATCTGCTTCGGAGTGTTCAAAACCGGCCAGACGGGCCAATACATAAGTCGTTGCATGATGAAAGTCTATTTGCACGATTTCCCCCTTGGATTGGGTTAACTAGATTTTGTGAAATAATTGATACAGTTCTTTTGCTCGGCTGGTGTCATGAACCCTTTGTGGTAATAACGTGGGGTCAGGCCCAGTTTTTGTAATTTGTCGCTCCATAGTGGATTATAGGGCATCAGGGAGCATGATTTGACACCATGCTTCTCAAGAAATGCGGCAATGCCCCGGAGGTTTTCTTCTGTTGTTGTTATTCCTGGAATGAGCGGAATTCTTGGAATAACAGGGATCAGCGCATCAGCAAGCAG
>JBBTCY010000242.1:3534-4988 GCA_038043005.1 Pseudomonadota bacterium
TGAAAAATGGCTTATCTTGCAATAATCGGTACATCAATTCATCGACGGTATACCAGGTACCAATCTGCTTGCCATGAATATCGATTTCGGGTTTAACTTCTTTCCCTTCGGGATTCTGGCACCAGATGCAGGAAAGGGGGCAACCTTTAAAGAAAACAGTGGTTCGAATGCCGGGGCCGTCTTCGCTGCAATCACGCTTGATATCGAAAACAAGTCCCTTATCACTCATAAAAATCCTTCATCGCCAGTTGAATATTTTTTCCAATAGCGCCAAATTTGAACATGTGGCCGAAATTGCCGGTAATCTGCACCAGGTTCTCAAGCAACAACTGCACGACATCAGCCTCGGGACGTTCAGCCAATCCCAGAATAGCCCGGGTATCCTTAAAGCGAATCACCAGATCAACCTTATCCGGATCGAACTGAATCTGATCTGCTTCTGCTTCGCTGAGTGCCTGGGTAGTGACAATAGCCGCCGGGTTCAGTTGCTGGCCGAAAGGGGTTTGTATAAAAAGCGCCTCCGGATCAGGGCAGAATTTGATCAGGACATTCATGTCATCCTGTGGTTTTCGAGTGCGGATCAGGATCTTTCCCTGATAATAGCGAATGCCACCACTGACGCTGGGATCTTTTATAATGAAATTGTTTTCAAAAAAATGCTGTGCCTTTTTTGCCTTGGATTCACTTAAACCAGAACTGGTTAAAAAACCGAAACCGAGCTTGATGAGCACGGCCATGCCGTTGGCTAATAGCGTGCCTTCTATTCGATTCATGAGTCCGGCAAGGCTGCCGTTTGATTCGCCCAGCCGGATGCCGGATCTTAAAATATAGTGAATGCCGTGAGGTAACGCGGGAATGGTTGCATGCATCATTGCACTCCTGAAGTTTCGTGCTGTTCGATGCCACTTTTCATGTCGAAATTGGCACGATCGATAATTTCCTGCCGCATCAGCGGGCTCAACGTGACATAGTAGGCCGAGTAGCCGGCAACACGGATCATCAAGTCTTTGTACGGCGCCAAAGCTTTCTGTTCAGCCTCACCGGCACCTGCCCGGCTTGCCAATGTCGCCGCTGCATTTGCAGCAATAAAATCTTCAATGGAAGTCACGCAAAGCTGGACGAGAACGCCATCCTGGTCCATAAAAGTTTTCATGTGCGTAGCAAATAGTTCGGTATCTTCATTGAAATAAGTTTTACCACGGGGTGTCAGGCTGAGGTTATAGGTATAGCCGTTTTGTACGGTATCCGCATCGACGCTGGTGACCGATAGCATATGATCGAGCAGCATCACCGGATCGCCATTGGCTTTGACTATGCCGGGACAGGGTGTGATTCCGCTTGCAAATGAAGCACGATCAATCCGACTATTCGGTGTGGCTCTGCTGAGCATGCCAAAGCCGGCATGATTAGTCATGCTCCAGTAGCCGGTCAAATAGCGTCCGCCACGGTGAGTG
>JBBTCY010000242.1:5088-8944 GCA_038043005.1 Pseudomonadota bacterium
AAATTTGCATCCAATACGGCGATAAGTTCCTTTGCAGATATTTTTCCACCAAATACCAGCGCATCAATGACACAGAATGAGTCGATGACATCAGCAAGTCCGATAACGGCTACTCCTGAGGAATTATATTTAGCACCTCCAGAGGAAACATCACGAAATTTCGCACCACTTTCCCCGGGTTTGTTGGTGGGGCCATCGAAGAGGCCTGAGAGTAATGGAGATGGTCGAACCTTTTCCAGAGTGCGGCCCAGATAGTTGTTGAACTGCACGCAATGTCGCGCCATTTCATCAAGCTGGAAGCGGAAGCTGTCGATGAAATCCTGCATCGACTTCATTTCAATTAAGGGTGTGGAAGTGTACTCGGGTTTGTCATAAAACAGATTGGGATCATCTTTACCGATACCGTCGCTGCGGTGCTTGCCACCGAACATGGCTAATTCCAGTACGGCCGGCAGTGCCAGCAACGTAGAGCCTGTGTGACCATAGTGTTTATGGTCGGCATTCTGTTCGATACAACCAATTGAAGCGTAGTCATGGGCATCTGCAAGCGCTTCATCAGCCGTAATATGGCTATGCTTGGCATAGTAGTTGGCCATGCTGTGAATTACGGGCACATCGCCATGCAGCGCAGGTGTTGCGCGGGTGACCAGGTTAACCTGGCAAATCCGCTTCAAATAAGGAGAAATCTCATCGGCTCCCAAAGGGACGCCCTCCGGTGAGCGATGATGGATATCTTTGTGATACCGGGCATGGACATTAGGGTCGCGGATGGCAAGCATTTCGGTCGCTTTTAAAATGATGTAAGTCATATCGTTGACTGCATCAACCGTTTTGCCATTCTCAAAGCGTGTGCCACCTACGGTTAATGCCTGATTTGAGCCACTGCCGGCAAACAATACTTCCGCGCTTTCAGGTGATAGCGGCACATGGTCTGAACAATGCAGGAAGAAGTGGCACATCAATTCGACAGCCCGCCGGGTATAAGTTGTTTTCGCCGCATGATCGGGCTGTTGCTGCCAACCACGCAGATAATATTCGTTCAGCGTCTGATCCAGGCGACCGATGGAGAGGCCAAAATTGGTATTTTCCTGTAATAACAGATGGTAGCAGATCCAGATAGCGGTCATTGCTTCTGCCAGAGTGTCGGCCGGTTTTGCCGGAACCTTGCGACAGATGAGCGCAAGCTCGGTATTGCCTGCTTTTTCAGCGGCATCAGCCAGATGATCGGCATAGATCCTGGCGCCTTCATACACAGTGATTACGCTTTGGCTGAACTCGATTTTCTCTGGCGTATCAGCCGCGCCACTATCAATATCCTTCTGTAATTGAGCGACCAGACCATCAAAACCAAATTTCAGTACCCGGCTGAAATCGGGTGCAGTGTGAGAGACGGCAGTTGCTTTATCGGATAGATAGAAGGCAACCCGTTCAAACAGTTCCTGGCATTTCGGAGTTTCACCCGCTCCTTTTTTAAGGGGTGGATCAATGGAAGGTTTTCCCTCGTACAAACCACCATCAACCTCATCCCGCTGGTCATCGATGTAGTGTGCCGTATCGTAATCAGTATAGCGTGCTACTTCCTGAACAGTTCTCCGCTCAAGCCAGTAAGGAAAAATTTCCTCATTCAGCCGTTTGGCTACTTCCGGTTTGATATTGAATGGGTTTTGCGGTCTCCTGGAAATGGTCTCCAGCTCCGGCCAGATACAGTAGCCACTCATATCCATATATAGCACTGGCCCTACGAAACTGGTTGTGGTTTGACCCGGCAGCAAGTCAGTATTTTTCACCAGAGGTGTCTTGTTACAGAAAACATGTTTCAGTGCCTGAGCGCGACGGGTGGTGGGCGGAAGTGTCTCATGTTCAGGATGGCGCAGAAATTCGGTCAGCAGACGGGGTAATTCATCGCAAATCTCTGGGATCCATTGTGGATCAAACAGTTGATTGCGCCATGCCTGTACGACTGGAAAGTCACTGAGTTTAATGTCGCTGAGTGCAAGATCTTCAAGCGTTTTAATTTGATCAGGAGTTGTATTGGGGATGGGGAAAATGGAGACACTCTCACTGAGCATCGAAGAATTTACTTCCCCATGTTCAAGGTCAATATGGATACCGCCCCGATTTAGTCTGTCATTACTCATCAGATCCTCCGCTATGATTCAATGAATGTATCTAATTTTATCGCCAGCCTGTGATATTGCCATACATCATCGAGCAGCAGGAAATAGCCAAATAACTGATATTTGTACTCAGAGGGGTCGACTGACGAATGGAATGGTTTGTTCAATGCGGTGGAATAGATCAATTGTCCTAAATAAAGACCATCCGCAATCTCGACGATTTCATCGAGACAAAAGCCAATAGGGGTGGGACCACCGATCATTGGGAAACGGTAGTGAAACTGGAACACTTTTTTCTTCTTGTCATCTCCGTTATTCATTGACAAAATCGATTCCCGGTCATCCACGCCAAGGAAAATATAGCCCTGCCGTACAAATGGCGATGGGCCGATTGCTGATGCTGCCTGTAATGATGCATCCGGAATGCGATAGTTCATATCCACGATACGCATCAATGGATCGGCAGCAATGATCCGTTTGTCCTGAATATTGTTCCCATCGACCCAATGTGAAGCCGCTTCACTTTCCCAGAATGCTTTGTCTTCAGCCGACATGCCTTTATCCCAGGAACCGCTTTTCAAGTGCCTGGCATAAACACCCTCAGCATCCCAGTAGTGTTCCCTGTTTTTTTCTACCAATGCGTAGTGCGGTGCGCTGGCCAGGTGTGTTTTAAGTGCTTGAACGCGTTCGGGATAGCGTTCAGCTAAATCATCACTTTCATCGAGGAACATGCTCAATTTCCGCCCTGAAATTTTTTCATAAGATTTTCCGGCCCACGGAAAAATATACTTGCCAATGTTATGCCACATCATGTTAAGTATATTGGGGGTTTTATGGGCCAGCATCAGATCTGAAAGAACACTGGGGAAAAGATGCGCATCGTCAGGTTTGCTAGTGGAATCCGGGCAGAACGTTTCGCCGAAACCATTATGTAGATTAAGTGTGGCACCGTGATAGTAATCAAAACCAGTACTGCGCACTGTTTCGCCATACCAATCCGTTGTTTCTTTGCTGTCGATACGTATGTTATAGCCGCGCTCACCATGTCCTTGAAACAAGCCTTTTTCTACCGTTGGTGCCACACCTCGGCGGAATAGGCGATTGAGTTTCTCAAAATATTTCAAGTGATCCTGTGGATTGCTCTGGGTGGAAATTTCAGTACTGATCCGCTGCAGCATCTGCAAAATAGACTCGCCATCCATCAGCATTTTAGTGACATCGCTATCTTCAGCACCTTTCGGCGATTCTTCCAGAATGAAAGTAGTGAACTTGCGTTTCAACGCTTCGTCACGCTTCCAGCCTTCAGTCCAGTCAGAGATATCAGCCCAGTTCTGTGCAGTGACAGTCGTTGCTTTTACTGATTCTGTCACGAGTGAAGTGGGTACTTGATCATATCCAAGCTCCTTGAATCCGATTTCACCTGAGCGTGGGCGCAGTTGTGGAAATGCATCATCGGCATAAAATTCCCTGGCATAAGCGGGATCTACCATCAGGAAGAAGCCATTGTTCTGGTATCGATAAGGGTTTTTGCCGCCCGATAGGCTGTCCGGCAGAATCCGTTTTAAATTGTCGATCAGGGAGTGATAGGGATAGGTATCGCCGATTGATACAACCTGGCCGTTTGGCAAATTAAAAGTTCCAAGGCTGTAATGCTGCGTCGCGAATACCAACTGGCCTAGATAAATGCCCTCATCGATGCGGACAATTTCATCGATCAGACGTGTCATCGGATAAACAGG
>JBBTCY010000243.1:0-3421 GCA_038043005.1 Pseudomonadota bacterium
ATAACACGGTAGAATTCACTGCAGGTCACCCGCGTGCATACCGGCAGCTTGTTGCATCACCGAGCCACTCAATTACGCCAATGACTTATTACAAATTCCAACAAAACTGACTCTCTATCTACACATGTCAACTTCAACTTATATTTACATCTTCGGTGAAAGTGAAACAAAGATCTGGGGATTGACCGGCCAGGAAAGACTTCAACGCATGGTCGCAGCAACCCGGCAGGCGATATTGCTCGATGACATCAAAAAAATCCCTGTACACGGATCGATATTATTTCTAAGTGCAACGCATTTATTCGATTCCCGCGTGTTGACCGCGCTGATCAATGCACCCGAGAAAATGGTTCTGTACAGCAACGAGAATCTCCCTGTTGCCGTGCGCACGGATGAATCGAAAGCGCAGTACACGCTCAAGAATCTGGTCAATGACAAAAATGAAATCAATAAGTTTGCGGTGTTTGCGCTTCCCCGTTGTCACCTGGAAGATCTGAAAATAGATTTTCAGAAAAACCTGAAAAGAAAGGACCCTCCCTATATATTCCCGATCAGTGCAGACAATCAGCACATACTGGAAGAAGAATTGTTCGCCGGTTCCTATAAAGGCGTCACCGATCTGGTCACCAAATGGGTCTGGCCATGGCCGGCCTTCTGGTCGACCCACCTGTGTATACGCCATGGCTGGCAGCCCAACCATGTCACCTTGTTGAGTCTTGTGCTTGCGGTGCTGGCCGGTGTCGCATTCTGGTATGGATTCTTTGCCATCGGACTCCTGATGGGATGGTTCATGACCTTTCTGGATACCGTGGATGGAAAATTAGCGCGCGTCACCGTGACTTCAAGCCGATTTGGCGATGTGCTGGATCATGGACTGGACCTCATCCACCCGCCGCTCTGGTACCTGGCCTGGGGAATCGGTCTGGCCAATGCGTCGACACCGATTCCGGGGCTGGAAGTGCTCATGTGGCTGATGTTCTTTGGTTATGTGGGCGGTCGCCTGTGCGAAGGTGTTTTCCAATACTCGCTGGCATCCTTTGATATCTTTATCTGGCATCAGGTGGATTCATTTAACCGGCTGATCACCGCCCGGCGTAACCCCAATCTGATTCTGCTCACCTTCGGGTGGTTGATTGATCGTCCCGGCTTAGGATTGTCACTGGTGGTTGTCTGGCATCTGATTTCTACCGGAATCCTTACCTTCCGCGTCCTGGCGGGGTGGCGGGAATATCGCAAACAGGGCGTATTGCGGTCATGGCTGGAAGATATTGATCCCGGTAAAGACCGCGATATACTGGCCGTGAGAATCTTTACACGTGCACCGCTTGTTCTGAGAACACAATCGACACGTTCTTCCCAGTCGGTTTTATGACTATTCAGGCACGGATTGACCGCTTAAAAACCGGAGCAGCCAATGTCGGGTTCCTGTTTAACCCACTGGGTGGTCAGGCCCGCAAGCGCAAAGCAGCCATTCTACGGATATTGAACACCATGCCGAATGCCATCGTCTGCACGGCAGCCGATGCGCTCACATTCAAGTCATCGGTTGATGCACTCATCACGCGACATCCGGATTTACTGGTCATTATCGCGGGTGATGGCACCACCCAGGCGGTACTGAGCCACCTGTTTGCCACATTGCCACCGGCGCAGTGGCCTGTTCTGATGGTCGTACCGGGCGGCACTACCAATATGACATCGCTGGATCTGGGCATTCACGGCAAGCCGGAACAGGTATTGTGCCGGTTACGCGACTACCTGCTGAGCCCTTCTTCCGCTCCCAATCTGGTGCAATGCCCGGCGTTGTGCATCGAGCAAACCGGCATTACGCCAATCTACGGCATGTTTTTTGCCGTTGGTCTGGTCGCACGCGGCGTCAAGTTTTCGCGCAGCAGCGTCAAGCAACTGGGTATTACCGGTGGAATATTTACTTCTCTGATCATGCTGCGATCCTTAATCGGCATGCTGGTCGGCATGATGCTCGGCCGCCCGCACAGTAACTGGGCACCCGTTACGCTGTCGATAACGGAAGCAAACGGGCGAAACCATCAGGGAACCTATCTGTTTGCACTGGTCAGCGCACTGGATAGCCTGCTATTAAACATGCGGCCTTACTGGGGACAGGAACCGTCCCCCCTGCATGTCACACTGGTTGATCGTCACCGCAAGCGCTTATGGCGTTCGTTATGGCCTCTGCTGTCAGGCGGCGGTCAGATTCTAAAGGAAGAAGACGGCTACTATAGCCATAATACCCATGCCTTGACCTTACTGATGGATGATGAATATATTGTGGACGGTGAATTGCATCGTTCTGTTAACGCGCAGGAACCTTTGCGGATTACAGCAACCAACCCCATTACATTTTTAGTGCTCTAGAATACCGATATAGCCATGACCGACTCCATGCCTCCATTCAATAGCCAACTACCCGCAGCGCTGATTACGGAGGTCGCAAAACAGAGCAATCAGACAGTTTCTGCTGATTTCGCCCCTTTTATTGATGCCTTGATCGCACATTTTGGCGTATCACTGGATGCCGTGATTCTGTATGGCTCCTGTCTGCATTCCGCCTGCAGTCTGGATGAAGGTATCGTCGATCTGTATGTCGTCGTGGATAGCTATCGGAAGGCTTACCCGCAGCGTTATCTGGGCATGCTGAATGCCATGCTGCCGCCTAATGTCTTCTATCTGGAAGTACACCATCAGGAAAAAACATTGCGTGCAAAATATGCGGTTATTTCCACTGCTGATTTTGAACAGGGCGCACACTACTGGTTCCATTCGTATATCTGGGCACGTTTTGCGCAACCCTCCCGGCTGCTGTATGCCCGCGATGAGTCCGTCCGGCAGCGTATTTGCACGGCACTGGCGCATTCTGTGGTGACTTTCCTGGAATCCGGCGTTCCTGCACTTGAACCCAGCACCATCGATATTGAAGAAATATGGACTCGCTGCCTGATGTTGACCTATGCTGCTGAGTTACGGGCTGAACAGGAAACCCGTGCGCGCCATCTGGCACAAGCCAATCTGGGCGCATTTACCCGTCTGACAGAAGCTGCCAGCCCCGTACTGACAGGAGTACTCGAAAAACAGAGCGATGGACGCTATCGTTGCCTGACCACGCCATCGACACGCCGCCAGGCCCTCTGGTGCTGGCGACTGCGGCGCTGGCAGGGAAGAATCCTGTCCATCCTGCGCCTGTCCAAAGCCACGCTGACTTTCAATAACAGCGTCGAGTACGCCGCCTGGAAAATAGAACGACACACGGGCGTGCGCGTGGAAATTACCCCGATGTTGCGCCGCCACCCGATCCTGTGGGGGCTGAAAGTAGCCTGGCAGCTATTGCGACGGGGGGTGGTGCGCTAACAGGCCGTTGAAAAACTATCTGCGTTGCCGCTGCGGTGTTAAAAACAGGCTCAAA
>JBBTCY010000244.1:0-21103 GCA_038043005.1 Pseudomonadota bacterium
ACAGCCGTAACGCCGCCTGACTGGGCATAAAATACATTTTTAATTGCCATAGTTTTCTCCTGATTGATCAAATCGTAAATAAGCTATTTTCTACTAATCTGTACGTACAAAAACTCAGGCGCGGCTGATCGCCGTCCTGAGTTCCGAATTCTGTGTTACCTGAACCAAAAAGAAATGAGGCTGATTTACATCAGTGACGTAAAAATCTGATCACGTATTTCCTCAACCGTGCCGACACCCGCTATTTTGATATAACGCGGAGCATCCTTGCCGCCATTGGCCGACCACTTCGAGTAGTAATCAACCAGTGGCTCCGTCTGCTCATGGTAGACTTCCAATCGCTTCCTGACCGTTTCTTCCTTGTCATCATCCCGCTGTATGAGCGGTTCACCGGTTACGTCGTCCTGGCCATTCACTTTCGGTGGATTAAAATCCACGTGATAAGTACGGCCTGATGCAGGATGTACTCTACGACCCGACATGCGCTTAACAATCTCTGCATCCGCGACATCGATCTCAACCACAAAATCAATCGGCACACCCACTGCTTTCATGGCATCGGCTTGTGGAATAGTACGCGGAAAACCATCAAACAAAAATCCACCCGCACAATCCGGTTGTACGATGCGCTCTTTAACCAGATTAATGATAATCTCGTCAGAAACCAGTCCACCGGTATCCATTATCTTTTTTGCCATAATACCCAGTTCGGTACCGGCTTTGACGGCATTACGTAACATATCGCCCGTGGAAATTTGCGGAATACCAAAATATTCCTTGATATAATTGGCCTGCGTGCCCTTTCCTGCACCGGGGCCACCTAACAAAATGACTCGGATAGTAATTCTCCCTCTGTTACCATGTAATAATTATTTTGTCGTGATAAATTAATGCTTATCACTCTACGACGCGCATAATTATATCGCAGGCAAGTCAGATACTCGAGTTTTTTACTGCGGCAATTTTTTGAAGCAAAACGGGCCCATCGCAACAAACAGATTCATGTCATACAGGTTATGCGATAATTTGAACGACTTTTAACAGGAAATTTCATGGACGAAAACAAGAGTAAGGCGCTGGACGCTGCATTATCCCAGATCGAGAAACAATTCGGCAAAGGATCGATCATGCGGCTGGGCGCTAACGACGTAGCCTATGATATACAAGTTGTTTCTACCGGCTCGCTGGGCCTTGATATTGCACTGGGTGTCGGCGGATTGCCGCGCGGCAGGGTTATCGAGATTTATGGACCGGAATCATCGGGCAAAACCACTTTGACATTGCAAGTCATCGCTGAAATGCAGAAATTGGGTGGCACCGCCGCCTTTATTGATGCCGAACACGCGCTGGACCCACAATATGCTCAGAAGATCGGTGTCGCCGTAAAAGAATTGTTGATATCCCAGCCTGATAACGGTGAACAGGCGCTTGAGATTGCAGACATGCTGGTACGATCGGGATCGGTCGACATTGTCGTTGTGGATTCGGTCGCGGCACTCACGCCGCGCGCAGAAATTGAAGGCGATATGGGTGATCCTCAAATGGGATTGCAGGCCCGCCTGATGTCACAGGCCTTGCGGAAGCTGACGGCCAATATCAAGCGTAGCAACACCATGGTTATTTTTATTAACCAGATACGTATGAAAATTGGCGTTATGTTCGGTAACCCTGAAACAACGACCGGCGGTAATGCATTAAAATTTTATGCTTCGGTACGCTTGGATATCCGCCGCACCGGATCAATCAAGAAAGGTGAGGAAACCATCGGTAACGAAACCCGGGTTAAGGTCGTTAAAAACAAGGTGGCGCCCCCGTTCAAGCAAGCTGACTTTGATATTCTCTATGGGGAAGGCATCTCTCGCGACAGTGAAATCATCGAGCTGGGCGTATTGCACAAGCTGATCGACAAATCAGGCGCCTGGTATGCCTATAAAGGCGAAAAGATAGGTCAGGGCAAGGACAATGTGCGCGAATACCTGAAAGAACATAAGGACATGGCCAGGGAAATAGAACAGAAAATTCGCGCGCTGGTTGGAATTCCGGATCAGGCAAAACCGGTAAAAGAAAAACCTGAGAAAGAGAAATAACCGTTGTGAATACTCGATCAGCACTTGAAACCCGTGCTTTGCGCTATCTGGCGCGGCGAGAATATTCCCGGCTGGAACTGGAACGTAAGCTTTCAGTACATGCACAAGCCACGCCTGGAGAAACGCTCGCCAATGTTCTGGATAAGCTGGAACAGCGTGGCTTTTTATCTGCCGAGCGCGTCATTGAGCAGATCATTCATACACGCAGACCGAGATATGGCAATCAATACATCGTACATGAGCTGAAAGAGAAGGGCATTGATGAGCATTTAATTTCCAGCATATTGCCAACCCTTGAAGAAACTGAAAAGGGTGCCGCCTATTCAGTCTGGCAAAAGAAATTCGGCACACTGCCAACCAACCTGAAAGAACGCGGAAAGCAAATGCGGTTCATGATCAGCAGGGGCTTTTCATCAGAAATCATACGTCAGCTTTTATCGCAGACCGACAAGGAAGATTATGAGGAAATATAAGGTATTAAATGGTTTCATCGCAGTAATCCTGCTGATGAGTATTAACGCCTGCGCACAGAATGAAATTATACCTATCAACGAGATTAATATGTCCCCCGTCAATTTTGATGGCAAGGAAGTCCGGCTGAAGGGTATTCCAAAGAATCCAACACGTGTCCCGTTGATGAATATTAAATCCTACGTATTGAAAGATAAAAGTGGGGAAATCACTATTTTGACTGAATCCGACCTACCTAAAATGAATGAAGAAATTGTCGTACGGGTCAAAGTCGAAAGTCTGGCAATTATCCAAGGGGATGCAGTAGGCATGACTGTGATCGAACTGGAACGATATAAGTAAAAACCACCATGAACAGTAGCGAAATAAGACAAAAATTTCTTGAATTCTTCGAGTCTCATGGCCACACCATCGTAGCATCCAGTCCACTGGTTCCGGGTAATGATCCAACCTTGCTGTTTACCAATGCAGGCATGGTGCAATTCAAGGATATATTTCTGGGTCAGGACAGAAAACCCTACGTGCGTGCCGTCAGTTCACAACGCTGTGTGCGGGCAGGTGGCAAACACAATGATCTGGAGAATGTCGGCTACACCGCGCGGCACCATACCTTCTTTGAAATGCTGGGGAATTTCAGTTTTGGAGATTATTTCAAGCGCAATGCCATCCTGTTCGCCTGGGAGTTTCTGACCCAGTCCCTTAATATTCCACGCGAGAAGCTATGGGTCACCGTTTATTCGGAAGATGACGAAGCAGCAGATATCTGGCTGAATGAGGTCGGAGTGGATGCGTCGCGTGTGGTGCGTATTGCGACTGCGGATAATTTCTGGCAAATGGGAGACACCGGGCCTTGCGGACCTTGTTCAGAAATTTTTTATGATCACGGTTCCGAAGTGAAGGGAGGGCCTCCTGGTTCTGCCGATGCCGATGGCGATCGCTATATTGAAATCTGGAACTTGGTATTCATGCAGTACAACCGCGACAGTACTGGCACACTCCATCCACTTCCCAAGCCATCGGTTGATACCGGCATGGGTCTGGAGCGAATCTCTGCGGTCATGCAGCATGTGCATGGTAACTATGACATTGACTTATTCCAGAGCCTGATTAAAGCAGCGGCGCGCGTTACCCGCACAAAGAATCTTGCTGATAATTCCTTAAAAGTCATCGCCGATCACATTCGCGCCTGTTCATTCCTGATTACGGATGGCGTTATTCCAGGCAGCGAAGGGCGTGGCTATGTACTGCGGCGGATAATACGCCGCGCCATTCGCCATGGTTATCGACTGGGTCAGAAACAACCTTTCTTTTATCAACTGGTAGACGATCTGAGTCAGGCAATGGGGCAGGCCTATCCGGAACTGGTTGCCGCCAAAGCACGTGTAGCTGCCGTCCTGCAACAGGAAGAAGAACGTTTTGCCGAGACACTGGAACACGGCATGCAGGTTCTGGAAAGCGCGCTGAGTCGCGGCATCAAAGTGCTCGATGGCGAAACTGCATTCCGGCTCTACGATACGTTTGGCTTCCCGCTGGATCTGACCGCTGACATCGGTCGCGAGCGTGGCATTACCATCGATCATGCCGGCTTCGAGCAAGCCATGGCACGGCAACGCGCACAGGCACGTGCTGCCAATAAATTCACCATGCAGGAAGGGATTGAATACAAAGGAAGTCAAACTACTTTCCATGGTTATGAAGCCCTGCAATATGAAGGGCAGGTGCTGGCGATTTATAAACAGGGCAGTTCGGTTGATTTTATAGAAGCCGGTGATGAAGCCGTCGTTGTTCTGGATCAGACTCCGTTTTATGCCGAATCAGGCGGACAGGTTGGTGATTGCGGCGATTTGCTGGCTGGCAATGGTACCTTCGCCGTCTCGGATACACAAAAAATCCAGGCAGGCGTGTTCGGTCATAAAGGCCTGTTACGCAGCGGACGACTGGTAATCAAGGATACCGTGCTGGCCAAGGTCAATCCACTCACCCGCACCAGTACCGCCAATAATCACTCTGCCACCCATTTACTGCATGCAGCGCTGCGCAAGGTGCTGGGCAAGCATGTCACGCAGAAAGGTTCGCTGGTGGACGCCAATCGCGCCCGCTTTGATTTTTCCCATAATGCACCGCTCACCGCTGACGAAATACGCGAAACAGAACGCCTGGTTAACGAGCAAATCCGGCACAACTCGATCGTTGAATCCGCATCCATGAAATATGATGACGCAATCAAGCGCGGCGCGATGGCGCTATTTGGCGAAAAATATTCTGATATCGTGCGCGTCATCGGCATGGGCGAGTTCTCCACGGAATTGTGCGGCGGTACGCATGTGGCTCAGATCGGACAAATCGGTTTCTTTAAAATTGTAACGGAATCGGGTGTTGCCGCAGGCATCCGGCGTGTTGAAGCAGTTACTGGCAAGGCAGCCGTTGAGTATGTACAGCAACGGGAAGCACAACTGCTGGAAGTTGCCCACACCTTAAAAACCAATCCTCAGGAAATCACCCAGAAGATTACCCAGATGATAGAAAATGTGCGGCAAACTGAAAAAGAACTGATGCGCCTGAAAACCAGGCTTGCCAGTTCTCAAGGCAGCGACCTGGCTGCACAGGCGAAAGAAATCAAGGGCATCAAGGTATTAGCTGCCAATCTGGAAAATGCCGATGCCAAAACATTGCGCGAAACGCTGGATCAACTCAAAGATAAACTGAAAACGTGTACCATCGTATTGAGCACGGTTGAGGATGGGAAAATAACCCTGATTGCCGGTGTCAGCACCGATCTAACCAATCAGATAAAAGCAGGTGAACTGATCAATTTTGTCGCGCAGCAAGTCGGCGGCAAAGGCGGTGGTCGTCCCGACATGGCACAGGCAGGCGGCACACTGCCGGACCAGTTACCAGCTGCGCTTGAAAGTGTAATCGATTGGGTGGGAAAGAAACTCTAAGAATTCTCAGGTAATCAGATCTGCACTGACAGTCAGGAATCCATGTACTGTCGAGAACTGAGTAACTGAGCTTCATTTTATGCAATCCCGTGAGGCACAGAAAGTAGTTTTGCTAACCCGAGAAGGGAATCGTCAGGAAATAACTCAATGTTTCTAAATGGAACGATGAATAAATTCAAAAATGCTCTCGTTTGTTCAATCGTTGTCTCTCTATCGGGATGCGGAACTGTCAATACAGTCATCAGAGGAGACTCGGTTGCACGACACAACCTTAATCAAATAGAAACAGCCTGTAGAACGATACCTCGCATTTATAGCGGGATTTCATACGATATCTGCATTCTGCGTGGAAAGCCATCTCATACGTCGTTGTGGCTGGGATCGGCACCACAGTTAATGTTTATTGATTTGGTGCTATCAGGGGCATTGGACACGGTCGCTTTACCTTACACCATTTATGAGCAAATTAACAAAGGTCACATTAATCTCAGGTAAAGATATCCTATTGGCAATAGAGAACTGACACAATAACCAGCAGCCGATACAAGCCATCTCGAGCTTTTCCGATACCAGAATAATTGTCTGCAAGAACGAATGAAAACCCAAAAAGACCCGCATACCCCCATGATGCAGCAATATCTGCGCATCAAAGCACAGCATCCGGACATGCTGATGTTTTATCGCATGGGAGATTTCTATGAATTATTCTTTGACGATGCTGAGAAAGCGGCAAAACTGCTGGGCATCACTTTAACCCGGCGCGGTGCTTCTGCCGGAGAACCCATTAAAATGGCAGGGGTTCCTTATCATGCAGCTGAACAGTATCTGGCAAAACTGGTCAAGGCGGGAGAATCCGTCGCGATCTGCGAACAGGTAGGGGACCCGGCTACCAGCAAGGGGCCTGTTGCACGTGAAGTCACACGTATCATCACACCCGGTACATTAACGGATGCAGCACTGCTGGAGGATAAGCGCGACTGCATATTGCTGTCCTTGTTCATTCACGAATCCACGCTGGGTTTAGCCTGGTTAAATCTGGCGGCAGGGCAGTTACGCATGATGGAAACATCACCACAGAATCTGGTCAGTGAACTGGAACGCCTGCAGCCGTCTGAAATTCTTTTGCCGGAATCGCTCACATTGCCTGAGATACAAAACAAACACTGGGCGTTAAAACGCCTGCCTCTGTGGCAATTTGACCTCGACAGCGCAACCGGTCAACTGATCCGACAATTTGAAACGCATGATCTCGCAGGCTTTGGCTGCGAGGATTTATCGATAGCAATCCGTGCAGCTGGTGCCTTGCTGGAATATACCCGCCTGACACAAGGGTCAGCCACTCTCCACATCGCGTCCCTGCAGGCCGAGCGGGATAGTATTTATGTTCGCATGGATGCCGCAACCCGTCGTAATCTGGAAATCTCTGAAACCATCCGTGGTGAAAGATTCCCGACCTTACTGTCTTTATTGGACACTTGTTCAACCAACATGGGCAGCCGCCTGTTGCAATTCTGGCTGCATCATCCATTACGGGATCGTATTGAGATACAGAAGCGACTGGACAGTATCGCCGCCCTGATCGGAGAGAATGGACAGAATAATTATTTACCCGTGTGCGGCTTTCTCCGGCAGATTGCTGACATTGAACGCATCACTGCACGCATTGCACTCAAATCAGCACGCCCCAGAGATTTATCCGGTTTACGTGACAGCCTGAAACGGCTGCCTGGAATCATTCAAACTCTGACTGACTGTTCCAGCAAAAGAACCCATCAATTGATTCGAGCAATGCAGCTTGAACCAGCACTTGTTGATTTGTTAAACAGATCCTTGCTGGAAGAACCTGGTGTGGTGCTGCGTGAAGGCAATGTGATTGCCAACGGGTATGACGCCGAACTGGATGAATTGCGCACACTGCAGAATAATTGTGGTGAGTTCTTGCTGCAATTGGAAATTCGTGAAAAGGAACGCACCGGTATTCCCAGTCTCAAGGTGGAATATAATCGTGTGCATGGCTTCTATATTGAGGTCACACATGCGCACAGTGAAAAAATTCCCGATGATTACCGGCGCAGGCAAACATTAAAAAGTGCTGAGCGTTATATCACGCCCGAACTGAAAGCATTCGAAGATAAGGCATTATCCGCACAGGATCGCGCACTGGCACGGGAAAAGTATTTGTATGACATCTTGCTGGATACGCTTCTAGCCTATATCCAGCCGCTCCAGAGATTGGCTGCCAGCATTGCCGAAATAGATGTGTTATGTACCTTTGCAGAACGGGCGCAATCGCTTGACTATACCGCGCCCCTGTTATCCGACGAATCCGTATTTGAAATCAATACCGGCCGCCACCCTGTTGTAGAAAACCAGGTGGAGAACTTTGTCGCCAATGATGTTCTGTTAGGCACTGACCACAGCGACAAACCAAAAATGCTGATAATTACCGGCCCCAACATGGGTGGAAAATCAACCTACATGCGGCAAATCGCACTGATCGCATTGCTCGCTCATTGCGGCAGCTATGTTCCTGCCAGGAAAGTACACCTGGGTATGCTGGATCAGATCTTTACCCGTATCGGTGCGGCGGATGATCTTGCCAGTGGACGTTCCACGTTTATGGTGGAAATGACAGAAACGGCTAACATACTGCATAACGCCACCGCACAAAGTCTGGTGCTGATGGATGAAATCGGGCGTGGCACTTCTACGTTTGACGGGTTGGCGCTGGCTTTTGCAATCGCCCGGCATTTACTGAATAAAAACCGGAGCTTCATACTCTTTGCAACACATTATTTTGAATTAACAAAACTGGCTGAAGAGTTTAAGCAAATCCAGAATGTACATCTGGATGCCGTAGAATATAAGCACCGCATCGTCTTTCTGCATAAGGTTGCCGAGGGCCCGGCCAGTCAGAGCTATGGCCTGCAGGTTGCCGCATTGGCCGGTGTTCCTGAATCCGTCATTAAAGTAGCCAAGCGCCATTTGAGCCAGCTAGAACAACAGAGCGTAGAAAAGAAATCTCAGCTGGATTTATTTTCCTCCCCTGTTTCCGGAATAGACGAAGATAGCCCTCAAGAACATCCGGTCATTGCGCTGCTGGCAAATATCCTGCCGGATGAACTCAGCCCAAAACAGGCACTCGAACAGCTTTATTTATTGAAGAAAACGATTGACAGGGATAATACTCGCTAGGAGCCTGTCGGGCTTAAGCAATCGTCACGAGCCAAGTGGAAAAGCAAGTACAGATTTTCTTAATTTTTAGGCGCATAGCGAGATTATGTAACGAAAAATTAAGGAAATATGAACCGATTCCATTGACGCAGTAGATTAGCCTTAAGCCCGACAGGCTCCTAGCTTCTTAAACAGAGAATACTGATATTTCTAATGTTCATGGCCATGCGCACCATGCACATGCTCATGAGTAATTTCTTCAGGTGTAGCCGGGCGAATATCCGTCACAGTGCACGAAAATTTCAGCGTGATGCCGGCCCATGGATGATTGCCATCGACAACCACCTTGTCATCGGCAACATCTGTCACAGTATAGATCATGACATCATCCGACCCCTCTGCTCCTCCCTCAAACTGCATACCGATTGCGACATTTTTAGGAAATGCATCGCGTGGCTCGATACGAATTAATTCGCTGTCATATTCACCAAAAGTATACTCAGGCTCCATGGAAATGGAGCAGCTATGACCCACTTCCATATCATGCAATGCTTCCTCGACCATTGGAAATATACCGCCGTACCCGCCATGTAAATAACTAATCGGCATATCAGTTTTCTCCAGAATATTCCCTGTCGAATCTGACATCTCATAATTCAGTGATACCACAGTATCTTTTTTAATACGCATATTGGCTTTTCCTCATCTAATCAAACCAGTCATAAAAATACTCAAAACAATTAAAACGCTGTCCCTAATACTGCAACCGCCGTTGTAACAATACCCAGTATCAAATTTAACCCGATCAAAACACGAATCTGTATCAACGCAATCCCTGCCAGTTCCCACTCTTCCATTACAACGTAACGCTTAAGTTTCCGGTAAGCCGTGAAGAAAACATACATAAAAATCAACACCATCATCACACCCATCGCAAACATCAAGTATACATAAAATGGCAAGTTGGCAAACCCACCCATTTTATGGATCATATGCAATCCGCTGCCAAGGATCATTGTTAGAGAAAACCATACCCAGGGGAAGAAGTGACTGAAAGTGAGTTGCCAGAATTTGATGAATTGTGGCGATACCAGTAGTCGATTAACGACAGGACGCAAGATCATGTAGGAGAAGAACATTCCGCCTACCCAGATCACCACACCAAATAAATGCAAGATTTTCAGAACTTCCATTTGCATCCTTAATCCATGACATTATCGAGTACGATTGCTTTAACAGGTGCAAAGCTCTGCCGGTGAATCGAGGTCACACCGTATTGCTGTAATGCAGTGATATGCCTTTTTGTAGGATAGCCTTTATGCTGGTCAAATCCATACAATGGAAAATGCTGATGTAACCTGAGCATTTCCGCATCCCGTGCAGTCTTTGCCAATATTGAGGCTGCTGAGATTTCAGGTATCAAGCTATCTCCTCTGACAATTGTCTGTACAACACAGCTCAACTGCGGACACTGGTTACCATCAACCAATGCAATATCCGGCTTGAAGGGCAGGCTTTCAACCGATCTTTTCATCGCAAGCAAACTGGCCTGCAGAATATTCAGCTGGTCAATTTCAGCCACTGAAGCAGAAGCGATAGCCCAGGCTCTGGCATATTTTTTTATGGCTATTGCCAAACTATCGCGTTTTTTTTCACTCAGTTTCTTTGAATCAGCCAATCCTTCTATTCTGCAAGCTGCCCCCAATACGACACATGCAGCAAACACAGGGCCTGCCAGTGGCCCTCTTCCCGCTTCATCAACACCACAGATCAATCGAAATGTGTTGAAATCAGTATGGCCATATTTATCCGGATGATACAAGCTGACTACTTACGTCGGCTAAACGTTTCTTGCAGTACACATCAACTGAGCTTCCGTCACCAGCTGATCGTCCACTTCAGCACGGGCCGAGTACTTCCATAAGCCTCTGATCTGTCTTTCTATGGCTACTTTAAGAATCAATTGATCACCCGCCATCACCGGTTTTTTAAAGCGAACACCATCTATTCCCACAAAGTAATAAACAGAGTTTTCCTTGTTTACCGTATCTTCAGTCCTGAGTGTCAGAATTGCAGCAGCCTGTGCCAGTGCCTCTACAATCAATACACCCGGCATGACCGGATGATGTGGAAAATGTCCCGGAAAAAATGGTTCATTAATCGAAACATTCTTTAATGCAACAATATCCTTCCCTTTCTCATATGAAATTACCCTGTCCACTAACAGGAACGGATATCGATGCGGTATATACTTTAAGATTTCATGGATATCCATGCTGCTCATACTGTTTCCCCTATCACTCAAGATTCACATCAATGCTGTAGAATTTGATTAACGCTGCCAAAAATTGGAACTTATTCACTGTCCAACGCCTGAATAACCCGATCTGTGATATCAATACGATGACTTCGATAAACCGAATCCTGTAATTGCAGAATCAGATCATACTTTTCTGTTTCAGCGATATTTTTTATTGCTCTATTGGTTCGCTCCAGAATTACACCATACTCTTCATTCTGACGTACATTCAGATCCTCTTTCATTTGCCTTTGCGCACGCTGGAACTCACGACTGAGATTCGCCAGATTCCGCTCCAGGTGACGTCGCTCTGCCTCATCCATCGCACCACCATCTTTTTCCAATTTATCCTGCAATACCTTGGCCTGTCTTGCCATTTTTTTGATATCTTCATCACGTGGCATAAACTCCTGCTCTATTTTTTTATGCGCCTGGACGGCCGGCAATGAATCACGCAGAATCTTCTCAGTATTCACAATGCCAATTTTCAGATCCCCGGCAACAGCCGGAAAGGATTCATACCAGAATATGACGATCAAGCAGACAATGACTGGATTCCAGAACCACCGTTGTATCCGCTTCAATATAGTCTCCCGATGAGCATCCGCTAAACTCAAAATTGCTGCCCAAACATGAACTGAAACATTTGCATATTATCACTGGGTTTCTCATTTAATCCTTCCGCAAGACTCACTTTTAGCGGCCCCATGGGAGAAACCCAGGTTACAGCTATTCCGGCTGAGTAGCGCATGTTATTCGCCAGACTGTTATTTACGACGGTACCATTCGGTAATGTGGTCGTTCCATGAAAGGTATCAAATACGGTACCACCATCCAGAAATGTGCTCAGACGAATGGATCGATCCTCTCGCATGAATGGAATCGGAAATAAAAGCTCGATATTCCCCACCACGCGCTTACTGGCACCCAGCGAGAGCCTTCTTTCATCACGCGGCCCCAGAGTGTTCAGATCATAACCTCGCACTGAGTTATTTCCCCCGGCGAAGAAGTTTTTAAAGAAAGGTAATGTATTATTAGCATAGCCATCCGCATAACCAAATTCGCCATTCAGCATGAGGGTAAATGTGTCAGAAATGGGATAAAACCATTTCTGATGATAACTGACTTTATAGTAATTCAGATCCGCGCCCGGCACGCTGGCTTCGGCAAATACACGATGTGTTGTACCGGAAGTTGTCCAGATAGCGCTGTCACGCCGGTCACGCGCCCAACTCAGTATCACAGGGAAATTGATGAATTGATTATCTCCCCGCATGTCATTATTAATGAAATTTACGTAGCGCGAAGGACTGTCATGAAAGAGGCCAATGCGTTGCTGCTCAACTCCCACACTCAAAGATACTATATCATTCTCAGCAATTGGAATACCCATCCGTACACTGGCGCCTTCCGTTTCAGACTTGAATGCACCAACTCTGGACAATGCGCGGGTATTGATATCGCGCTTGAAGACATCCACACCAAGGCTCACACCATTCACAGTAAAGTAGGGATTGGTAAACGAAGCAGCATAGGTTTTATTGATAGCTCCCGTATTGACATCAAGGCTGAAGAAATTTCCGGTGCCGAAAATATTATTCTGGGAAACCGAGCCATTCAGAATAATCCCCTGCCGATCCGAATAACCTGCGCCAAACATAATGGAGCCTGTCGGTCTTTCCGCCACTTTGACGTTGACATCAACCTGATCGGTTGTGTTGGGTACAGCCGGCGTCTCCACATTAACGCTGTTAAAAAAAGCAAGTCTATCAACACGCTGTTTAGACACGTTTATTTTAGAGGTAGAGTGCCATGCCCCTTCCATCTGACGAAACTCCCGGCGAATCACTTCATCACGCGTCCGATCATTGCCGGTTATGTTGATACGTCGTACATAGACACGGCGACCCGGATCGACGAAGAATGTAAATGCGGCCAGTCTCTTTTCATGATCCAGTTCCGGTGCTGCATTCACATTCGCAAACGCGTAACCGTCATCACCCAGACGATCGGTAATCAACTTGACTGATTCAGTCAGTTTGTCTCGTGCAAATACTTCCCCAGGCTTGAGCTTTATCAGCTTCTGCAATTCTTCATCCAGCTGCAAAGTTTCTCCGGCCAGCTTGATGTCAGAAACCTTGTATTGATCACCTTCCGTGACATTGACCGTAATATAGATATCGCGCATATCCGGGGTTATCGAAACCTGAGTGGATTCGATGTTGAATTCCAGATAGCCTCGATCCAGATAGTAGGAGCGCAGTGTCTCAAGATCAGCAGATAGTTTCTGCTTTGAGTACTGATCGTTCTTGGTGAACCAGGTCAGTAAGCCAGGTGTTCTGAGTACCAGCGCACTGCGTAACTCGCTGTCCTTGAATGCTTCATTACCAACAAAGTTTATCTTCTTGATCCGTGCAGTCCGGCCTTCGTTAATATCGAAATTAATACTGACACGATTGCGCTCCAACGGTGTTGTCGTAATCGTAATTTTAACGGCATATTTTCCACGGCTGATATATTGCCGCTTTATCTCCTGTTCCGCTCTTTCCAACAAGGAACGGCTGAAAATACGGGATTCGGATATCCCTGCATGTTTCAATCCCTCGAGAAGTTTGTCTTTCTCAAATTCCTTCGCGCCGTTAATACTGATTTGGGCAATAGCCGGTCGTTCTTCAACTTGCACGATGAGCACGCCATTTTCATTCTCTAATTTAACATCCTTGAAAAAGCCTGTTGCATAGAGTGCTTTGATCGCAGCAGCTGCCTTATCGGCGTCCAGCGTGTCGCCGACTTTAATGGTCAGATAGCTGAATATTGTTCCGGCCTCAGTCCGTTGGATACCTTCAACACGTATATCCTTAACAACAAAGGATGGATCACTCGCCCAGGAAGAAACAGCATAAAAAAGGATAACAAGCGCAGCAAGAAACCTGAGTTTCATTGATCTAACCAGTGATAAGACGATTAATGTCGTTGTATATAGCAAATGTCATGAGTGTAAACAGCATCACCATGCCAACCTTTTGTCCAATTAACATCGCTTCATCCGATAATGGCGTTCCCTTGATCATTTCGATCAAATAATACATTAAATGCCCACCGTCCAGAATTGGAATAGGTAATAAATTCAGCACACCCAAACTGACGCTGATCAGAGCAAGAAAAGCCAGATAAGAAACCAGCCCCATTTGCGCGGATTGTCCGGCATGATCAGCAATTGAGATAGGCCCGCTGACATTCTTTAGTGAAACATCGCCCATGATCATCTTGGATAGCATTTGCAAAGTCAGCACCGTGGTCTCCCAGGTCTTTTCAGTGGCCTTATATAGGGCCGTTCCTGGCGGATAACTCACTTTAACCAGCAGTTCGTTCAGTTCAGCCTGATTAACAACAGGGGCTACACCAATTTTCCCGATCTGTTTGCCATTTTCTGTTGTGGCTTCCGGTACCAGATTAATACTGATTACCTGATTATCGCGCAAAATTGTCAATGCCAATGATCGACCCGGATTGGTACGGATTTCTTCAACGAAATCTTTCCAGTTGGTGATTTCAGCATCGTTGACAGCCAGAATTTCATCACCAGCCTGCATGCCGGCATGATGTCCGACACCATCATCCACGACTTGAGCGATGATCGGTTTCATGATTGGTTGATAGCCATTCAATCCAATCACCTTCAGAAAGTTTCCATTCAACTCATCCGGATGAATGCTGCTTAAATCCAGTATCCGTCGGTTACTCTCTCCCTTCTGATTAATCGTTTCAATTGCAATACTGGATGATTGATCAATGGCATGTCTCAGTAATGCCCAGCGCGCATCCTGCCAGCTTGCAACAGGTTCCTGTTCAATACTCATGATTGTTTCTCCCGCTTCAAAACGGGCATATGCGGCGGGTGTTGAAGGATCTACCGGGCCGATTATCGGTTTTATGCCATCAACGCCCAGCAGAAATAACAACCAGTACAGAACAATCGCCAATAAAAAATTAGCAATAGGGCCTGCTGCAACGATCGAGAAACGGCGCGCAACTGATTGACGATTAAATGAGCGTGGTAAATCTTCTGCTGCAACCTTGCCTTCATTTTCATCCAGCATCTTGACATAGCCACCCAGTGGAATAGCGGCAATCACCCATTCCGTCTGATCCTTTCCCCATCGCTTGCGAAAAATAGGCTGACCAAAGCCGATTGAGAACCGCAATACCTTTACACCATTCCAGCGGGCAACCAGATAGTGGCCAAACTCATGAAAAGTAATCAGCACACCCAAGGCTACAATAAAAGAAGCAATCGTAAAGAGTATTGTCATATCAGCTGATTGTACAAGAAATAATAAAGAGTCAGTTCCAACCGAGTGATCGGAATTATTCCATATTACTTAATCTAGTAAATCCCTTATTGAAAAAGCAACTATTGTAAAATAAAAATGCACTGTTATTGTAAGCTAACCAACCAATCTTGAGCGACTTCCCGTGCTAATTTATCCGTTCTGAGCACGTCATCCAGTGTATTCATTTCTTCCCGCTTTACTGTTTGCATCGCATGCGCGATCATCAATGGAATCGCCGTAAATGGCATTCGTCTGTTCAAAAAAGATTCAACCGCTATTTCATTCGCTGCATTAAGAACGGCAGGCATGTTGCCGCCTGCCGCCAGCGCCTGATAAGCCAATCCAAGGCATGGAAAACGTTTAAAATCAGGCTCTTCAAAATCCAGATGAGCGATTTTAAACATATCCAGTGATAGCGCACCGCTCTCAATCCTATCGGGATACCCCATGGCGTGAGCGATTGGTGTTCGCATATCCGGATTGCCAAGCTGTGCCAGAACGGACCCATCGATATACGCAACCATCGAGTGGATAACGCTCTGCGGATGAATGACAACCTGGATTTTCTCAGGAGCGGCATCAAATAGCCAATGTGCTTCTATCACTTCCAGTCCTTTATTCATCATTGTGGCCGAATCAACTGAAATCTTCCTCCCCATGCTCCAATTGGGATGCGCGCAGGCCTCTTCTGGAGATACTGTATCCAGAGATTCCGGAGATGCCCGACGAAATGGACCGCCCGATGCTGTCAAGAGAATGCGGCTTACACCCGCAGCGGGCAAATCTCCATTGAAATGGTGAGGCAACGATTGAAAGATCGCATTATGTTCACTGTCAATTGGCAATAAAGTGGCGCCATGCTGCTTGACCATATCCATAAAAATTCGGCCAGCCATGACCAACGTTTCCTTGTTGGCGAGCAATATCAGCTTACCTGTGCGCGCCGCTGCAAATGTAGGACGAATACCTGCGGCACCCACAATGGCAGCCATTACAGCGTCCACTTCCGGAAGAGAAGCAACTTTTTCCAGCGACTCAATACCAGACAGTACTTCCGTATCTACTCCGGCCGATTGAGTGGCTTCTGCGAGCCGTTCCGCACTGGCGGTATCCAGCATTACCGCGTAACGGGGACGGAATTGCCGGCATTGTTCAAACATCTTGTTAACGTTCTGATTGGCGGCCAGTGCCACGACCTTAAAGCGGTCTGGATGACGTGCCACCACATCCAGCGTATTGTCGCCGATGCTGCCGGTAGAACCCAGGATGGTTAAATGACGGATAGTTTTCATGATATAGGCGTATAAAAAACAAGTAATGCCAGAATGGCCAGCGGAAGTGTTGCGGTCAATGCGTCAATTCTATCCAGTATTCCCCCGTGACCCGGAAAAATATTGCCACTGTCCTTGACACCGGCATGACGCTTCAGCATCGATTCATATAGATCTCCGACGATACCCAATGTCGTCATGACCATCAATAGCGGGATCAGTGTTGTTGCCAGAGATTCTTCAACCACCCAGTAGTCCCAGATCAATCCATACATCAATACAGCAATCAGCGCACCATATACACCCTCCCATGTTTTATTGGGGCTGATGGTCTGGGCAAGCTTATGTTTGCCGAAAGAGCGGCCTGTAAAATAAGCGGCCGTATCCGATATCCAGATCGTTGCCATGAAACCCAATAAAAGCAGTGGACTGATAGCACGCAGTTGATACAGTGCAAGACAGGTGGGTATCAGCAGCAGCCAACCTGTCAGCATCCAGAGCACCGGACTTTTAATCATATAAGATTGTTGCAGAAATAATGGCGCACCCACTATCCAGAAAATAACGGACAGGATATAAACCCAGATCAAACTTGATGAATAAGCATTATGCTGCACTGCTTCACTCAACGTAAACAATAACTCCCCACCTATTAATGTGGTAAGTATCATAAAGAGGATCGTATTTCTTACTGAAAATTTTGCCAGATTACTCCATTCACGCGCACCAATTACTGTTAAGGCAAGTAACAACGCTGCCCAGAAGATGTCTTGCAAATAGAAAAGTGCTGCCAGAAATAAAGGCAATATCACAATGACAGTAAGAATACGGGCTTTAAGCATATACAATGACAATGGCTCTCAAGTAGCCATCCGATTTGCATTAATACGCATAATTACCTGATACCTGCGTAGAAAACATCTACTAACTTTCAGTGGACGACATGACTTGAATCTGCTCACTGGTTCTACCAAACCGGCGCTCTCTCTGTTGATAGGATTGAATGGCCAGATCAAATTCATGCTCATCAAAATCAGGCCATAGTGTTTTGGTAAAATACAATTCGGTATAAGCCAATTGCCATAACAGGAAATTACTGACACGGCACTCTCCTCCTGTTCGGATAAATAAATCCGGCTCTGGTGCATAGTTCATGGAAAGATATTGCGTCAGATTTTCTTCCTCGAAATCGATTGGTAATGTAGCAGATTGTGCCATCATCTGACGCATGGCCTGCATGATATCCCAACGCCCGCCATAGTTGGCGGCAATCGTAAATATGAGACGAGTATTTTTAGCAGTTAACTGTTCACCCTTACGAATAAATTCAATTATTCTGGGTTCAAATTTTGACAAATCCCCGATTACTTTAAAACAAATATCATTCTCATGAAGTTTTGCAACTTCCTGCTCCAATGCGCCAATAAAAAGCTGCATCAGGGAGGTAACTTCTTCGGTGGGTCGACGCCAATTCTCACTGCTGAACGCAAATAATGTCAAATACGCAACACCACGTTCGATACAGGATCTGATGACATTACGGACTGTTTCCACACCTTGCTTGTGGCCAGCCATACGCGGCATAAACCGTTTCTTTGCCCAACGACCATTACCATCCATAATGATGGCAATATGTCGCGGGATTATACTTATCTCAGGTATTTCAATAGTTGAACTCGGACCTTGAGGCATATTAAACAGCCATCAACTCGGCTTCCTTAACCTGCAGTATTTTATCTACCTCAATAATATAACGATCTGTCAGTCTCTGTATATCATCCTGCCCGCGACGCTCATCATCTTCAGACACTTCCTTGGATTTTAATAATTCCTTTAAGTGTGCATTTGCATCACGACGTATATTTCGCATTGCAACACGGACAGCTTCAGCTTCATGTCTCACTACTTTAATAAGATCACGACGACGCTCTTCTGTCAGGGGAGGCATCGGAACACGGATCGTTTCACCAACCGGCATAGGATTAAGACCCAGATCAGATTCACGAATTGCCTTCTCGATCACATTGGCCATTTTTTTATCCCAAGGAATCACGCCGATTGTCCGTGCATCGATCAAATTTATATTGGCAACCTGACCCAGCAGCGTTGGCGCACCATAATAATCGACTGTAACGTGATCTAATATACCCGTGTGGGCCCGCCCACTTCTCACTTTACTTAAATCAACCTTTAGTGCTTCCAGGCTTTTTTGCATTTTCTGTTCAGCGGATTTTTTTACATCGGCGATCATAATATTTATCCCATTTACTTCTGTGCCACAAGAAATCAAGAATTCATATGGATTAAACTGTTACCAGAGTCCCTTCATCTTCTCCGGTAATTATACGTTTAAGGGCGCCAGCCTTGAAAATACTGAAAACATTCAATGACAACTTCTGATCCCGGCATAACGTCAATGCTGTCGCATCCATGACCTGCAGATTTCTGGCGATTGCTTCATCAAATGATAATTTATTAAAGCGTGTTGCATCAGGGTTGATCTGAGGATCGCTGGTATAAATGCCATCTACTTTAGTTGCCTTGAGCATAATCTCCACGTTCATTTCCATACCACGCAAAGCAGCCGCCGTATCCGTGGTAAAGAACGGATTACCGGTTCCTGCCGCAAAAATGACTATCCGTCCATCCTTCAGATAGCGCATCGCTCGCCCCCGGATATACGGCTCAACCACTTGCTCAATGCGGAGCGCCGATTGTATCCGCGGCACGAGTCCAATCTGCTTCATGGCATCCTGCAACGCAAGAGCATTCATGACTGTTGCCAGCATTCCCATATAGTCAGCTGTAACACGCTCGAGCCCATCATTCGTTGATTTCATGCCACGAAAAATATTCCCACCTCCTACAACAATGGCGATTTCAACACCTAGCTTACTTATTTCTTCAATTTCAGCAACAATTCTTCCCATCACCGCATGATTGATGCCATAGCTATCTTCACCCATCAGGGCTTCACCTGATAGTTTTAGTAATATGCGTTTGTACGTGGCAGTCATTGGAATTTAATAATGAAGTCGTCTAGTTATTTTTCTGACCCATTTGAGCTTTAACTTCTTCTGCGAAGTTCTCAACTTTCTTTTCTATTCCCTCACCCACAACAAACATCGTAAAACCATTCACCTTGGCAGCTTTCTTTGCCAGCAATTTTTCTACTGTTTGATCCGGGTCTTTTACAAAGGGCTGTCCTAATAACGTCACCTCCGCAAGATATTTTGCGATACGTCCATCAACCATTTTCTCGATAATGTTGGCAGGCTTGCCACTTTCGGCGGCTTGCGCAGAAAAAATTTGACGTTCATGTGCCAGCACTTCCGCCGAAACCTGTTCCCTGGAAACACAGATGGGTTTGCTCGCTGCAATATGCATGGCCAAATCCTTTCCCAGTGCGTCATCGCCACCCGTATAGTCGACCATTACACCTATCTTGGCGCCATGAAGATACACAGCCAGTTGACCCTGGGTCGTATGTCTGCTGCACCGGCGTATGCTGATATTCTCACCCAGCCTCATCACCAGCGCTTTGCGCACAGTTTCCACTGTTTCACCACCCAGCGGTGCATCAGTTAATGCTGCAATATCCGTTATATTTTTGGCTGCGACGAGTTCAGCCAGGTCCTTGGCAAACCCAACAAAATCTTCATTTTTAGCAACAAAATCCGTTTCACAGTTAACCTCAATCAGTGCACCAGATCTTTTATCTGCCGACACAAATGCACCAATCACACCTTCAGCCGCAATACGTCCTGCCGCTTTACTTGCCTTGGCACCACTTTTTATTCTCAGCAGGTCTTCAGCCGCTTTCATATCACCGTCAGTCTCTGCCAGGGCTTTCTTGCATTCCATCATGCCGAGTCCTGTCAACTCACGTAATTCTTTTACCATACCTGCGGTAATATCCGCCATATTTACTCCAGATACAAAGTTAGTTTATGAATTGGATAACTAAAATTGGACAAAAAAAAACATATCGCCAAAACAGCCATTAATTGGAACACAGGATTCCGGCACAGGTTTTTTCAGAAAATCCACGCCATCAAACACTTTCTTATTCAAATAGCCAGTTCTGGCGACCGTCAGAAATTGACTTTCCAGATCAGCTCTTTTCAGATGCGCTCATCTCAACAATTTCCTGAATTGCCTGACTACGCCCCTCGAGGATGGCATCGGCCACACCACGGGCATACAGGCGTATCGCCCGACTTGAATCGTCATTACCTGGGATAATATACTGCAGGCCATCTGGATTATGATTGGTATCAACTACGCCCACTACCGGAATGCCGAGCTTCCTGGCTTCCGTAACAGCACCCTTCTGATAGCCAACATCAATTATGAATAAAGCATCAGGCAGGCCTTTCATATCCTTGATACCACCCAGGCTACTATTCAGCTTATCCAGTTCACGCTGAAGGTCTAGCGCTTCTTTTTTTACCAGCTTTTCCAGCGTCCCATCCTGTACCATAACTTCCATATCATGCAGACGCTTGATAGATTGCTTGATGGT
>JBBTCY010000245.1:0-2981 GCA_038043005.1 Pseudomonadota bacterium
GGACCCCGCAGTTCTAATTGTCGCCAATCCTCAAATCTAATTGACGCCAGACAGTTCGCGTTAAAATTATGAGTAAATCTGTCTGAACGAGTGTGCTGGAGTGAGATTAGGAGGGATGCCACCAATAAAGCGGATCCTTGGCAGTTAATCGTTTCAGCATGCGCACGCCATTTGAAATTTGTTTGCGAGTGATTTTCCGGTCAGTTTCCTGATGGACATCTCTTGTTTCCTGATGGACTTCTTTTGATACTTCTCTTAATTGATCTATTGTAGGTCTGGCATAAAAGTCGAACTCCTCGTTCGCATAGCGCCACGTCATATACACCAACGCTTCCTCCGCCCGAGGCTTACGGCCTTTATTTCCAGGCCATTTATTCGCATTGGCAACACACAGCAATTTACGATCTCTCAATTTATCAAGGATACGAATAGCAAGATCTTCTAATCGCTCCACACGGTCGTGATTACAACAAAACAGGATAACCCCATAGCGATGGCCACGTTTTCCAGCAGCATGTTTGGCCCACCGGTGTTTCAACGTCGTGATCGTCGCTCGGCCGACATACACTTCCAATTCCGATAGCTGGCTCTTGCCATGTAGTTTTTGGAGCCCGTGAATACAGCGGATCGTTCGACTCAGAGCCGACGCCACTTTGAGCCCATAATGCGGAGAGGCCTTCATCGCTAGCGAGAGCCAGTCCTCATCAACCTGCTCAATTCCTTGATACGCAGGATTCCGTTTAGCCATGATCTCTCCTCGCCCCCAATAGATAGTAGCGCCCGCTCAAGTTCGATCGGGGAAGGTACTAAACCCCAGCAACCGGCTCAAGAGTCAAAAGTGATACCCCACCCCAAACACGAAGAAGTGCGCGTTGTAGTCGGCTTTGAAATCCTCGCCGGGAAAGCTTGTGTGGTTGTATTTGTATTCTCCGAAGAGGGCCATCTGTTCCGTGACAAACACCCGAGTCCCTGCCAAGACGTTTAAACCCGGTCGGACTGCCGCGCCTGCTGTCGATGTGGGAGAGGTGAACCAAGAGAATCCCAGACCCACGCCCGCGTAAGGCTGAACGACCTGCCCAGGGTACCGATACACCACGTTAAAGGCCGCCGTCGTCACTCGTTGATGGCCTCCCTGAAGTATTCCAGTTTGTGTCCCTGATGGGCTACTCTGCGTGTGCGGCTGTTGCTTGATAAAGGGGGTAGCGGTATACAGTTCCGCCTCGCCACCAAAGTACTTCAGGCCGTCGGAAAAGTGCCCCACTTTCAGCCCATAGATCGGAGAATTCTGAAGGTCAAGATTCGATCCCGTCACGCCGCCAGCCATCCTGACATCCGTTAATTGTGCAGAGAGCCCGTAGCCAGCGAGTCCTGCAACATAGGTTTCCGCATAACTCAGACAGGGTTGGGCAAAAACCATGGTGGCCATTCCCATCCATCGAAAACTATACAGAAGGACTGTTCTGGTGACTCCCGTGAAGTGTTCCGATCTCATGCTTCGCATCCTCCTTCTTGACAGGGTGAGAACACCTGTAACTTGTGATAAAAGATCTATTCAGTGGCTGATATTCTGTCTGTTCAGTATAGGAGTATATCTAATAAGTCTAATATGTCCATATAACTAACCTATTGAAGCATTACCTTTTCTCCGCGAACAGGTGAAGTTGTTCACTGTTCAATGGAGACAAGGCATGAAGGACTTACTGCCCAAATTGGGGACACGGCTTAAGGAAATCAGAAAGACACGGGGACTAACGCAAGAGGCTCTGGCAGAAAAGATAGACTTGAGTCCTCAATATCTCAGTCGCTTGGAAGGTGGGCACCAGAGCCCGTCGCTCGAAACCGTGGCGAGATTGGCAGAAGCATTGGATCTGGAGCTGTGGGAGTTGTTCGACCTTCGTCATCAGGGAACAGTCAAAGAAATGCGCGAAAGGCTACGAAGGCTGATTCAGGAATCGAACGAGCAGGAACTTCGCTTGGCACTAAAGCTGTTGCACGCGCTTTTTCGATAGGGTAAGCCCGGAACCTTTACGGGCAGTTTTTGTTAGTTGGTCTTGCTCCAGATTTTACTCCCGATTCCAGATCTCACTCAATCTTACTCCATCTCGCTCTATCTCCATTGATCGCCCCTTTACGGCAAGGGCATTAGGTCGGACTCCCGACCACTGGGATCCAGTTTAGTTATGCTCTAGTCGGTCATAATCAAGACGCCGACAGGATCGAAACTATACTCATCAAATTCATGGCAGATTCGCTTCACGTGAACAGCAAAAAGCGAGTTTCAGTGGCCGCGTAGCGATGTCCCACCCCGCTTAAGATTTGGGCAGGCTACTTTTCTGAGGTCAAAAGAAGGACCTGTGTCCAATGCCCAGATTTATCCGATTTGGGGAGCCGATCAGGACTCGAACCTGAACGCGAGCCCTCGATTTGTCTACCAAGAAACCCTGATTCCTGTTTACTCCCGATTTTGATCCCAGGTCAGGATCTAACTCAATAGCAGTTGATCGCAATCAGAATACGCGAACCTGTTAATTTCACTCTTCTGGCGTCGTAGTCTGTCGCTCTAGATCGTCAGTGGTCGTCGAGGAATCGGGCGCACTGCAAAACTGCGATGTTACGCCTCAGGGTTTGATTGCGAGTTCTTACTTTTCTGGTTACGGTTTTGGTCACGATTAGCAATCTGTGCCAATCAGTTTCTTTCGCAACTTTTACAGGCGAAATACTTGAATTCATGATCGTGGCGTAGTAGTCCGCCGCTCTTGGTCTTCGTCGGGCGTAGCCGGGTCAGACGTGCTGCAAAACTGTGATGTTAACGCTCATTATTTGATTGCGAATCAGCCGGCCTTTACTGTGCTAAATTTGTGCTAAAAGTTGTCCACATAGACTAGAACCATTGAAATCAATAGAGCCGCTAGAAAGTTTCTAAGCCTCGGTATTCAAATAAGAAACGGGGAAACCATTTGAAACACCGAGCCTTTTTAAAA
>JBBTCY010000246.1:0-1383 GCA_038043005.1 Pseudomonadota bacterium
AACAACTCATGCATGGCAAAACATCCCCGATTTACCATAATAATGTTGGCGTGTTCCGTAATTTACAAAATCCCTTTATTGCGACCCGCTATCATTCCCTCGTCATCGAACGGTCAACGCTCCCTGACTGTCTTGAAATTACGGCTTGGACTGAAGATGATGAAATCATGGGCGTACGCCATAAATCCCTTGCCATCGAAGGCATTCAATTTCACCCGGAATCGATATTAAGTGAGCATGGACATGACATGCTGAAGAATTTTCTGAATTAATTAACACGATCCGTAGAAAACAAATTCATGACCCCTAAAGAAGCGCTGAATCAGCTTATCGATCATCAAGAAATTCAGCATGATGACATGCTCTCCCTGATGCGTCAGATCATGCGGGGAGAAATCTCTCCGGTACAGATTGCCGCCATTATTACCGGATTACGCGTCAAGAGAGAAACAATCGGTGAAATTACGGCTGCTGCCCAGGTTATGCGGGAATTTGCCACGCCGATTGAATTATCAGATCGCACACATCTGGTTGATACGTGTGGAACCGGCGGCGATGCATCACATACATTTAATATCTCCACCACATCCGCTTTTGTGACTGCCGCAGCAGGTGTCCGTGTCGCCAAACATGGCGGCAGATCGGTATCCAGCCAATCCGGCAGCGCTTATGTTCTGGAAGCACTCGGCGTCAATCTGAACCAGACACCCCAGCAAGTCGCTCAATGCATCGACAAAATCGGTCTGGGATTCATGTTTGCCCCCAATTACCACAGCGCAATGAAACATGCCGCACCGGTACGGCGTGAGCTCGGTATCAAAACCCTGTTTAACATACTGGGGCCGTTGACAAATCCTGCCGGTGCCAGAAATCAGGTATTGGGCGTATTTAATGCTGATCTGGTCAGCACCCTCGCACATGTGCTCCAGCAACTCGGCAGTCAACATGTCATGGTCGTCCATGGCACAGATGGTCTGGATGAAATCACTATTTCCGGCAAAACCACCATTGGCGAATTAAGACATGGAAAAATTAATATCTATACGATCAAACCGGAAGATTTCGGCTTAAGGACAGCTCCGATCAGCACAATACGGGTGGCAGACAGCACGCAAGCCAAAAAGATGCTACTGTCAGTGCTGGAAAATGAAGCGGGACCGGCGCGTGACATTGTTTTACTGAATGCCGGTGCCGCTATTTATGTTTCAGGACTGACTGATTCTGTCGAAGATGGTATAAACAAGGCGCAGCTTGCCATCGCCAACGGCACTGCCTTAAGAAAATTACATGAACTGATCGCATTCTCCCAGCAATAGCCAATCACAATCCGTTAAAATGTCCGACATTCTAAGAAAAATACTACTGGTTAAAGTACAGGAAATT
>JBBTCY010000247.1:0-8528 GCA_038043005.1 Pseudomonadota bacterium
GATTTTAATCAGGCTATCCCGGTTACATTTATTTCCGTGGAGCCGGTTAATATGCCTGTCAGCCTGGAAACCATCGCGCAGACCGAAGGCGCCAGGGAAATTGAGATCCGGCCCCGGGTGGGCGGGATTCTTATCAAACGCCTTTATACTGAAGGCGCAGCGGTTACAGCCGGGCAAGCATTGTTTACAATTGACCCGGAGCCATTCAGGAATGCGCTGGCAGAAGCCAACGCACAGATGCGTGAACAGCAAGTCCGCGTGATGCGCGCCAGGACGGATGAAAACCGGCAGCGGCAGTTGCTGGCTGATAACTTTGTCAGTCAACGCGTCTATGATTTAGCCAAAGCAGAACTGGCAATTACTGAATCCATCTTGCAGGCAGCCAAGGCGCGCGTGCAGCAGGCTGAACTGAATCTTTCCTATGCAACAGTCAAGGCGCCTGTCAGCGGGATTACCGGTCGTTCTCATTTTTCGGAAGGAGCGCTGGTGTCGGCGAACAATAGTTTACTGACGACGCTGGCGCAATTATCGCCGATATGGGTACGCTTCAGTTTATCAGATAACGAAGCATCACGATTTGGCGGGCATCTGAATGAGAAAAATGTGCATCGCGTAACACTGATCCTGCCGGATGGATCTGAATATCAGCAGGAAGGGAAGATTAATTTTGCGGCAAACCGGATCGATCCCTTGCTCGGGACACAACAGCTCCGTGCAACCTTTGAAAATACCGATCAACGAATACTGCCAGGTCAATTTGTACGCATACGCGTAACGGCAGGTAAATCCAGAAATGTTTTCGTAGTGCCGCAAGTGGCTGTCATGACCTCTGATCTGGGTAAGTATGTCTATGTGGTTGATGAGGAAAACAAGGTCATGCAACGTTCCGTCATGGTGGGTGACTGGATCGGTAAAGACTGGATTATTCAATCCGGGCTGAATGCAGGCGATAAAGTGATCATCGACCATATTATTAAATTAAGTCCTGGCAAGGCTGTGGCGCCCCAGTTGCTGGATACTCCTCCTGTCCCATGATTGAAGCACCTCTCTTGATTAAGAGGCAACAATAAAGATTTTATGGCCAGATTTTTTATCACGCGACCCATTTTTGCATCAGTCCTGTCAATCATCATCGTATTGGCTGGTCTGGCGGCAGTCTTGCAATTGCCCATTGCACAATATCCCCAGATTACGCCGCCAACCGTACTGGTGACCGCAACCTTTCCAGGTGCCAGCGCAGAAACCTTGATCAAGACAGTAGCGGCACCCATTGAAGAGAAACTCAGTGCCATTGATGGATTGCTCTATTTTAATTCCAGCGCTGATTCAAGTGGCCGGCTAACCATTACGATTACCTTCGATATCGGTACGGATGTCGATCGCGCAACGTTTAATGTCAGTAATGAAGTCAATACAGCGCTGGCACGGCTTCCGGATGAAGTGAGACGTGCTGGTATCGTTGTACAGAAGCGCTCCAATGATTTGTTGGTCGTTTTCGCTGTGACATCCCGGGATAAAAACCATACACCGCTTTTTATAAGCAACTTTATTGCCAATAACTTGCTGGATGATCTGATGCGCACACCAGGTGTGGGTGAAGCAAGAATTTTTGGTGCGCAGGATTACTCGATGCGGATCTGGCTGCGACCGGATCGGATGGCGCAACTGGGCGTTACGACCAGTGATATTGCCAATGCAATCCGGGCGCAGAATGCGCAGCCGGCAGTGGGTAAAGTCGGCCAGGAACCAGCGCTGGCTGATCAGCAGCTTGTCTATACCGTTACTGCAAAAGGCCGGTTACTGGAGCCGGCGCAATTTGAGAATATTATCCTGCGGGCGGATGGTGCGCGCGGTGTGTTGTATCTGAAAGACGTTGCGCGCGTTGAGCTGGGTGCGCAGGATTATAATATTCGAACCCTGATTGATGGGAAACCCGGCGTGAGTATTGGTATTTTCCTGCGCACCGGTGCCAATGCCCTGGAAACGGCAACTGCTGTCAAAGCCAGAATGAATGAATTGAAGCAGTATTTTCCGGCAGGCATTCAATACGCCATTCCGTACGATACCAGCGAGTTTGTCAAGGCATCCATCCGGGAAGTTGTGAAAACACTGGGAGAAGCGATGCTTCTGGTTGTGCTGGTTGTTTTTGTCTTTCTGCAAAGCTGGCGTGCAACACTTATTCCATTGATTGCTGTGCCTATTTCTTTGATCAGTACATTTGCCGGTTTGTGGCTGCTCGGTTATTCGATCAACACCCTGACACTGTTCGCGATGGTGCTTTCAATCGGGATTGTGGTCGATGATGCGATTGTCGTTCTGGAGAATATAGAACGCCTGATGTCACAGGAAAAACTATCTCCGGTTGATGCAGCAATCAAGGCGATGCAACAGGTTTCCAGTGCAGTTGTTGCGATGACGCTTGTTCTGGCATCTGTATTTATACCGGTTGCATTTCTGGGTGGCATGGCAGGAGAACTCTATCAGCAATTTGCCGTCACGGTAGCTGTTGCCAGCGTGATCTCCGGTGTTGTCGCCTTGACGTTGACACCTACGCTGTGTGCCATGTTTCTACAGTCTTCCCATTATCACGCCGGTTTTTTCAACGGATTTAATCGTGGTTTCGAGCGCGTACGGGAATTTTATGTAGGCATGGTCAGCATCACGCTGCGTTATGCGATTGTCAGTTTATTCATATTCCTGGGTTTAAGTGCAGGTGTTTTTTATTTATTGAAAATAATCCCGGGAAGTTTTGTGCCATCCGAAGACCAGGGCTATGTGATCACGGCGATCGTGCTGCCGGATAGCGCTGCATTGGCTCGAACAACCCGGACAACCGAGGCTATTCGCGCCGAGTTGGCAGAGGATCCTGCGGTGGCTTATCAATTTGCCATTAACGGACTGGATTTTATTGGTGGTGGAAATAAAACGAATGTATCTACGATGTTTGTGCGCATGAAAGACTGGTCTGAGCGAAACACAACCGCGCAGGATATCGTAAATAAAATTTCTTTTATCGGCGCGCAGCAGCCGGATGGGTTTGCCATTGCATTTAATCCGCCACCCATTCGTGGATTGGGCAGTACAGGGGGATTTGAACTATATGTGCAAAGCCGTACCCATTCGGATACAAATCAGTTGACCAATGTTGTCAATGAGTTTATGGGAGCCTTGCAGAAAGAACCGAAGCTGGCCGCCGTAAATACATTCCTGCGGTCAAGCGTGCCGCAATATTTCATTGAAGTGGATGAGGCCAAGGCAATAACGCAGGGTGTTTTGATTGCGGATATCTATGCAACCCTGCAAAGCACTATGGGGTCATTTTACGTTAATGATTTTAACCGGGCAGGACGAACGTATCGGGTGCAGTTGCAGGCTGAAGCCGCTTACCGGATGAAGCCAGATGATCTGGGCAAGGTGTACGTGCGTTCAGCATCAGGTTTAATGGTGCCGGTGTCTGCATTAAGCCAGGTAAAACATGTGGTCGGTGCTGAGCAACTGGAGCGATTTAATGGATTGCTGTCGGCGAAGATAATGGGCAAGGGTGCAGCCGGTATAAGCTCGGGTGATGTGATCGAGATTGTGGAAGGGATAGCCAGGCAGATGCTTCCTGATGGCTATCAAATCGCCTGGACAGGAACGGCATTTCAGGAGAAGAGGATAGGCTCCGCAGCAGTTTTTGCTTTCAGCCTGGCCATTATCATGGTGTTCCTGATTCTTGCCGCGCAATTTGAAACCTGGGCGTTGCCGCTGGCGGTCATCATGGCGGTGCCATTCGCCATGGCGGGTGCGTTAATCGCTGTATTCCTGCGCGAGATGCCCAATGATATTTATTTTCAGATCGGCATGGTTACCTTGATTGGACTGGCAGCCAAGAATGCAATTCTGCTGGTTGAGTTTGCCAACCAGAAAATGAAAGAAGGTATGAGTGTCCGGCAAGCGGCCATTCAATCAGCACAACTGCGATTCAGGCCAATCGTGATGACTTCCATGGCTTTTATTCTGGGTGTCGTGCCGCTGGTGATCGCTACAGGCGCCGGATCAGCTGCACGGCAATCAATGGGCACCGGTGTTTTTGGCGGCATGATCATGGCGGCTTTTGTGGCCACGATCTTTGTTCCCCTGTTTTTTTCCTGGTTTGTGAATAAACGTATGCCAACATTGCCTGATGACCAGCAAAACAGAACAATGCAAACGCATCAACTTACGTTATCATATAAGCCAGTTAAAAAACTGGAACATAAGTTATAAATCATACAATTTATCACCAATCGGCACTTTTTAATGATCTGGTTTGTAGAGTAGGACGCAGTGTAAAACATGTGTCTCTGCGTGTATGCCTATAATTTCACTACAATCACATGTATGAATTTGACCAAGACTAAAATACTTCAGCAAACACAGAAAAAGATCGGCAACAGGAATATTTTCTTAGTGGGGATGATGGGGGCTGGCAAAACAACGATTGGCAAGGCGCTGGCTTATGCATTGGGTAAGAAGTTTATAGATTCAGACCATGAAATACAGGAAC
Organism: Pseudomonadota bacterium; assembly: GCA_038043005.1. Taxonomy (GTDB): domain Bacteria; phylum Pseudomonadota; class Gammaproteobacteria; order Burkholderiales; family Nitrosomonadaceae; genus Nitrosomonas. The sequence continues at coordinate 4,529 of JBBTCY010000247.1, forward strand.
GTACCGGTGTAAAAATTCCTGTCATATTTGAAATAGAAGGTGAGACGGGCTTCCGGAAACGGGAATCAGAAGTTTTGCAGGAGCTGGTAAAGCGGGAAAATATCGTGCTGGCAACGGGAGGGGGGGCAGTCCTGGACCGGAAGAATCGTGAATTACTGGCACAAAATGGAATGGTCGTATATTTGAGGGCTTCAGTGAACGATTTGTACCGGCGAACCCGGCATGACAAAAACAGACCGTTACTCCAGACGCAGAATTTATATGCGAAATTAACGGAACTGTATACGCAGCGAGATGATTTTTATCGAGAAACAGCTCACCTGATTATAGATAGTAATAAACAAGGTGTGCGTTATCTGGTTCAGAAACTCATTAATAAACTGATAGCCCTTCATACAAAAGACTTAAAACCAAATCGAAAGAATGACACTATGCAAACGATCACAGTAGATTTTACGCCGATATCAGAAAAACGCAGCTATCCGATACATATCGGCCATGGCATTCTGGAGCAGGCTGATTTGATTTTATCCTGCCTGCCCCAGAAAAGAGTTGCCATCGTCAGCAATACAACGATCGCACCTCTGTATCTGGGTAAGTTGCAGACAGCGCTTGAGAAAAAAGGCGTTGTAACGGTTCCAATTATTCTTCCGGATGGTGAAGTTCATAAAAATTGGGAAACGTTGAATGTGATTTATGATGCCCTGCTCAATAATCATTGCGAACGAAATACGACGATCTTGGCGCTGGGTGGTGGTGTTGTCGGTGACCTCACAGGGTTTGCGGCGGCGACTTATTTGCGGGGTGTGCCTTTTATTCAAATTCCAACTACGTTATTGGCACAGGTGGATTCTTCGGTGGGTGGTAAAACCGGCATCAATCACCAGCTGGGAAAAAATATGATCGGTGCATTTTATCAACCAAGAATGGTATTAACGGATAGCGCTACGTTGAATACGCTGCCGGACAGGGAACTGAAGGCGGGTCTTGCCGAGATTATCAAATACGGTCTGATCCGTGACCCGGCTTTTTTTGAATGGCTGGAACAGAATATACGACGATTGCTGGCGCGTGATCCTGTTGTGCTGAATGAGGCTATTCAACGGAGTTGCGAGAATAAGGCGGAAATCGTGGCGGCCGATGAGCGGGAAAGTGGTGTTCGTGCATTGCTTAATCTGGGTCACACATTTGGTCATGCTATCGAAAACGGGATGGGATATGGCGTCTGGTTGCATGGCGAAGCAGTGGCGGCAGGAACCGTGCTGGCCGCAGAGTTATCGCGGCGTATGAAATTGATCAGTGAAGCGGACGTGAATCGTATCCGCAGGATTTTCATGCAGGCGGGATTGCCCGTTGATGCGCCAAAAATGACTGTAGAGAAGTATCTGCAACTGATGACGCTGGATAAAAAAGTGGATGCGGGAAGGTCGCGCTTTATTCTTTTAAACCGTATTGGTGAAGCGGTGATGCGTGCCGATATTCCATCCGCAGCCTTGTCTGATACGCTATCAGCTTGTGCAACACATGAGTGATCTTGCGATCTATGCGGTTTCTGCTGAAAATTCACGCGGGCGTTTAATTAAGGAGCCTCCTCCAGTTGGTCGCAGTGAATTTCAACGTGACCGTGACCGCATCATCCATTCTTCCGCATTTCGCAGACTCGAGTATAAAACACAGGTATTTGTGAATCATGAAGGCGATTTGTTTCGCACACGGCTGACGCATAGTCTGGAAGTCGCGCAAATCGGTCGTTCGATCGCACGGAATTTAAGACTGAATGAAGATCTGGTCGAAGCGATCAGCCTTGCGCATGATCTGGGGCATACGCCATTTGGTCATGCGGGTCAGGATGCGCTCAATGACTGTATGAAGGAATATGGTGGTTTTGAACACAATCTCCAGTCCTTGCGGGTGGTGGATGTGCTGGAAGAGCGTTATGCCGCATTTGATGGGTTGAATCTGTGCTACGAAACACGCGAAGGTATCCTCAAGCATGTGGCCCGAAAGAATATGCGTCAGCTGGGGGAAATTGGTGAGCGGTTCATTGCGAAGAAAAGACCGTCGCTTGAAGCACAGCTGGCAAATCTGGCAGATGAGATAGCCTATAACAATCATGATGTCGATGATGGGTTGCGCTCTGGCTTGATCACGCTGGAGCAGTTGCAGGAAGTAACGATCTTTGCCCGTCATCTGGCGCAGGTTAAAAAGGCTTATCCGGAACTGTCGGGACGTCGGATAATCTATGAAACCATACGCAGCATGATCAATACGCTGGCGATTGATCTGACGCAGCAAAGCACCGTCAACATTACTAGCGCGCAGTTGACCGGCCTGGCCGATGTGCGTGAAGCGCCGCTACTGATTGGGTTCAGTCCTCAGATTAAGAAGGAACAGCAGGAACTCAAGAAATTTCTGCATGACAATCTTTACCGCCATTACCGCGTAGTACGGATGAGCAGTAAGGCGCACCACATTATCGAGATGCTGTTTAAGGCATTTAACTCGAATATTGAGCTGCTTGCCTCTGAATATCAGTTAAAGTTTAAACAGGAAAAACAGCAGGTAATTGCTGATTATATTGCGGGAATGACAGACCGCTATGCGATTGAAGAATATCGACGCTTATTTACAATTGAGCAGAAGTAAGTAATGAGGATTGACAGGAGATTTTCAGAGAGCCTGTCACATAAAAATGTTTCATGAACAGAGGGATGGATCTTTTCTGCTAGAAAGCCAATATACGTGGCAAGCATTCACTGGTAAGATAGCCAGTTGGAAGAAGGTTCATGTATTTACATGCAAGCGTAAAGAATGGCCTTTAAAAGAACAATAAGATGACGAGTTTTTGAATGACAACACCTAAAAATGATACGTTCTTACGCGCATTGCTGAGACAGTCTGTTGACTATACACCGGTCTGGCTGATGCGTCAGGCTGGACGGTATTTGGCGGAATATAACGAGACGCGTGCGCGCGCCGGTGATTTTCTATCGCTGTGCAAGAATCCTGGGTTTGCGACAGAAGTAACGATGCAGCCTTTGGCACGTTTTCCATTGGATGCTGCAATATTATTTTCGGATATTCTGACGATTCCCGATGCGATGGGGCTGGGGTTATATTTTTCACACGGTGAGGGACCCATGTTTGAGCGCCCCCTGCGTGAAGAAAAGGAAATTCGGGCACTCATCGTTCCTGATCCAGGCAAGGAATTACGGTATGTGATGGATGCTGTATCAGAGATTCGCAAGGCGCTTGATAATCAGGTGCCATTAATCGGTTTCTCGGGCAGCCCTTTCACACTGGCATGCTATATGGTTGAAGGGCGGGGTGGAACCGAGTTTCGGGAAATCAAGACAATGCTGTATCAACGCCCGGAATTATTACACCATATATTGAATGTGAACGCGCAGGCCGTGACGGCGTATCTTAATGCGCAAATAGAAGCCGGCGCTCAGGCGGTGATGATTTTTGATACATGGGGCGGTGCATTGTCTCATGCAGCCTACCAGGAATTTTCCTTGCGGTATATGCAGCAGATCGTTGCAGGACTGAAGCGTGAGCATGATGGTGCGCGAATTCCAAATATTGTTTTTACCAAGGGTGGTGGTTTGTGGCTTGAAGCAATTGCCAATATCGGCTGTGATGCGGTGGGTCTGGATTGGACCATCGATATAGGTGAAGCACGTCGACGTGTTGGTAAAAATGTTGCCTTGCAAGGTAATCTTGATCCATCCATATTGTTCTCATCACCAGAAATAATTGCTGTCGAAGTGGAAAAAATCCTAAATAGCTATGGCAGTGGCAGTGGTCATGTTTTTAATCTCGGGCATGGTATTTCTCAATTTACGCCTCCTGAAAATGCTGCAGCGCTTGTCGAAGCTGTGCATACACTGAGCCGTAAATTTCATTAGATGGGGAAACTCAACAGATTTAAATTGTTGTCGTGGGTAATTTTGTGCATATATTGATTATTGAGGATGATCTGGCCATTGCCGCCAAT
>JBBTCY010000248.1:0-3208 GCA_038043005.1 Pseudomonadota bacterium
AATTGAAGGCAGAGAACCGGATAATTTATGAGATTCTGCTACTCTCACGATAGTATATTGTCATGGAAAATGCGAGAATTGATCTTTAGTACAGTATTTATTTAATAACTGAGCTGTTGTGATATGAAACTAGTTAACCCGTTTACTGATTAGAATGGAGAAAACAAATAGTCATGGAAATAGTCGCGATAGTTGGATTAGGTTATGTAGGCTTACCGTTAGCTGTTGAATTTGGGAAAAAAAGACAAACGATTGGCTTTGACTTGTCAGCTCGTAAAATAGAGTCCTATAAACAACACATAGACCCAACGGGCGAAGTTTCAACCCATGAACTGCAACAGGCTGATCAGTTGCTGGTCACCACCGATCCATCGCAGCTATCTGTGGCTGATTATATTATTGTTGCCGTACCAACACCCGTTGACCTTGCCCACCAACCTGATTTCTCGCCCCTGATCGGCGCCAGCGAAAGTGTTGGAAAAAACATGAGACGGGGCGCGATCGTTATATTTGAGTCTACTGTTTACCCCGGCGCAACTGAAGAAGTCTGCATTCCTGTTCTTGAAAAATTTTCTGGCATGAAATGGAAAACAGATTTTCATGTTGGTTTTTCTCCTGAACGGATCAATCCAGGTGACAAGCATCATAAACTGACAAATATTCTAAAAGTTGTATCCGGGGATGATAGAGAAACACTGGGGAAAATAGCTGGACTCTATGAAAGCATCATTACAGCGGGCGTTTATCGTGCACAAAGCATCAAGGTTGCAGAGGCAGCCAAGGTCATTGAAAATACACAGCGTGATCTGAATATCGCGCTGATGAATGAACTGGCGATCATTTTTGATAAATTAGAAATTGATACACTGGATGTACTGGAAGCAGCGGGCACTAAATGGAACTTTCTTCCCTTCCGGCCCGGTTTAGTCGGCGGACATTGTATCGGCGTTGATCCCTATTATCTGACGCACAAGGCCGAAATGGTCGGCTATATGCCCCAAGTTATTCTAGCTGGGCGCCGCATTAATGACAATATGGCAAAATTCATCGCAGAGCAGACTATCAAACAGATCATCAAGGCTGGTTTTAATGTCCGAGGCGCCAAAGTCAACATACTTGGCCTGACATTCAAGGAAAACTGCCCAGACCTCAGAAACTCAAAAGTCATCGATGTCATTCATGAACTACAGGATTATGGTGTGGAAATTCATGTTCATGATCCCGTCGCAAGTACTCAGGAAGCACGCCACGAATATGCCATGGATATTGAGCCATGGGAAAGCCTGCCACGCGCGGAGGCAATGATTGCCGCAGTATCGCATAAAGAACTAGTCTCCAGATCAATCAATGAACTGCAGTCTAAAATTGTGCAGAATGGTTGCTTTATCGATGTTAAATCACAGTTTGACCAGAAATCATTGCATGATGCCGGCCTTAATGTCTGGAGACTCTGATTTAATTATCCTGGTGATTACTCGACTATGCCTCCTTATCAAAAAATCCTGGATCATTTAAGCGAACACCAGTACCGTTGGCTGGTTACCGGTGTTGCTGGTTTTATCGGTTCCAACCTGCTGGAAGCACTGCTGAAGCTCAATCAGAAAGTGGTTGGACTAGATAACTTCTCAACGGGTTATCGACATAATCTGGAACAGGTCAGAACCCTTGTCGGTGTAGATGCCTGGGAAAACTTCTTATTTATTGAGGGAGATATCCGCAATTCAGACGATTGCAATACCGCTTGCAAGAATATCGATTTTGTCCTGCATCAGGCTGCGCTTGGATCGGTCCCCCGTTCCATTGAAGACCCAATTCTGACCAATGAGAATAATATCTCAGGGTTTCTAAAGATACTGACAGCCTCTCGAGACGCCTCTGTGAAACGATTTATTTATGCAGCCTCCAGTTCAACTTACGGAGACAGTCCCGATTTACCCAAAGTAGAGTCAATCATCGGAAAACCATTATCTCCATACGCTGTCACAAAATATGTCAATGAGCTTTATGCCGATGTGTTTGCCCGTTGCTATGGCACTGAGTCAATCGGTTTACGCTATTTCAATGTGTTTGGCCCCAGACAGGATCCCAATGGCGCCTATGCAGCCGTTATCCCGCAATGGATCGCTGCATTGATAAGGAACAAGCCGTTACATATCAACGGTGATGGTGAAACAAGCAGAGATTTTTGCTTTGTCGCCAATGTGGTTCAGGCAAATCTGCTGGCAGCACTTGCTCAGAACCCTGACTCAGTCAATCAGGTATATAACGTGGCGCTGAATGAACGGACCAGTCTTAATCAACTCTATGCAATGATGCGTTCATTGCTGCTGAAGGATTTTCCCGGTCTCAAGGAACATCGGCCTCACTATGGTGCGTTTCGTGAAGGTGATGTGCGTCATTCCCAGGCTGATATTTCCAAAGCCAGAAACTTACTGGGTTTCGAGCCATCTCACCCAATTCACGAGGGACTTAAACATGCCATGGACTGGTATATCACTCATCTTTCATAAAAGATATCCGTACGTTAATCCGCATCGGCAATCTGTATAAATCTTGCAGCATGATAACCCGCCCCCTTCAATCCTTTTATTGTTAAGTCTGGAATTCATTTGTTTAGAATACTCAGCGCCTTAGTCGGCTTTTATATCCTTGGTGTATTAGGAATTTTCCTGGGCTATCTCATCGGGAGCGTCATTGACCGTATCAGAGCGTATGGTTCCAGCGGAATTAATCCATTCAATACCAGCCGTCGCCAATCCGTTTTTCTGGAAACTGCTTTTATCCTGATGGGAAAACTGGCCAAAGTGGATGGACGCGTTTCAGAAGTTGAGATATCACATGTAGAACAGTTCATGCTGAAACTGGGTATGAGTTCAGATCACAGACTCAAAGCCATTGCACTTTTTAAACGGGGCGCCTCACAAAACTTTGATATTTCCCATACAATCAATGAGTTTATGGCACTCTGTGGCAGCTCAAACAATCTGAAACAGATGCTGTTAGTCTATCTGATTATCATGGGATTATCGGATGGGCAGTTGAATTCTGCCGAAGAAAGCTTGTTAAAAGAAATCAGCGGGCGACTGGGTTACAGTGAATCGGCATTCCTGCAATTGCTGGATATGATTCTGAATCAGGCTCATTTTGCGAATGGACAAACCATGTCGGTGAATGCTCTGGAAGATGCCTATAAAGCGCTGGGTGTCAC
>JBBTCY010000248.1:3308-5546 GCA_038043005.1 Pseudomonadota bacterium
AAACCCAAAGATCTGTTGGAGTGTTCACCCAAAGGCACTGTGCCTGTTTTAAAGTTTGCGGATGGCAGTGTGCTGGAAGAAAGTCTGGATATCATGCACTGGGCGCTTTCCATAAATGATCCCGAGCGCTGGCTGGATCGCACCACGGAAACATCAGCAGAAGCCATGGCGCTAATCAGACAAAATGACGGATCTTTTAAATCAGCACTGGATCTTTATAAATATGCCGTCCGGTTCCCGGAACACTCTGAGGAATACTATCGTGAACGGGCTGAAACGTTCCTGATGGATTTGAACGCCCGCCTGAGCAAAGATGGTTATTTGATGGGCAATCGTTTTACATTACCCGACATGGCGATTTTTCCGTTTATCCGGCAATTTTCCAATGTAAATCAGGATTGGTTTTATGCTTCAAAATATCATCATCTGATTCATTGGCTGGATCGACTGATGGAATCGGAATTATTCCAGTCCATCATGCAAAAAGATTGATCCCGGCTAATTTACAACATTTCCTGCTTCCCCATCTATTGCAGATAATTCGATGAAAAGAATTTCTCCCGACGATGTTGCAAAACGCCTTGCCTGCCTTCCCTGTCCAACGTTCGCAGACGACCTGCCTGTCAATATCCGCCGCGAAGAAATCAGGCAGGCAATTAAAGAGAACCAGGTTGTCATTGTTTGTGGAGAAACAGGTTCCGGCAAGACCACGCAGTTGCCAAAGATATGCCTTGAACTGAAGCGCGGCGTATCCGCCCTGATCGGGCATACGCAACCACGGCGGATTGCCGCGCGCACCGTTGCCGCCCGGATCGCTTCCGAGCTGAATGATTCATTGGGCCATGCAGTCGGTTACAAGGTGCGCTTTTCGGACAAAATCAGCACGAGTACTTATATCAAATTGATGACCGATGGTATTTTGCTTGCTGAAACACAGAACGATCCACTGCTGCAGGCTTACGATACGTTGATCATTGATGAAGCGCATGAGCGCAGTCTGAATATTGATTTTCTGCTTGGGTACATTTGCCAGTTGTTGCCAAAAAGGCCGGATCTGAAACTGATTGTCACGTCTGCGACCATTGATGCACAGCGATTCTCCAATCATTTTAGCCATGCGCCGATCATCGAAGTAACCGGCCGGATGTATTCCGTCGACATTGTATATCGACCCATTGCGATGGATGAGGGCGAGAACTATGACATCCAGCCAGCTCTTCTCAGTGCCGTCGATGAGATCATGCAAATGGGTGCGGGTGATGCACTGGTTTTTCTTCCCGGTGAGCGGGAAATCAGGGAAACTGCCGAGTCACTGCGCAAACATCATTTTGATCGACCGCAATTAGGGTTTCCGGGTGTGGAAATCCTGCCGCTATTTGCACGCTTGTCATTCAGTGAGCAGGAACGGGTATTCAAACCCGGAAATACCCGCCGCATCGTATTAGCCACCAATGTCGCCGAAACTTCCCTCACTGTTCCCGGTATCCGCTATGTGATTGATACCGGCCTGGCACGCATTAACCGATATAGCCACCGGAACAAAGTTGAACAATTGCAGGTAGAAAAGATTTCCCGTGCGTCGGCAAACCAGAGAGCCGGACGGTGTGGGCGGGTCGCCAGCGGTGTATGCGTGCGACTGTATGCGGAAGAAGATTATCAGGCACGCGCGGAATTCACTGACCCTGAAATCCTGCGATCTTCATTGGCCTCCGTTATTCTACGCATGAAATCATTGAAAATTGGTGATATCGAAAGCTTCCCGTTTCTGGAATCACCGTCACCGCGCATGATTACCGATGGCTACCAGTTACTGGCCGAACTGGGTGCTATTGATGAAAACAGGCAATTAACCGCATTAGGCTGGCGTCTGGCAAAGTTTCCAATTGATCCAAGAATTGCACGCATGATAGTCGCGGCAAAAGATGAAAATTGCCTGCACGAAGTACTCATTATCGCTTCAGCACTGAGCATACAGGACCCCCGTGACCGGCCATTTGAGCAACAAGCCGCTGCAGACCGATCGCATGCCCGTTTCCAGCAGGATCTCTCTGATTTTCTTGGTTACCTGAAATTATGGGAGTTCTTTAATGAACTATTGCAACACAAGAAATCCACCCGTAAGTTGATCACACAATGTCGTGACAATTTCCTGTCTTATCGACGGCTATGCGAATGGCAGGAAATCTATGGCCAGTTACAGGGTCTGATCAAAGAACTGGGTTTCAGACCGAATCAGAT
>JBBTCY010000249.1:0-13100 GCA_038043005.1 Pseudomonadota bacterium
CCTATCAATGATTCAGACAATCCAATACCAGTGAACAGGAGGGTATTCAAGAGGATACCCATCAGGGTGCCCGGAACAACTAATACATTTCTGATATGGTAATCATGAAGGTCCTGCCAGGCGGCAGCAAACAATAGGAGCAGTAAGGTACTAATGGTTAGAAGATACACAGTAAATTCTTTTATTTATCAAAAATAATAGGAAAAAAATATTCATCCGTTATGCACATATTTCTCAGAATGCTGTGGCAACTATATTATATAAAACAAGTAGGTTTATACCGAGAAGTCTGACGGCAGCAACAATCACCACTGCAATCAAAACACCTATCAAGCCTATTCAATCGCAGTTACACCTTGTTCGTCATTCCAGAAATTTCGTACCCATATGTTCATAATATATTTCTCCGGTTTTATTTTTTTAGTCCATTTACAATTACTTTCCGGTCACAAACCACAGAATTCATAATTTATCTCTTGGCAAAAAGTCACCTATTTTGATTACTGGTAACTTTCTGCCAATTAAAATGCAACTAAAGTTTCTTCTTAGAGCGCAGCTGCAATTGCTGCAAATGTAATATTTAAATTTGTACCTATAAGTCTTACTGAAACAATAATAGCCACTGCAATTAACGAAGCCAGCAAACCATATTCAATCGCAGTTACACCTTGTTCGTCATTCCAGAAATTTTTAACACCTTGTACAAATTTGTTCATGATTTTTCCTTTCTGATTAAGTTAATTTAATATTTACCTGTTTCTTTTGTTACCAGGTTAAATTTATTTCGACAGACTTCACATAAAACTTTAATGTTTTATCTTGTTTAAAAATTTGTATTCTCAAACCAGCTTTTTGAAAAGCACCCTATTGTTTTATATCTGTTGATTTAAATTTTCTGTGATAACAGGTCTTACTTCACAGGTCACATTTGTTGTAACCATGGAACGCATTCTAGAGAAGCAGGGAAGTGACAACTATTGGACTGAAGTACAAGGACAGGAATTACGACACAACCCTATGTAATTAATGCCTATTATACAAATAACAACAAATGCCTTTCCTATAAAAAATCCTTACACAGAATCCTGCCAATCGGTTAATGTGTTATAAACAGCTTGAACAGCCGTATACATTATGCTTTTATAGACCCCTACCAACTTGGCAATAATCGATGGAACCGACTGATCTCAAGAATCCCACCCTCTATATCAACCGCGAACTAAGTTTGCTTGAATTCAACCGGCGCGTTATTGAACAGGCGAAAGATGAAAATCTGCCGCTGCTGGAGCGATTACGGTTCCTCTGTATTGCCAGTACCAACCTCGATGAATTCTTCGAGATACGCGTTGCCGGATTGAAACAGCAGGTTAAGTATGGTTCTGTGCAAACCGGTGCAGATAACTTATCCCCCGCTGAAGTGCTGGCACGCATCAGCGAAACGGCACACCAGTTCGTCGAGGAGCAATACAAAGTCTGGAATGATCTGATTGTACCCGCCCTGGCCAATAATAAAATAAGGCTGCTGCGCCGCGCTCAGTGGAAACCCAAGCTGGGTCGCTGGCTTCATCGTTACTTTAACGATGAAGTGCTGCCTGTTCTCAGCCCGATTGGTCTCGATCCCGCCCACCCCTTTCCCAAGGTGCTGAATAAAAATCTGTATTTTATTATTTCCCTGGAAGGCAAGGATGCGTTCGGGCGTGATTCCGGCCTGGCCATCGTGCAGGCACCCCGCTCGCTGCCCCGAGTTGTCCATATTCCTCCCCAACACAGTAATGGAAGTCATGATTTTGTCATGCTTTCTTCGATTATCCACGCTCACGTTGGTGATCTCTTTCCCGGCATGGCCGTAACAGGCTGTTATCAATTTAAGGTGACCCGTGACAGTGACTTGTTTATTGATGATGAGGAAATTGATGATCTCTTGCGTGCGCTGGAAGGTGAATTGCCTTCCCGCCGATTCAGCGACGCGGTGCGGCTCGAGGTTGCAGACAATTGCCCGGACAATCTGAGCAGCTTCCTGCTGCAGAAATTTGAATTAAAAGGGAATGATCTCTATCAGGTATCCGGCCCGGTGAATCTGGGCCGGCTGCTTGCCATCTGTGATCTGGTGGATCGCCCTGAACTGAAGTTTCCCGGTTTTACCCCGGAGATCCCGAAACGCCTGCTCAAGAATATGAATATTTTTGATGTCCTGCATAACGGCGATATATTACTGCACCACCCGTTTCAATCCTTCGCACCGGTCATTGATTTTCTGCGCCAGGCTTCGACCGACCCCAGTGTGTTGTCAATCAAGCAGACACTCTACCGGACTGGCGCTGATTCAGCCGTTGTCGAAGCGTTAAAAGAAGCCGCCCGCGCCGGTAAGGAAGTGACTGTCGTTATCGAGTTGCGGGCGCGCTTTGATGAGGAAGCTAACATTGAACTGGCCAGCGAATTGCAGAAAGCAGGCGCCCATGTTGTGTACGGTGTGGTTGGCTATAAGACCCACGCCAAGATGATATTGGTCGTTCGCCGGGAAGGCCGGGCTTTACGCCGGTATGTTCATCTCGGAACAGGTAACTATCATGCACGCACAGCTCGCCTTTACACTGATTATGGATTACTGACCTGCGACAAGGCGGTTGGTGAGGATGTCAACAAACTGTTTCATCAACTGACCGGCTTGGGTCGTGCGGGCAAACTGAAAAAGCTGCTGCAGTCACCGTTCACCCTCCACAAGGGAATGCTGAATTACATAGAATATGAAATACGTGCAGCCATTGAAGGAAAGAAGGCGCGGATTATCGCCAAGATGAATGCACTGGTTGATCCGGAAATCATTGCCGCCTTATATAAAGCTTCGCAGGCCGGTGTCAAAATCGATTTGATCATCCGGGGCGTATGTTGCCTGCGACCCGGTATTAAGGGCGTTTCCGAAAATATTAATGTGCGTTCAATCGTCGGCCGTTTCCTCGAACACACGCGTATCTATTATTTCTTTCACGATGGAGAAGAACTGGTATTTTGTTCGAGTGCCGATTGGATGACACGAAATCTGCATCACCGGGTAGAAGTCTGCTTCCCTATCGAAGAAAAGCGCACCAGTGATTCGGTCATCGAGTTCGGCTTACTGAATTATCTCGCTGATAATACGCAAGCCTGGTCATTGCAAAGCGATGGTTCCTATCGACGTATCAGCAGAACCGGCGCCAATAAGCCGCGTTCCGCGCAACAGATTAATCTGGAGCATTATTGCGATATATCTCACTGAAATGTCAGCCCGATATCGACCGCCTGAAGATAGTTGCTCTCTGTGTGCAGATCGACCAGTGTTAAAGGATGGTCATCCAGCCATCCCCGTGGAAAAGTCAGGTTAATTCTATTTTCATTCACATCGATTTGAATTTCCGGCAGGTGACTGTAAGACCGGCTTCGGTGTATCACAACTGCCAGTCTTAACAGGACACACAGCCGGAGAATAGAAACTCGCATCGACTCGGCAATTGACTCAAATTCTTCCATCGGAAACGTTCTGCGGTGGCCTCGTACAAGCTTGGCCAGCTTGATTTGCTCCTGGCGCGAAAAACCAGCCATGTCAGAGTAAGTGATCAGATAAGCGCCATGCCGGTGGTATTGATTATGCGCAACCGACAGGCCAATTTCATGAACCAGAGCCCCCCACTGCAACAGTTTCAAGTCCAGCTTCTCATCCAGATCCCAGTCCCTGCTGACCTGATGAAAGAATATCCCGGCAGTTTCCTTAACCCGCCTCGCCTGTCCGATATCAACACCATATCGATGCGAAACATCCATGATAGTCTTGTCGCGAATATCTTCATCATGCATCCGGCCGATCAGGTCATGGAGCAGGCCTTCACGCAGCGCACCTTCTGATACGTTGATTCTGTCCAGATTCAGTGCCTCGAAAATACCACATAACACGGCGACACCGCTTGCAAACACAGGTTTCCTGCGCTCCGGCAAACCCTCAAAACAGATTGCCTCATTGTCACCCACTGCAATGAGTTCATCCCGTACCCGGGTCAGCGCTGAAGCGGTAATACCTGTCTCACACCAGCCCTGGGCTTGCAGTACATCACGAATTGAAGTAATCGTGCCGGAAGAACCCAGGACATGATCCCACCCTATATTTTTATAGGTTGCTTCAATCGATTCCAGTTCCTGCCTTGCAAACAGGATGGCCTTGCGCATTCTTTTGGCTTTTATCTTGCCGTCGCCAAAAAAACGGTGACCCACGTTCACGCAGCCCATATACAGACTTTCCGTATAATATGCATCAAAGCCGCGCCCGATAATCAATTCGGTGCTGCCGCCACCAATATCAATGACTAGCCGTTGGTTTACTTCATCGTACAGGCTGTGCGCAACACCCAGGTAGATCAACCGCGCCTCTTCCCGCCCGGCTATCACCTCGATCGGATGACCCAGGGCAATATGCGCCTGAGATAAAAAGAATCCGCTATTTTTAGCCTGGCGTAAGGTATTCGTTCCCACCGCGCGGACATTGATTTGAGGAATTTTTCTGACGCGCTGGCCAAATCGGCTGAGACATTCCAGCGCACGCTGCATCGATTCGCCTGATAATTCCTGTCGGTCATTAAGCCCTGAAGCCAGCCTGACCATCTCTTTAATCCGGTCAATGACCTGTAGGCGTCCATTCACAAGATTTGCCACAATCATGTGAAAACTATTGGAACCCAGGTCTACCGCAGCGTAAGATTCGTCCTGATTGAATGCCATACTAAAAAATATATGAAAGAATATAAATTAATCATAATGCGTCACGCAAAATCGGATTGGTCTGTTGAATCTAACACGGATTTTGAACGTCCTTTGTCAATTCGAGGGGAAAAAGCTGCCCGATTAATGGGCAAGTGGTTAAAGAAAAATTATCATGAGATTGAGCGAATAATATGTTCGCCGGCTTTGCGAGCCAAACAGACCTGCCACCGGATAATAAAAGAACTGGGTATTGCCGGGAATAATGTATATTTGGAATCAGAAATTTATGAGGCATCACTGGATCATTTGCTTGCCATCATCAGTCAACATAGCAAAGATGTCCGCACCCTCCTGTTAATAGGCCATAATCCCGGCCTGGATCAATTACTTTGTTATCTGTCAAAAACCCCACCACCCATCACTACGTCCGGCAAGCTGTTAACAACCGCTGCATTGGCAATCCTTGATTATGGCAACACACCAATCACGACCAACCCACATCAGGCTCGCTTGCAAAAATTGATCAGGCCAGAGGCGTTACAGGTATAACTGCATTTACCCTGCTTGTTCACAGAATAACAAATTCCAGATTCAAAGATTACTATTTCTTTTGTTTCTTACTCTTACTTTTTCCCTTCTTTTCTTTCTTTTTATCTTTATCTTTTCCTTTTTTTTCTTTCTTATCTTCCTTCTTGTTTTTCTTCTTTTCTTTCACAATCTCTTCTTTAGACTGAACGACAGCTTTGCTGGCAGCAGCCTTTTTATCTTCCACCTTCTTTCCCGTTATCGAGTGATTACCGGTTGTCGTGGTCGGTTTCTGACTTGTTTTACTCCGCAAACTGTCAGTTGCTGCCTTCTTAACAGCACGGGCACGTATATCACCAAACCCTGGGATTTTCAGTAATTCTGCCAGACTGATTGCTGCAAGTGTTTCAACTGTTTTAATACCATGGTCAGACAATATCTTGGCGGCGACAGGACCAATCCCTGTTACATCAGTAAGTTTAGACATGAATAGCTTCCTGAAAGGTAGAAAATCTCATTATATCCATTTATCCATCTTATACAAGAAACCCCCGTTCAGGCGAATGTAATAACTGAATTGTCCAACCAAATAGACTAAAATGATGCTTCCATCACATCTGCTGATCCGATGAATACTGATCTGCCATATCAGAGCGTAGCAATGTTGACCAAGGGCTGACAGACTTCTGGCACGATCATTTCAGAAAGATATTCCCTGATCAGTCAGTTCACTAACTTATTTTATATTTTATGCATAACATATCCCCCATCATTCCAGAACTTTCATCTTCACTGCACAAACGTAGCTTGCAATCAGTCTGGCATCCCTGCACACAGATGAAACAGCATGAACGCTACCCGCTTGTTCCGATCGTACGGGGGCATGGAGTCTGGCTGTATGACGCAGAAGGAAAGGGTTATCTGGATGTGATCAGTTCCTGGTGGGTCAATTTATTTGGCCACACGAATCCTTATATCAATGCGGCGATCCACGATCAGCTTGAAAAAATAGAACATGTCATGCTGGCAGGATTCACCCATGAGCCAGTCGTGACATTATCCGAACGGCTCAAGAAGCTAGTGCCTGATGGATTGGGGCACTGTTTTTATGCGAGTGATGGGGCTTCTGCGATCGAAATCGCGCTCAAGATGAGTTTCCATTACTGGCAGTTGTGCAAACAACCCCGGAAAATCAACTTTATCAGCCTGCAGAATGATTACCATGGCGAAACGCTTGGTGCGTTATCCGTGACCGATGTCGCCATCTTTAGACAAACCTATGCCCCATTACTGCGCCCTTGCACCCATGTTCCGACACCTGATTGGCGCTATGCTGAAAACGGCGAATCCCCGGAAGCCTATGCAATCCGTGCCGCACAGGCACTTGAAGCGCATCTGGCCGAGAATCATGCGGAAACTGCAGCACTTATCATTGAACCGCTTGTACAGGGTGCCACGGGCATGGGCATGTATCATCCTGTTTATCTGAAACGCGCACGGGAAATCTGTAATCGGTATCAGGTGCACTTGATCGCTGATGAAATTGCGGTCGGATTCGGCCGGACCGGCACCTTGTTTGCTTGCAATCAGGCAGATATTACGCCTGATTTCCTGTGCCTGTCGAAAGGGCTGAGTGGCGGCTATTTGCCCCTTTCAGTGACAATGACCACTGATACAGTGTTCCAGGCATTCTATGACGACAAAACAGCCCACGCCTTCTTACATTCACATTCTCACACAGGCAATGCACTGGCTTGCCGTGCGGCGCTCGCAACCCTGGATATATTTGAACAGGATCAGGTCATTGACCGGAACATAATTAAAGCAGACTATCTGAATAAAATCATAGAACCCATTTCATCTCATCCCAAAGTCAGGAACTTCCGGAACTGTGGCATGATCTGGGCCTTCGAGGTTGAAACGGATGATCACAATTTTGCGGCATATTGCTTCCAGGCTGGCTTAAAACAAAAACTGCTACTACGTCCATTAGGAAAAACAGTTTATTTCATGCCACCCTATATCATCAATGAGGAAGAAATGCAGATCATGGTTGATGGAACATTCCATGTACTCAATTCGATATAAATCCACTATGGAAATAACATCATGCAATTGACATTCTTAGGCGCAGCCGGTGAAGTCACCGGATCGAGTTATCTGGTCGAAACGGAAACAGTCCGTTTTCTGGTTGATTGCGGCATGTTTCAGGGTGGACGCGAAGCAGACAGAAAAAATCGCAAGGCTTTTATCTTTGATCCAAAAACGATTAATTTTGTGCTGCTGACCCATGCACATATTGATCATTCCGGATTGCTGCCCCGATTGAGTGCATGGGGTTTCAGAGGTCCGGTATATGCAACGCCCGCAACCATAGACCTGCTTCACGTCATGCTCAAAGACAGTGCGCATATCCAGGAAAAGGAAATGGAGTGGCATAATAAATCAAGGCGCCGCAAGGAATCTACCCAGGACTTTGCCCCACTTTATACTGTCACCCAGGCGGAAAATTTCCTCAAACAATTACGCAGCATTGAATATAACGTTGAACTGACCCCGCACCCGGCGGTACGCTGCATATTCCGTGATGCCGGGCACATATTGGGTTCCGCCATTATTGAGTTATGGGTTAAACAGAAAGATCGCCACAAGAAATTTGTCTTCTCGGGCGATCTGGGACAACCCGGCCATCCCATTGTGCGAGATCCAACGCCTGTTCAACACGCGGATGTGCTGCTCATCGAATCAACCTACGGCAATCGCCTGCATCGCAACATGCCTGACACGCTGGATGAGTTGGTTCACGTTATCCACGATACATTGATCAATAAAGGCGGCAACGTCATCATTCCGGCATTCACCGTAGGACGCACTCAGGATTTATTATTTCTGCTGATTGATCTTTATCGCCAGGGCAGGCTCGCAAAAATGGATATTTACGTTGACTCGCCCATGGCGCTGGCAGCAACGGATATTACATTCAAGCATATTGCATTACTTGACAAGGAAGCTGCTGAAATCCTGCAATGGTTGAACAAGAACACAAAGAAACCACAGATACATTTTATTCAGGATGTTGAAGAATCTATGCAGCTCAATAATCTGAAACATGGTGCAATCATCATCTCAGCCAGCGGAATGTGCGATGCGGGACGTATCAAGCATCATCTCAAGTACAATCTTGGCCGATCGGAATGCAGCATTCTGATCACCGGATTTCAGGCAGCGGGGACGCTTGGAAGACGTCTGGTTGATGGCGCAAAACAAGTCAGGATATTCGGTCAGGATATCCGCGTAAAAGCAACTATCCACACAATCGGTGGTCTTTCTGCACACGCGGATCAGGCTGATCTGATCAATTGGTTAAGGCACTTTCAGAATATGCCTGAAAATATCTTCATTGTTCACGGCGAACCGACCAATGCATCGGCACTCGCGGTTGCCATCAAACAGCAATTGTTCTGGAATACCCACATTCCTGGGCAACTGTCGACCGTTACGCTTTGAACACGCCTGTTTCCTCGGACAGTAACTAGTCAGCCCATTTTTCCCGTAATTATCAGGGCAGTTTCTTTTGTTTATCCACTGCAGCCAGTTTGTGGAAGTAATCGCCATAAGGTGCAGGTTTCCCAATATGATAACCCTGCGCATAATCGATATCGATATCTTTAACCAGCGACAGGATTTTCTCATTTTCCACGAATTCCGCTGTAATCTTTTTACCAAATCCTCTAGCCACACTGCACAATGCGGTGACCAGAATCAGGTCATCACTGCTGGTCGATAAATTCCGTATAAACGAGCCATCGATTTTTACCGCATCAACCGGCAATTCCCTCAAATAATAGAAAGACGAGAAACCAACCCCAAAATCATCCAGTACAAAACCACAACCCAGTTCCTTGATTTCCGTCATGAGCCCGCGCGCACCGGGTATATCTTCCAAAGCCGCTGTTTCAGTTATCTCAAACATCAATGAAGTAGGATCTACCTCATAATTCATTAACTCCTGTTTTAGTATCAGAAGTAACTCAGGATCATTAAACGCGTGCGCTGACAGGTTAATCGAGAAACTGGCGGAATAGCCTGCCTGTTTGATTTTAGCGGCTTGTGTGATCGCCTTGCGCAACACCATGTGATCAATCGCGTGGATTAGTCCGGTCTGTTCTGCTGCTGGTATAAATTCCGCCGGAGAAAGAATGGTGCCATCTTCATCTCGCATGCGCAGCAATACCTCGTAATGCTTAATACTGCCATCCTGAAGATTCATAATCGGTTGAACAAACAGTATGAAATTATCATGCAAATGAGAATATTCAATTTTTTCTTTCCAGTACACAAGCGTGTGCATACGTTCACGGCTACGATCCTTATCCGAGAACAGGTGCCAGGCATTACGCCCTATCTCTTTCGCCTGATACATGGCCAGATCGGCGGCCGCCAATAAATCATGAACATTCCGTCCATGCTCGGGAAACAGGGCGATCCCGATACTTGCTGATATCTTGTGCGTCCGGTTACTGATGGTCAGTTGTGCTTCACTTAAATGAATCAGTATTTTCTTTGCAACTTCAATGGCGCCTTGTGGCGTGATTTCAGGCAGAATCACCGCAAACTCATCCCCACCCAGGCGACCTGTTATGTCATCCGTGCGGATAGTCCGGGACAACATACCTGCAACCATTCTAAGTAACGCGTCACCCGCTTGATGGCCACTGGTATCATTAATATACTTGAAGCGATCCAGATCAAAAAATAGCAGGGCACCCGGATGCTGATACCGATCCGACCAGCTTAATACCTGTTCCAGTTCCTCACTGAATCGACGCCGATTAAACAAATTGGTTAATGGATCATGATCAGCCAGCCATGCCAGATGACCTTCCACCCGTTTATATTCGGTCACATCCAGACCGACTGACAGTATTGATGGATCATCATTGGAATCCCAGGTCAGCCGGGAATGCAACCACGCAACATGCCGGGTTGAGCCATCCTTGCAATGCGTAATGGCCTCATGCCGGAGCTGGTCTCGTATACCGTGATGAATTTCTTCCAGGCGGATACGCAGATCCTGCGCACCATACTCTGAAATCAGGTTTTCCAGAAAAGATCGCCCCTGTAAATCTTTCTCAGTATAGCGAGTCAACATTTCCCCATAGGCATTCAGTGAAATGATTTGCCCTCTTGAATTCTGCGTCAGTACGATGACCTGAGCGGTATCCAGCAAATTTGCAACAAAATCTCTTTCTTTGCTCAACTCATCTTTTTGTTTGATCAGCAGCTTTGTACGGGAAAATACTTGATTCTCAAGCCGCTCGAGTTGCAATGACAACGACACAGCCGCTTCATAAAGCATGTCGATTTCATCTCTGAACTGTTGCCTTAATTCAGCTGAAGAGAGCGAGGCTCTGAAATCCTCAAAGTGCCCGCTGGCCAGCATCGGGAGCGTGAAAGCCACATCTTTCAGCCGTGATAGCAATCTGTTGAGGATAATAAATAGCAGGATTTCAGAGAAAGCAAGCCCAAGAAAACCAATCAATGCAATTTTCCAGATCGACTGATAAATATTATCAACTGCCGCAGTCACGTCCGCAATCACCACCAGATAGGCTTTCTCAGTATCGACCGAACTGACCAGCGGAAATAACTTTATTTGTTGATGGAGATCATTCCAGCCGATCTGAATACCATTTCGTAGTGTGTTGATATTAGGGTATTCCTGAGCAGCCCGACTCAGAACTTCATGATTCCTTTCTCTATCTGTCAGCGCTGTAATCCGGATCTTCCATTGGGGAATCTGAAAATCACTGTGTGTTAAGAAACTATCCTGATTATTCAGGAACAGGCCAATATCAGCACCGGCAACCTGTTTGAATGCCAGGAATACATCCGCCAGAGAAATGCCGATCACAACCACTCCCACCTTCTGGCTCTCTACCAGCAAAGGAGAAATGGTATATTGCATACAGCTTTCTCGACAGAGTAATGAACTGATCGGCTGCTCAAGCTGATTGACGCCATTGACCCAATTCAGCATGATCTCATCCGTATCGCTGCCTGGCTCAAAGCTACCCCATTTCGCAATCAGTTGACTCGATTGATCATAGAAGCGAACAAACTCAACACCATTATGGAATTGCAGCAATGCCCAGTGGTGTTCAAATACATCGCTGATTTTCTTGCTGTCGCTTGTTTGCAGCACTGCTGCCATCTCGTCCAGAAATGGAATGGTGTCTGCCATATGACGCATCTTCTGTGATGTATTCTTGATCAAGCTATCGATTTCTCTTTGATATCGGCTGTATTCCACATCGCGCTGATTATCAAAATTGGCCATCAAACCTAAATAACTGACCATACAAAACGCCAGCACAACAGCCAGCAATATCAAACTGCTCAGCCATGTGATTTTCCACTTGAAACTGAGAAACTTCCGCTCCTTGGGTTTAGGAGAAGAATCTCTGGTTTTTAGGGTAATATTATTTTTAATAATAGCCTCTGTAATACTATTACTACCTGATATTTTGATTAGAAGCGATAAGATAACTGGGTACTAAATAGATTCCAATGCTGCTCCGTTTGTGCAGGAACCGGATTATCCAGTCCGGAAAGCCAGGCGGTACCATTGATTCGATGATACTCAGCCCGTAACATCAACTCTGGTGTAATGTTCCAGCGCAAACCTACTGTTATATCCTTGGCAAATCGAGAATGCGCTGGCCTGTGTCCAGGATTCAACACCTGAGAGCTAAAATAATCGCTGCCATCCCGGTCTTTTCTATTGGAATATAGGGCGTCATAGCGCAATACCGCTTCCCATTTTGGATGGAATCGGTAAGCACCTTGAAAGTAATAACTTTCACCAATGGCATCTTGATTATCCAGTGTTGCATTATGGAAATCTGTAAACTGAAATTTACGGATAGCGTATTCAGACGTGAAAGTCCATTTCTCCGTATTATATTGCGCAGAGATAAAAATAGGCGCGAAATGAATTGCGCCCGAAGATAGTGCATCTACTGTCGCCGGATTATAATTTACATTTAACAATATTCCGCTCAGTGCAAGACGAAATCGCTTATCATTGCTTTCGTACATCCCACGTCCAATATAGGATACATCCGGCGCCAGATCACCCGATGCACGACCGACCAAAGCACGCTTGGTATCCAGATCGCCGACTATGGGTCTGATTACACCAAATTGGAAAGAAGCGCTTCCCATCGTAGCATGAGAAGTTTCACCATATATCTGTACAGAATCGGCAGAAAGAGCGAGATTACGCGTTCTATCGAAGTAGATCGACTGAGGCAGCAGAATACTGGGCCTTGTAAAGGCCACATCACGCGTGTCATTATAAAAACCAAACGGATTTTTTAACCGGCCCACCCGTATGCCAAATTGGTTCGCCTCATGAGAATATATCCGGTAATCGACAAATCAAAAATCCAGCCTGGGCATTCCAGAGTTTCCCTCACCCGCACGGCGTGACAGCATTTGTGCAGATACCTGCAACCGGGGTAGCGGCTGCAGTGATGCATTCAACCCCAACTCCGTAAGGCCGAATCTTCCACCATTATCTGTATTCCCAAAAACATCATTTGCGGATGTTGCAATATAAGCCTGACTTGCAAATCCATGTATGCGCAAACTTTCCAGCCATGGGTACTTATCCTGCCATCTCACTTGTGGAGCAGGAGTCGTACTTAAATTTTTAGTATCAACATCCTGTTTCTGTGCAAGAACAAAACAACTCCATGTCATGGACAAAGCCATCAATAGTATGACTGTTACATGTCGATAATAATAGCTCAGACTATTTGATTTGGAGTACATTAACATGGCCA
>JBBTCY010000250.1:0-4545 GCA_038043005.1 Pseudomonadota bacterium
GGATTAGAATTTTTATCTAGGCTCATGGAAATTATTCAGAATCTATATAGGGTATGTGCAGAAGTGATAGTTTCAAAATAACGACAAGCGCAACGCAAAATTTAATCTGCAGTAATCAGGAGAAGCCAGCATTCCTGATATTATGAAGCTAACTGTTTAATAAGAAGGCGAATTAATCCACTAATTTATTTTTTATGGCATAACGGATTAATTCAGAATTATTTGTTAATTTAAGTTTTTCCAATACCCGTGCACGATAAACACTGACGGTCTTTGGACTCAGAAACATCTCTGTTGAAATATCCGACAGTGTTTTTCCCGCAGCGATCAGGCACAGTGTCTGGAATTCACGATCCGACAGAATATTGTAGAGCGGTTGGTCCGTATCGGAATTAATCGTATTCGCGAGCTCCTGTGCGACCGCTGGGCTGACGTATTTATCTCCATTTGAAACTTGACGAATCGCAACCACGAGCTGGGCTGGTGCACTTTGTTTATTCAGATAGCCTGCCGCGCCTGCCTTTAATGCACGGATTGCAAATTCGTGTTCGTTATGCATGCTGAGCATCAGAACTGCGAGATCAGGCTTGTCTTTCTTGATCTGCTTTAAAATTTCAATGCCATTCCGGTCAGGTAACGAGATATCGAGCAGCATGACATCGAAGTCGTTCTGTCGTGCAATTTTCACTGCCTGGAATCCGGTTTCCGCCTCACCCGTCACCTTGATATCATCCGTTTCACTGAGTATCTGCTTCAAGCCCTGACGAACAATTGCATGATCGTCAGCAATCATCACATTGATCATAGAAGGCTCCGGCTATTCAACACAGTGAGATTTTCTCTTCATTATCATACATAGACTACACTTTTTTCCCCGTCACACTGGTCAAGCTAATAATTAACCATTTGCTGCTCCAGATCCCCTGTCGGGATAAGAATGGTCACTTTCGTTCCTTTCTCCGGATTACCGGAAATATGGAAGCTTCCTTTCAGCTGCATACAGCGTTCCCGCATTCCCCGGATACCGAAAGAATCCTGTTTTCCCATATCCAGACTGGTAATACCGCGACCATTATCCAACACTTCCAGAAGAACCAGTCCATCCAGCTCCTCCAGTTTTACCTGGATACGGGATGCATCAGCATGTTTGGCAATGTTTGTCAGGGTTTCCTGGAAAACGCGAAAAATGGCAACCGACAGATCCGAATCCAGCATTATCTCATCGTTTTCACAGGAAACCCTGCATGATATGCTGGTGCGATTGCTGAATTCCTTGGCCTGCCA
This sequence comes from Pseudomonadota bacterium, assembly GCA_038043005.1. Taxonomy (GTDB): domain Bacteria; phylum Pseudomonadota; class Gammaproteobacteria; order Burkholderiales; family Nitrosomonadaceae; genus Nitrosomonas. The sequence continues at coordinate 1,285 of JBBTCY010000250.1, forward strand.
CTGAACAGCCGCCACAATGCCGCAATCAAGAATGCCAGGGCGTAAGTCCAGAGAAATCCGACGCGTACTATCGATTACGCGATCGACCAGTGATTCAATGGAAGCGGCTTTCTTTTGAAAAAAAGCTTGTGTGCGGGGCGTTGCCGCATCAATGCAGGGCAATAATTCACACTTGATTGCCGTTAATGTCCCCCCGATATCATCATGAATTTCACGGGCAATACGAGCGCGCTCATGCTCCTTGGCTTTCTGCAGGTAAGATGACAGCTCGGCCAGTTGTTCGCGGGAATGCGCAATCTCGTGTTCCGCCAGCTTATTGCGCGTGATATTGATCATGATGCCGTCCCATAGCGTCGCGCCATCCGGTATCTTCCGGGGTGTTGCGCGCAGACTGACCCACTTGATATCGCTGTCCCCTTTCACCTGGATGCAACCTTCCCAGTTCCAGGTTGATAATTGCTCAGCGGAAGTCATCATCAATTGGTCGTATGATTCTTTATCATCCGACAGGATCAATGCCGGAAACAGTTCCGGGCTGTCCATCAACGTCTGGGGAGAAATACCCAGCAGCGTTTCAGACGCATCACTGACGTATGGAAAGCTCATTTGATGAGTGGGTTCCAACAGAAACTGAAAAACAACACCGGGCAGATTGGATGTGATCGCCTGAAAAAGTGCTTCACTTTTTTGCAAAGCGGATTGTGCCTCGGCGATGCGCCGGCAATTCTCAATGTCGTGCAGGCTGCGCCGTATGGCAGGAATGAGCCTGGCCATATTCGCCTTCATCACAAAATCACAGACACCCAATGCCATGATCGATGCGGCTGCATTCTCATTCATATGGGTGGACACCACAATGGCCGGTGTGGTTAAACCTTGGTCTGACAACACCTGCAATACATCCTGAATACCAAACTCCGGCAAGCTGTAATCGGACAGGACAATATCCCAGCATTCAGCCAGCAGCGCGTCACGCAGCGCATCCAGAGATGCAACGCGCTGATAATCCAGCCACAATCCGCCCTCCCTGAGGGTATTACAAATCTGTTCCGCGTCCTCGGCAGAATTTTCAACCATTAATATGCTTAGTTTCTTTTCACTATCCATCTCAACTCTTCACATAGTGATGCCGATTTAACTGTCTGAATTAACTGTCCGAAGATAGTTGCATTCTACAAGATTATTTTGTGCAAGAAAAAGCTTTTATTCCGGCAATAAATGATATGAACCAACTATTTAAGCATAAATCATGAAAAATAATTTCTAAACTTTATAAAAACCTGTCCGATAACAAAACTCAACGGTGGTTAAAACCCCTCCTGGATTGCAGGGAAAGGCCAGCGTAATTATGGCAATAATGCCAATTTAATAGTTCTTAAGGAGAACCCAAATGCCACAAATTATTAACTCCAATATTCCATCTTTAAATGCACAACGTAACTTAAACACATCACAATCAAACCTGAACACGGCGTTAGAGCGGTTATCATCAGGTCTGCGCATCAACAGCGCCAAAGATGATGCAGCAGGTTTGGCAATTTCTGAGCGGATGACTTCGCAAATCCGCGGATTAAATCAAGCTATCCGGAATGCTAATGATGGTATCTCATTGTCACAAACTGCTGAAGGCGCATTGGGCGAAATTGGCAATAACTTGCAGCGTATTCGTGAACTGGCGGTACAATCAGCCAATGCAACTAACAGCGCTGGTGACCGTGCATCATTGCAGGCCGAAGCTGCGCAATTAACTGCTGAAGTATCGCGTGTGGCCAGCCAAACCCAGTTTAACGGTTTGAATCTGTTGGATGGCTCTTTTCTTAACCAGAGCTTTCAGGTCGGCGCCAATGCCAACCAAACCATCGATATTTCGTCCATTGCAGATGCTCGTGCAACCGCACTGGGCAGCAATATCCTGACAACTGATGGAACGGCCATGAACACTGCGACAGCTGCCGCTGCTGCTTTGGCCGCTAACGGTGTAACTGTTGAAGCAAACCTGGTACTTACCAACAACAAAGGTGCCACAGGAAGTATTGCTTATGCCGTTGGTGCTGACGCAAAAACCATTGCTGCCGCTATTAATACAGCAGGTTCTAATATCGGCATCACTGCAACAGCCACCAATAGTGCCACACTGGGCAATATAGCCTCACCAGGTACTATTTCCATGACGTTAAATGGTAATTCAGTCTCTGCGATCGTATCTGATCAAAGTGATTTAAGTGCCTTGGCTGCAGCTATTAATGGTGCTCAATCCTTGACGGGTGTAACCGCTTCCTTTGCATCAACCAGCAATAAATCAGTTATCACTCTGAGTACTACGGATGGCCGAGACATCACCGTGGTGGATTTCAACAATTCAGGCGCAACAAAAACAGCCGACATCGTTGCTGGTGCGGTCACAAGAACGCTAACAGGTGGTGCAGCAACTGACTCGACCACGATAACCGGTACAGTTCAAATAGCCAGTTCCCAGGGACGAGTTGTTGCCGGAAACTCAAATGCGGATGCTTTTACTAGCACAGCCAGCGCGTTCAACTCTGTTGCCACAACCAATATTGCAACTGCAGCGGGCGCACAAACAGCGATTGCTACTCTGGATGCAGCTCTAGCTTCCATTAACAGCTCACGAGGTGACTTGGGTGCGGTTCAGAATCGTTTTAGTTCAACCATCGCGAATCTGCAAACTACATCAGAGAATCTTTCAGCTTCTCGTAGTCGTATTAAAGATGCAGACTTTGCCGCAGAAACTGCTGCAATGACGCGTGGTCAGATTCTACAACAAGCTGGTGTTGCGATTCTTGCGCAGGCAAATTCGTTGCCCAATAATGTGCTCTCGCTGTTACGTTAAGCAATCCGTAACAAATGATACAGCACAGTAAATAAAGCAGATGATATGCGCGGAACTTATGTAAATTGGTTCCGCGTTTATCCCGACTTTAAGGAGTCACATAATGAGCATCAATCAATTAACTAAAACAGGGGTGCTTCCATTGCCTTCGGCAACAATATCAAGTACCCAAAAAGTATCTACACCTAATGCAGGTATAGCTCCGTCATTTGTTTCAACAATCGGATCTAAAGAATCAGAAGATCAGATTAAGCAAGCTGTTCAGAAAATTCAAGGAGCGGTAGATAATCTGGCACAGAATTTGCGTTTCTCAGTAGATGAAGACACTGGAAAAACGATTATTAAAGTAATGGATGCACAAACTGAAGAAGTCATTCGTCAGATCCCAACAAAAGAAGCCGTTGAAATTG
>JBBTCY010000251.1:0-6993 GCA_038043005.1 Pseudomonadota bacterium
TCCGTCACAATGTATTGCATGGCAATATCGTGTGATTGAGGGTGAATATTTTCCAGGCGTTGTAGCTCGAATGCCACACCGATTGTTAACGGCCGGGTTTGATAGGTTGCGAGAGTACGGTCAAAAAAGCCGCTGCCATACCCCAGTCGATAGCCTTGCTGATCAAATCCAACCATCGGAATAATGAAGGCATCAACCGTGACATTCCGCGTGTCAACAGGAATTGGGATGTCATAGGCGCCATTTTTCATGGGCACATCCGGCCACCATTCACGAAAACATAGCGGAGCGTGTTTATTGATTACTTCCGGCAATGCCAGTGTTGCGTCCTGCTGCCTGAATTGCTGTGCGACCAGCCTGGGGTCGTATTCTCCCCGGAATGGCCAATATAATCCGATTTTCATTGACTTCAGGCAGGGAAATCCTTGTATCAGTGCTGTGGAGATTGCCGTGCTCCATTGTTGATGGATGGTTTCCGGTACCGCCTCTCGTTCCGCGATTAACCGCTTACGTGTCTGATTTCTCCACTCCAGTATGTTATCCATCGTTCCTTTTGAGCTGTTTGTTTATATGAATGGGAGGTCCCCGCATAGAAAATTCTGTTCAAGCAGTTTCCGAACCGGTGCTGGAATGGCCAATGCCAGTGCGGCAGATGGTTCTGTCCAGATATGCGGACTAGGGTATGTTGCTGAACCTGAAATTACTGACAGTATCTGAGGATGAATGCGTAGCTTGAAGTGCGTGAACAAGTGATCCAGCGGAGGCAATTTGATCAGGAGTTGTGTGGTTATGCCAAACTGCTGCTTGCAGTAATCTTCAACATTCGTATTGAGCTGAATTTCCGGGAAGCTCCATAATTCACCCCAGATCCCATCAGTCGGCCTTTTTTCCAATAGCACTGCGTGGTGCTGCATGAGCATTAAAAAGATAGCTTCCTTTTCCGGTAACGGTTTGCGTGGTTTTACTGCGGGCAGTTGTTGGATCTGATCAGTTCTGAAAGCAATACAATCCTGCTGGAGCGGACAAACTGTACAGCACGGTTTCTGGCGTGTGCAGACGGTTGCACCGAGGTCCATCAATGCCTGGGTATAGACTCTGATGTGGCCTTCGGTATCCTGTTGCGGTAACAGCGCTTCCGCTCTCTGCCAGAGTTGCTTCTGCATGTTACTGTCATTCAGGTAGCCCGTAATGCCAAAGTAACGGGCAAGGATACGTTTGACGTTACCATCGAGAATTGCCTCCCGCTGCCCATAGGCAAAAACCGAAATAGCAGCTGCAGTCGAACGGCCAATCCCCGGTAATTGCTGGATCAGCTCACGGGTCTCCGGAAATTGACCCTGATAATCCTGCATGATGATTCTGGCCGCCTGGTGAAGGTGTCGGGCGCGTGAATAATAACCCAGTCCGCTCCAGAGCGACAATACAGCATCCAGAGATGCCTGTGCCAGACTGTGGATAGTGGGAAAATGCCGCATGAAGCGCATGTAGTAAGGAATGACAGTTATCACCTGTGTCTGTTGCAGCATAATCTCGGATAACCAGATGGCGTAGGGGTCGTGTGTTCCCTGCCAGGGAAGATCATGGCGGCCATGGTTCTTCTGCCACGCTGTCAAGAGGGTTGCAAGTGAAGACATGGTTGCGTGAGTGAGCTGTTCAATGCTTAATGTTGATAACAGATGATTATCAATGGATATGATTTATTTGCAGTGTTGCTGGAAGACTAGAAAATGACTTCACTGAACCTGGCATTGGGCGTAATAACCTGCATTTTAGAGAGCAGGGCTAATTCAATCAGCTGTTTTTCGCCCGTATCAATGACCAGACATTCCCGCTTGTCAGCTGAATTGACGATATCAATCGCTTTGCCCTCAATGACTTGATTGTTTTTTAAGATAAGTTTCAGCTGATAGCCGTACATGCAGGCTACTTCAACAAAGTCATGCAGTTCGCAGGAAATGGTATTTTGATCCATGGTCTTTAGCTCCTTTAAATAGGTAAGGGTGTTTGTCTGTGTTCTCAAGATCCGATGAGTGGTGTCTATTATAGATTGTTTGCTCCAATACGCGCATGGTTTGCAGATTCGGATACCGGTCGAGCGTATCAAAAATGTAAAACGGATTGGCAACACAGTGTATGATAATGATGCAAAAAGAGAGTCATCGTACATCGAGAGAGTTATCGTATTTCCATCCGGCTATTCAAAGAAAAAAGTAAGTCATGCAGAGTGTATCCAATATAAAGATTCTGATACTTGATGATGATCCCTTTATGCTTAAGCTTCTGACCCGGATGCTTGCCAGGCAGGGTTATACCGCCGTAAGCTCCTGTGACAATGGTCTGGATGCGCTCAAGGAAATCGATCATGCCGCCACCTGCCCTGATTTGATTCTGCTTGATCTCAATATGCCCAATATGGATGGGATTGAGTTTGTACGCTATCTGGTTGATCGGAAATTTCACGGTGATCTTGTGCTGGTCAGTGGTGAAGATGAGCGCATGTTAAAAACTGCCGAGAAACTGGTTCATGCGCATAAGATACCGATGCTGGGTTATCTGCATAAGCCGGTTGATCCTGATAAATTATTTGAAATCATAAAAAAATGGGAACCGCATTCATTAACGGGGCAGCTACAATCCAATAAAAAGATTTATAGCGCGGCAGACATGCGGTCGGCCATTGCCAATCATGAATTAATCAACTATTACCAGCCGAAAGTATCCGTGGCGACCGGTGAAGTTATCGGCGTTGAAACACTGGTGCGCTGGCATCATCCAACGGATGGAATAATATTGCCTGACCGGTTTATCGGCGTCGCGGAAGAAAATAACCTGATTAATGATCTGACCCGCTTTGTCCTTGTCGATGCCCTGACTCAGACAAAACTATGGCATCAGAGTGGATTAATGCTGCGAGTTGCTATAAATGTCTCCATGGATAATCTGGCATCATTGGATTTTCAGGATCTCGTCGTGAATCTGGTCACTGAAGCAGGCTTGTCACCAAAAAATATCGTACTGGAAGTAACGGAGAGCCAATTGATGGGGGCTGATACACGCATTCCGCTCGAGATTCTGACGCGATTACGTCTCAAGAGATTTCATTTGTCCATCGATGATTTTGGTACAGGGCATTCATCATTGGCCCAATTGCGGGATATTCCCTTTGACGAACTCAAGATTGACCAGGGATTTGTTCACCGTGCCTGGGCTGACGACACTTTGCGGGCAATATACGATGCCAGCTTGTCCATGGCAAAGCAACTGGATATGGAAGTTGTGGCGGAAGGCGTTGAAGATCAGGACGACTGGGAGCTGCTACGTCAGACTGGCTGCGATTTAGCACAAGGTTATTTTATTTCAAGACCGCTTCGCGCTGCCGATTTTTCCGGATGGCTGGCAGAATGGCAAAACAGGATCCATAATGGATTAATCCCGGATTCTGCAGGGTAGTGTATTTATTGCTATCGTTGTTGAAAGTTCCTGGCAGCTCATTTACCCTCAGTACTTTTCCTTAACCCTTTTTGTCATACAATGCACCAAGGTAGGCCTCAACCGTAATAAATTCCGCATCAAAAAGCGGGAATAATGCAGCCAAAGCGGTCGCATCATTTTTTTTGCCAGCCTGTTCTATTTCCGCACACCGTTCACCTAATGCCAAGGCGCCAACCGATCGGGCCGATGATTTGAGTTTATGTGCAAGCGAGCCAACGGTTGTCAACTGTCCTGCCTGATAAGCTGCGTGGAGTTCTGCGGTTGTTTTGGCTGCACTGGTGCGAAAATCCTGTAGCATTTCTTTGATCATCGCCGGATCATTGCCTACTAATTGTTCAAGAATATGCACATTCACCGGTATCAATGGGGTATTTGTTTCAGGAGTAGATTTGACAGGTTGGGCAGACTGGGTAGCTATGTCCGATAGTTTTTCAGTTTCTGATGCAGGCTTATGGATTGACAGATATTTTTCGATGGCTAACCGCAAATCCTCAAGTTGTACCGGTTTACTCAGATAGTCATCCATACCGGCATTAATACAATGCTCTCTTTCACCTTTAAGCGCATTGGCTGTCAGTGCAACAATGGGAATATTCTTTTTACCTGTCGTAATGCTGCGAATATTTCTTGTTAATTCAAAGCCATCCATTTCAGGCATATGCAGGTCTGTCAGTAACAATGCATAATCACAGGTCTGCAAACGCTTTAATGCTTCACGTCCATCGCTGGCGATATCGGCAGCATAACCGAGTAGATTGAGTTGCTGCCGGATTACTTTTTGGTTGATATCGTTGTCTTCGGCAACCAATATGAGTTTGCCTTGCCGTAAGGCTTCTTCCCGTGACATTGCCACCGGCGCAGACCTGAGTGAATCAATCAATGGTGTTTTCTCCTCACCGGCTTCTACTCTTCCGGCAGAGATGGCCATTGCCCGAAGCAGCGATTGACGGTACATCACATCCCCGTCCAATGTGACGATATCAATATCTTCAATACGCGCTTGTCGGCGGCGGCCGCGTTTGATGATGATAAAACGGGGCTCAACGTCGGATTGCTGATCTCCCGATTTATCAATCTTTGCCGTACTTCTCAGTGTATCGGAGCGCCTGCCGAATGCAGTCCGTAATGCTTCAATGGGAGCTGTCTGTTGTCCCATATCAATAACCATCAGCCATAAACCCGGAGCAAGGTTTTGAATACGTCGGCAGGCTGTATCCAGATCAGGAACTTGCTCAGTCGTCGCACCGGCACTTTTCAGGTAAAGCACCAGATCGTCCGCCAGACTATCCTGGTCGCCTAGAATCAGGCAGGACAAGCCGCTGAGATCATCTGTCCGGCCAGTGGTGTCGGGTGTTGCCGGTAACGGTTTAAATGGCATCTGTATGATGAAAGTAGAGCCTTGCTGAAGCTCACTCTGTACCGTGATTTCAGCATCCATCAATTCTGCCAGATGATGGGAAATAGCCAATCCGAGTCCGGTTCCTCCAAAGCGTCGTGTTGTTGAGGGATCGCCTTGTGAGAAGGATTTAAAGAGTTTTTCCTGCGTCTCTTTATCCATACCGATACCATTATCGATGATCTGGAATGTAATCAATACCTGATCTGGATTCGATTCGGTCAGTAATACTCTCACTGAAACCTTACCCGATCTCCCGGGTTTACTGGAAAACTTGATTGCATTATTGATAATATTAACGAGTACCTGACGAAGACGTAGTGGATCTCCCAATACATTTTCTGGAATTAAAGGATCAATAAACAAAGTCAATTCCACTCCCTTTGTGAGCGCCAGGTGTGCCAGCATGCCGCAAGCGTTTTCCACAACACTGGCCAAGCGCATAGGAATCTTTTCTATTTCCAGCTTGCCCGCTTCAATTTTAGAAAAATCAAGTATGTCTTCAATAATAGAAAGCAGGGCATAAGCAGAATCCCTTATCAAATTAGCCATTTCCATTTGATAGCCGCTTAAACTGGTTTGCCGCAGCACATCAATCATGCCAATCACACCATTCATGGGAGTGCGAATCTCGTGACTCATGGCGGCAAGAAAAGCAGATTTGGCTCTGCTTGCCTGTTCAGCATCAATTCTGGCTTGCTTTAAGTCTTTCATCATGCGTGCATGCTCACGAATATCACGCATCACACCAGTAAAATGTCGTTTTCCCCCCACAAAATATTCACTGACTGCCAGATAAAGTTCAATGCGCTCGCCATCCTTACGGATGCCTTCAACTTCACGACCAAGCCCAATACCGTGCGAACCTGGCAAATAAGGACGCCCGACATATTCCTGACCATGCCCGGTACGACAATAATTTTCCATATAACTATCATGCTTACTACGATCCGGTTCGGGCACAATGATGGACACATTTTGTCCGATCATTTCATCATGAGTATAGCCGAATAGTTTTTCCATCACCGGATTGGTGGAAAGAATCACGCCTTTCTCATCCGTAGTCACCACGCAATCCACCATATGCTCAACGACAGAGCGCATTTCTTCTTCTTTAATGGCCAAAGACACGTTCGCACGTTGCAAATCGGCGGTGCGTGTTGCTACTTTATTTTCCAGTTCCTGATTGAGTTGAAGCAGATTTTCCTCTGCCTTGTTGCGCTCCTGATCGCTGGCATTCAACCGCTCCACCATAGTGTTGAAGGTATTCGCCAATTGCCTCATTTCATCCCAGCCTTCAATCGCAACACGTTGATGTAAATTACCTGCCGAGATTTCCAAAGCGCTTCGATTCAGATGTTTTAAAGGATCTACAACACGACGATTAAACAGAATGGCGCCCAATAGGGCGGCAAGTAATGTCAGAACCAGGATCATTAAGCCGACATAATGCAGTTTGTTTACAGAGGCAAATGCTTCATCGGCATCAATATGCACCACGATGCCCCATTTCATGAGCGGCAAGTAGCGCCATGCGGCCACAACTTCCTTGTTACGATAATCTAAGGTTAGCGCACCACCAGAATCACCACTCAGGGCTTTCTGCATGGATTCGGCGGAAGGTGTATTGAGCGGAATTCTGCGTTTTAATGCAGCATCAGAATCGTACTTTAGCGGAGCCATTACCAAAGCAGAGTGATCATCTTCAAGACGTGCCACAACCGTTTCACCACTCTCGCTAAGCCCAACATTATTCGCTATCACTGCAAATACACGCTCACTATAGATTTGCAGCGCTAATATACCTTTAATCTCTCCGTTTATTATTACTGGAGTCGCAACGAATGCAGCGATTGCACCCTTGGATGGCGCATATCGTTCAAAGTCAGAGATACTGCTTTTTAAATTATCCAATGCATAGCGAGTGACTTTACCGAGTCCTGTATCGCGATAGGGGCCTGTGAGTAAGTTAGTTGCAAAATCAGATTCATGCGCTTGCGTATAGACGACATCGCCTTTAGTAGAGATCAGAAAAATATCATAATATTTTGCTTCCTCAACAAAACGTTTGAAATTTTCACGATAACTGGCATCCAGTCGACGAT
>JBBTCY010000252.1:0-4331 GCA_038043005.1 Pseudomonadota bacterium
TTCAGGTTCAATCACATCCCCGGCACCGGTAATAATCAGGGTGGCATCTTCATTTATACCAATCAGGATCATGTCATCGAGACCATTGACTAACGCATTATGCAGTAATTCATACTACAAACTTTTGCTCTTACAGATATCAACCGACCAATTAACCTGAATCTGTCACTGAGAAACCCTGTTTACACTACACTTATCACAGAATTTAAAATTATGTCGCACATGACTCCGCAGGAAATTGTCCACGAGCTGGACAAACATATCATCGGACAGGATTCAGCCAAACGTGCTGTCGCGATCGCACTGAGAAACCGCTGGCGCAGACAGCAGGTCGCCGATCCATTGCGCCAGGAAATCACGCCCAAGAATATTCTGATGATCGGCCCAACCGGTGTTGGCAAAACCGAGATTGCGCGTCGTCTGGCAAAGCTGGCTGATGCTCCTTTCATCAAAATTGAAGCCACCAAATTTACCGAAGTTGGATATGTCGGACGCGATGTGGATTCGATCATTCGCGATCTGGCGGAAACCGCCATTAAGGAATCCCGGGAAAGAGAAACTCGCAAGAAACAACCGCTCGCAGAAGACCGCACAGAAGACCGTATTCTGGATGCATTATTACCGACTGCGCGAGATTTCGATTCCCATCTGAATACTGACGATCGCAATAATACAACCCGGCAGAAATTCCGCAAGAAATTGCGGGAAGGTGAATTGGACGACAAGGAAATCGACATCGAACTGGCGGCGCCGCGCGCCAGCATGGAAATTTTTGCGCCGCCTGGCATGGAAGATATGACCTCCCAGATTCAGGGCATATTTCAGAATATGACGGGCGATAAAAAGAAAACCCGCAAATTAACGATCCGCGAAGCAAGAAAAATTCTCCTCGAGGAAGAAGCCTCAAAACTGGTCAATGATGAAGAATTGAAACTGGCTGCCATACAGAATGTCGAGCAGAATGGCATCGTTTTTCTGGATGAAATAGACAAGATCGCCAGCCGGTCCGGCAATACCGGCGGTGATGTGTCGCGTCAGGGTGTACAGCGCGATTTGCTGCCGCTGGTTGAAGGCACCACTGTTTCCACCAAATACGGCATGATCAAGACCGATCACATCCTGTTCGTTGCCAGCGGTGCATTTCATATGTCCAAGCCCTCTGATCTGATTCCGGAACTGCAGGGACGCTTTCCCATTCGCGTCGAGTTGACCAGCCTGAGCGTCAGCGATTTTGAGCAGATCCTGACCAACACCGACGCCTGCCTCACTCGCCAGTATGAAGCGCTGCTGGCAACGGAAGGCATACAGCTTCAATTTTCCAGTGATGCCATCAAACGTCTGGCTGAAATCGCCTTCTCCGTTAACAGCAAAACGGAAAATATCGGCGCGCGCCGCTTGCACACTGTCATGGAAAAACTACTGGAAGATGTATCCTACAATGCGCCCAAACACAGCGGAGAAACCATTGTGATTGATGCGGCATACGTTGATACGCGCCTCAAGGATTTATCGCAAAGCGAAGATCTGGCGCGGTATGTGCTGTAACAGTTGTTTTTGACGCAATCTGTCTGGCGAAAAATTCTGAGATTGCAGAGTGTAGCTGGATCTTTGAGACTGAACGAGTTAACAGGCTGTTAAACAGCCTGCCCTGCCGCATAGCCAGACGACCAGGCCCATTGAAAATTAAACCCGCCAAGGTGCCCGGTCACATCCACCACTTCGCCAATAAAATAAAGTCCTGGGATGCGTCTGGATTCCATGGTTTTGGACGATAATTCATGCGTATCAACGCCCCCCAGTGTCACTTCCGCTTTTTTATACCCGGCAGTTCCGCTTGGGGTAAGCGGCCAGTCGTGAAGCATATCGGCAATCTGGCGCAATTCGCTGTCCCGATATTGATCCATGGGTTTTACAGTCAGGGACAACTGGGTGAGTGTTGCTGTACACCACGCCTGCACAAGCCGTTTCGGTAACTGATGCGTCAACAGGTTGGACAATAATGTGGCACTGTGCCGATGCGCTGAAAAAATCAATCGTACATCCTGCTGCGGCAGCAGATTGATATGAATCAATCTTCCCGGTTGCCAATACGAAGAAATCTGCAAAATGGCGGGGCCGCTTAACCCACGGTGCGTAAACAATACATTTTCACGGAATGAAGCGCCATTGCAACTGACTTCCGCCTCAATCGCCACGCCGGCAATATCCCTGAATTCAGCAAAATCTTCCGGTGTAAACGTCAAACCAACCAATGCGGGACGCAGCGGTGTAACGCGGATATCAAATTGATTGGCCACCTGATAACCGAATGCACTGGCGCCGATCTGCGGAATGGATAGACCGCCGGTGGCAATCACCAATGAACCGGTTTCGATTGTATTGCGCTCGGTCGTCAGTATGAATTTCTGCGCGGTACCCGGCGTATCGCCACCTGCCGGAACATATTCTATCTTCTGAATCTGCGACGGCATCTGCCAATCCACACCAGCCGCCGCACAGTCATGTTGCAACATATCAATAATCTGCTGCGCGCTGTCATCACAAAACAACTGCCCGGATTTTTTCTCATGGTAGCGAATTCCATGGGCTTCAATCAGCGCAATAAAATCCTGGGGTGTAAACCGCGCCAGGGCGGAACGGCAAAAATGAGGATTGCCGGAAAGAAAATTATCGGCTCTGGCATGACGATTGGTAAAGTTACACCGCCCCCCGCCGGAAATGCGAATTTTTTCTGCCAGTTTCCTGGCATGATCCACGAGCAATACCTTACGCCCTCGTTTGCCCGCCTGAATCGCGCACATCATTCCGGCTGCGCCCGCACCGACTATAACCACATTTTTGGTTAATTTCATAGTGCGATTTGTCGATTGAGAGATGAATACGAAGGGATATCAGACCGCAGGAAATGATTGAATTTCTGGTGAACTACCCGACAGCTGAGAAAACAGATATGGGCATTGAGCCAATCGTTCTTCTTAATCTACCGCCATCATATCCAAGCGTGCCGACACCATCATGATGACAAACAGCAGGATTGACAACCCAATACGAACACTCAGCGATTTGACCATCCGTGTCGAATTTCCGCCATCTTTATACATGAAATACAATGCTGACCCTAGGCTATATAATATGGCGAGAAATAATATCAAAGCAATAATTTTCAATGGTGAAGCCCTGCTGGAAGTTAAAGTTAGCGAATTTTAGCTGAGTTTTTCTGATTATCCAATGATTTTTTCGACTTAAAACAGGCAGCACTGCTGTATCCTGAATCCATTATTTGCCGTTAAAACCCATACTGCCTGATGACCACTATGACAAACCCTGCCAACCTCCCACCGGCCATCTTTCTCATGGGCCCTACTGCCAGCGGGAAAAGCCGGATTGCACTGGATATCGCCAGAATCTTCCCCGCAGAAATCGTCAGTGTTGATTCCGCCCAAGTGTTTCGTCATATGGATATTGGCACCGCCAAACCGGACCCGCAGACGCTCGCTGAGATACCGCATCACCTGATCAATCTGATTGATCCGGATGACCATTACACAGCGGCCAGATTCCGCAGTGACGCACTCATCGCCATGACCGATATCAGCCAGCGTGGCAAAATCCCCATACTCAGTGGCGGCACGATGCTTTACTTCCGGGCGTTGCAGGAAGGACTTTCCGCTTTGCCGCCTGCCGATAAGGATTTTCGATTATCCATTGAAGCGATGGCTAAAGATGTCGGATGGCCTGCCTTGCATCAGAAACTCAACGAACTGGATCCAGACAGCGCGGCACGCATCAAGCCCACTGACAGCCAGCGTATCCAGCGAGCTCTCGAAGTGTGTTATCTCACCCGACAACCCATGTCTGTGTTACTCAAAACCAGCAAGGCAGCGGATCTTCCCTACCGGATCATTCGCATTGCATTGCTACCCCGTGACCGCAGTGTATTGCATCAGCGCATTGCCGATCGCTTCAAAGCCATGCTGGCTACCGGACTCATTGATGAGGTTCAGCGGATTCGCCAGCAATTTACGGTTACCACTGAATCACCTTCGATGCGGTGCGTCGGTTATCGTCAAACTTGTCTTTATCTGGATAATGCGATTGATCTGGCGGCATTGCATGATATGGGCACTGCTGCGACCCGCCAGTTGGCAAAACGTCAGTTGACGTGGTTACGCGGCATGACCAATCAGCCGCCCAGGGAATTTGATTGCCTGGCGGAAAACTGTTCGGAGCAGGTTCTCGCCTATCTGCGAACTACAATCTAAGGAAACACTGAATAATTGGCTACACAAGCGATCTGCTGCGTTGGATGGTGCTCGGAAATTCGCCTATCT
>JBBTCY010000253.1:0-9245 GCA_038043005.1 Pseudomonadota bacterium
ATTCGCGCGCATCAAGTCTGGATCTCGCTATCAGTGTATTTTTTTGCCGGGGCACTCAAGCGATACTCTGATTCTTTGCCACAACTGCCTTAGGTGCGAGTGTGCCAATATACGGTTTCTTAACTTTGCTCAACGCTGTAATGCTGTCGCCAACCTGCAACGCACCAGCTTGAGATTCTTTAAGCAGCGCATTTGTCGCTGCTTAAAAAAACCACTGACTATCTTCGGATGAAGAAAACTGGACATACTCTTTGAAATCAGCATCACTAACTTTCTGATATAGATAATCTATCGTCACCATTATGGTATGCGCATAGTGCCCCCGATATATTTTTCCCAGTCTCAAAATTATGTCAATTTCGGTCGTTTTTGTAACCGCATCAAACTCCTATACAGAGTTGCACTCAATTTCTTGACAAAGATATTTGTATAAAAGGCTTTTCATATAGAGACCTCAACTTCCTCGAACTAAACAGATCACCCTTCGATCTCTATTTTATTTTTCATTGGAACAGCAGAAAACAAGTGTTTACTGTTATCGGTAACCAAGCAAAACAATCCATCTCAGAAACACTGATATAGCATTGAATACTTCGCTCAGAGTTGTTTTTCTACAACACTGGTCATCATTGCTAAATTTATATAAAACCAAGCCGGAATTTATGTCAAAATTACGCATAAGTCTTTTGCAGTATGCATGAAGGCTTCATCTTAGAACATCACTCATCTTGATTAATTTGAAGTTAACAGAATATTGGGTTAAATCTAAATACGTTAATAGATAGACGCCATCGCCTGAAATAGTAAGCACCCAATATCAACGATCATTAAAAAATCTACTGCCATGATGACAAAGAAAGTCTTCTCATTGCCTGTTCGCGTTTATTATCAGGACACCGATACAGGCGGCGTCGTCTATCATGCAACACATCTGAATTTCATGGAGCGCGCACGTTATGAGTGGCTAAGGGAATTGGGATTTGATGCAAATTCATTAATTGGTACACATAAAACAATCTTCATGATCCGCTCACTTGAAATTGAGTACTCTAAGCCGGCTGTGCTGGATGATTTACTCAATGTGACTGTCAAGGTAATTGAAGTGGGCCGGAGCCGCATTTCCCTGTATCAGGAAATCTTATGCGACCATGTTAAGTTAGTGAGCGCCACGATTCATGTGGTTTGTGTCGGTGCAGAAACATTGAAGCCGGTAAGCATACCTGCACCATTACGTGAAAAAATTGGAAAACCTGAATGAATACAACAGTAACTCAAGACTTATCACTCTTTTATCTGATCAGCAGCGCCAGCCTGCCAGTCCAACTGGTGATGCTTATTTTACTGCTGATCTCACTGTTATCCTGGTGGTTTATTTTTCGCAAGCAGTTTGTTATTCGTCATGCGATAAAACAAACTGATGAATTTGAAGATACTTTCTGGCGTGGCGTCGATCTCAATGCGCTCTACCAACGCGCAACCAGCTCCCGTTACCCGGCAGGCAGCATGGAACGTATTTTTGCGGCTGGTTTTGGTGAGTTCAACAAACACCCACATGGCACAGATATCGATGCCGTCATGGAAAGTACGCGGAGAGCAATGCGCGCAACTTATCAGCGCGAAATGGACAAGCTGGAATCCCATTTATCTTTCCTGGCCACCGTTGGCTCCGTAAGCCCTTATGTCGGGTTGTTAGGCACAGTGTGGGGAATCATGAATTCTTTCCGCAGTTTATCCAGCGTCGCCCAAGCAACAATCGCCCATGTCGCACCAGGAATCGCTGAAGCTCTGATTGCAACAGCCATGGGTCTGTTTGCCGCAATCCCTGCCGTGGTTGCCTATAACCGTTATGCCAGCGATACCGACCAATTAGCGACACGTTTCGAAAGCTTCATGGAAGAATTATCCAATGTATTGCAACGGCGAGCAGCCGAGTAAATCAAACTGAGAGGTTAATATGGCTCGCCGTAACCGACGCCGATTGATGAATGAAATCAATGTAGTTCCTTATATTGATGTGATGTTGGTGTTACTGATTATTTTCATGATTACTGCACCCATGATTAATCACGGGCAAGTTGAACTACCCCAGATTGGTAAATCCCTGGCCACTCCTGCGGTACCACTCGAAGTGATCATTAAGGCGGATAACAGTCTCATGCTACGAGATCGCGCAAAAACAACGGTCGAACAAAAGGTGGACAGCGCTCAATTAATTGAAATCATCAAACAAAAACAGGCACAGAATGCTGACCAACCCGTGGTCATAGCAGCGGACAAGAATGTACGCTACGAAGAGGTTATGAAAGTCATGGACATTCTGCAACAACATCAAGTGCAGAAAGTTGGTTTGCTCGCCCAACAAAAATGAACGATTTGTAATGAGTTTAAACACATTACGTAATTCATCCGATGCTGAACCTGGTTTGATTCTGGCTGGTGCGCTGGCATTGCTGGTGCATCTGGCTTTTATTGCCTTAATGATTTTTGGTTTGAACTGGAAAACTCAACCCCCCGCAGGTATGGTTGTTGACTTATGGCAGGAATTACCACAGCCGACTCAACCCCCTGTCAAAACGACACCCCCCAAACCTATTGAACCAAAACCTGCGCCGACACCGGAACCACCGAAACCAGAATCTAAACAAGAACCCAAACCGGAGCCGCAGAAAGTAGCCGCTCCGCCTCCTGTCAAGAAACCGGAAATAGCGCTCAAACAGAAACCGGAACCACCAGTTAAAGATAAGAAACCTGATCTGGAAGAACAGAAAAAAAAGGAACGGGAAAAGAAGGAATTGGAGAAAAAAGAGCAGGAAAAACTAAAAGCAAAGGAACAGGCAGAAAAACAGCGGCTGCAGGATGAAAAAGCAGCCAGACAAAAACAGGAACAAGAAATCAAAGCTCAGCGGGAAGCACAAGCCCAACGCGAGGCTCAGCAAGCTGCCGCAAAAAATCGTATGATGAGCGAAGTTGAGAAATATAAAGCGATGATTCTCACAAAAATCAAGAGTAGAATTGTGATGCCGCCTGATTTACCTGGCAATCCTGTCACTGAGTTTACTGTCACGCTATTACCCGGCGGCGATATTCTGGATGTCAAGTTACGGAAAAGCAGTGGTTTTGCAACTTTTGACAGTGCTGTAGAACGGGCCATCTTTTTATCCAAACCATTGCCGGTACCCCCCGATCCATCCTTATTTAATGAATTTCGTAATTTGAATATTACAGTGTATTATTTAGAATGATTGCTATAATCGGCAGAAAATTTATTGATTTCTGGATATTGAATCGTTATGTTAATTTATTTACACAAAAATACTCGTAACCTATTGATTTTTATCCTATTGATAGTCAGCACGTCCGCATATGCCGGACTTAATATTGAAATTTTTGGCGGCGGTGCATCACGTATACCCATCGCGATTGTCCCTTTTGCCGATGAAAACAAGCTGCAACAAAGCGTTACGGAAGTAATCGGCGCTGATTTACATCGCAGTGGTTTGTTTAAACTGGTAGATCCAGCCGGTCTGACACCCCATGCCCCTACGGATATCGTCTATGCCGACTGGACCAATCGGGGAGCCAGCGCATTGGTCATCGGCAGTATGATCATACTGCCCGGCGGGCAAGTCGAAATACAGTTTCGACTGATGGATGTTGTAAAGAAACAACAATTAGCCGGCTTATCGACAGTCGTTCCTTTGACCCAGTTACGTGCCACCGCACATCGCATCGCTGATATTATTTACGAAACCCTGACAGGTGACATCGGCGTCTTCAGTACCCGCATCGCTTATGTCATGAAGCAAGGCAATAAATATTCCCTGCAGGTAGCCGATTCGGATGGTTATAACTCCCAATCAATCATTGAATATACAGAACCAATCATTTCGCCAGCCTGGTCACCCGATGGCAGCCGGTTAGCCTATGTATCATTTGAGAATAAAAAACCAATCGTTTATGTTCAGACATTGGCAACCCGTGAGCGTAAAGCAGTCGCCAGCTTTAGTGGCAGTAACAGTGCGCCTGCCTGGTCACCCGATGGAAAAAAGCTGGCAGTCGTATTAACCGTACAGGGCGGTTCACAGATTTTCCTGATTAACGCCGACGGCAGCGGTCTGCAGAGACTCAGCAGAAGCTCTGGCATCGATACAGAACCCAGTTTCTCTCCTGATGGGCGGTCTATTATATTTACTTCTGACAGAGGTGGCAGCCCGCAGATCTACCGCATGCCTGTTACCGGCACAGAAAGCAGTGCTGCCGAACGCCTTACCTTTGAAGGAAACTACAACGTCAGTCCTGATTTTAGCCAGGATGGCAAAAGCTTTACCTTTATCACCCGGAACAACAATCAATTTAATATCGCAGTGCAGGACATTGGCTCACGCCAGATGCAGATATTAACCAGCTCCCAGTTTGACGAGTCCCCAAGTTTTGCCCCCAACGGCAAAATAATCTTGTATGCCACGGAAATTAATGGTCGTGGTATATTATCCGCAGTTTCAAGAGATGGACAAACCAGGCAACAATTAACGATTCAGGTCGGTGATATCAGGGAACCAGCTTGGGGACCGCTGCTAAGATAAAACGGGTTTATTTTTTAATCAAAAGGAGCAATAAATGAAGAAAATATTGGGTGTTTTAATGATTAGTTTGTTATCAGCATGCGCTAGTCAGACAACGCAACCTACCGATGTCGAAGATCGATCTGCCAGCGCGGGCAGCGGATCAGGCAGCAATATAGGCTCCGGCAAACCCGGCTACTTTAGCCAACTGCAAGACCCCAATAGTATTTTATCGAAACGCAGCATATTTTATGACTTTGACAGCTATACCGTAAAAAGCGAATACAGGGAACTGGTAATTGCTCATGCTCGACTCTTGCGCGATAACGCGGACGCCAAAGTAATGCTACAAGGCAGTACGGATGAGCGCGGCAGCCGGGAATACAATCTGGCATTAGGTCAACGCCGTGCAGACAGCGTGAAAAACATGATGACCTTGTCAGGCGCCAGAGATTCTCAGATTGAAGCGGTTAGCCTGGGTGAAGAAAAACCTCGCTCAACAGGGCATAGCGAATCTTCATGGGCTGAAAATCGCCGGACAGATATTCTCTATCGAGGCGAATAAACATGCTAATACGCGCTTTCTTCTTATTATTAATGTTCGGTTGCAATGTCAGTTATGCAGGACTGTTTGGCGATGATAAAGCACGCGAACAGATTACTACGTTACGTAATCAGGTCGAAGAGATGGAAGCGCGTATAGCAAAGATGGAGGAAGCCCTTAAAAGCCAGGCGCTATTAAAGCTATATACACAGGTTGAGACACTGGGTCTTGAGTTGGGGCGATTGAATGGACAGGTCGAGATGCTGAGTAACGATAATTCGTTGCTGCAAAAAAGGCAAAGGGATTTCTACATTGATCTGGATAACCGGCTGCGCGGAATTGAGCAACCTG
Source organism: Pseudomonadota bacterium (assembly GCA_038043005.1). Classification (GTDB taxonomy): domain Bacteria; phylum Pseudomonadota; class Gammaproteobacteria; order Burkholderiales; family Nitrosomonadaceae; genus Nitrosomonas. Next base: position 5,458 of record JBBTCY010000253.1, read on the forward strand.
ATATGCCAGCACCAGCTCCTACGCAAACTAAACCAACGGACTCATCAAGCAACTTAACCATGCCTCTTTCCGGACCACAAGATGCACCGCCTGTGTCTGTAGCAACAGCCAAATCCTCGTTGACTCCGGAATCTTCTTCATCATCTGCCAGCCCCACTGGAGAATCCTTACCCTCAAAGGAGCTTATACCCCCCGGCCCTACCGAAAATAGCGCTTATGAAACAGCCTACAATTTTTTTAAAGATGGTGATTATGTCGAAGCTATTTCACAATTTGAAAGATTTCTGGAAAATCATCCACAATCCAGTCTGGCGCCAGGCGCTGCTTACTGGATAGGGAATGCCCGCTATGCTCTACGGGATTTCCCGCAGGCAATTGATGCACAGCGAAGATTGCTCGCCACATATCCAGACAGCCCTAAAGCACCCGATGCACTATTAAATATTGCAAGCAGCCAGCACGAAATGGGCGACAATAAAGCAAGTAAACATACGCTGGAAGATTTGATTGCCAAGCATCCTCTCAGTGAAGCAGCAAAAAAAGCCAAGCAACGTCTGGCTAATATCAAATAAAATCCCTTCCTCCACAAATGGCCGTAAGCTGTTTGTTGCATTTATCAAACCATATCACGTTTAAAATTCCTCAGGCATTCGATTATTGTGCAGGCGTTAGAGACTACAACTTTGCGCATTAATGAAATTTTCTTCTCACTACAGGGAGAAACGAGTCGTGTCGGCTTGCCAACTATTTTTATACGCCTGACCGGTTGTCCTCTGCGGTGCGGGTATTGCGATACAGCCTATGCGTTCACTGGTGGCAAGACCATGACAATATCTGCCATCCTGCAACAGATATCAAACTATACATCGCAGTATGTTACCGTAACCGGCGGTGAACCGCTGGCACAGAAGGCTTGTCTGACGCTATTGACTGCACTGTGTGATAACGCATATTCAGTGTCGATTGAAACCAGTGGCGCACTGGATCTATCCAATGTTGATACGCGCGTCTGCCGTGTTATGGACATTAAAACGCCAGGATCCGGTGAAGTGGACAAAAACAACTGGTCCAATCTTGTTTATCTGACACAGCAGGATGAGTTGAAGTTCGTACTGTGTCATGAAGCGGATTATCACTGGGCATGCGAAATTCTTCAGCAACATCAATTAGACAAAATTTGCCCGGTACTATTTTCGCCCGTGCATGGCAGGCTTAATCCAACGACACTGGCCGAATGGATATTGCGGGATAAACAACCGGTAAGGATGCAGATTCAATTACATAAACTATTATGGGGAGATGGGCCTGGACGCTGACATATCGAATGACATTATTTAATACTTTCTCTCATACAGTATGAAAAAAGCGGTTGTACTGCTCTCAGGCGGACTGGATTCAGCGACGACACTGGCGATTGCCAGAAATAAACAGTTTGCCTGCTATGCGTTAAGCATTGATTATGGACAACGGCATCATTCAGAGCTAAAGGCAGCCCGGCATATTGCCCAGACATTGGGTACGCATGCCCATCACATTATAAAAGTGGATTTAACGGCATTTGGAGGCTCTGCACTGACTGACCTGTCGATTTCTGTCCCGACAGCAATCGACCATACCGACATTCCAGTCACTTATGTACCTGCGCGTAATACAATCATGTTGTCATTAGCGCTGGCATGGGCTGAAACACTTATCTCTCACGATATTTTCATCGGCGTTAATGCCGTCGATTACTCCGGGTACCCGGATTGCCGCCCGGAATATATTCAATCATTTGAGAGTATGGCTAATTTAGCGACCAAGTCTGCTATTGAGGGCAATAGGGTAACAATCCATGCACCACTCATCAATTTATCCAAGCAGGACATCATCCGGGCGGGCATTGCATTAGGCGTTGATTACAGCATGACTGTTTCCTGCTATCAGGCTGATGAGACCGGTCTGGCTTGCGGGATTTGTGATTCCTGCTATATTCGCCACGCCGGCTTCATCGCAGCCGGTATAAAAGATCCGACATCTTACAGAATACTCCCTGTCACATAGCAACCATAACAAAACAGGGTGCGCATGACTCAGAAGTTAACCGATTACTTCTTCTGGGTTTTATTTTGACTGTTTTGTTGCCGCATTTTCTTATCCAGCTTATCCATCTGCTCGGGTGTAAGCACCGCCTGTAAACTTGATCGTGTTTCTTCCTGAATTGATTGCAGCTTTTTTCTCTCGTCAGCAAAAACAGCTTCAACTTTCTTTCTTTCTATAGTAAAAATTGCTTCAATCTTGGATTTCTGCGTTTCATCAAGACCCAGTTCTTTACTGATCCGGTTGATTCCTTCATTGTTATTTGAAGCGGCATTATTCTTTTGAGCCAGCCCAATGACAGGCAAAAGCAGAAGACCGGAAATCAGAATCACATTCATCATTCTTTTTTGCATCAGTGCCTCCAAGGATCTGAATTGATATTGAAGAGAACTCAATAACCCGCTGGAATGGCTCCTGTTACTTCAGGCACAACGGGCCATTCCAAGCAGATGTCAAGTTCTTTTAAAAAAGACCAGAGATAGAACGCGCCAATCCATTTGTCAACTCAGACGCTGCCTCCTCATACTGCAGGTTGACCTTATTAGCGGTACTCACCACACGCGTACGATATTTATTCATCTCGCTGACTTTAGTAGAGGATTGTCTTCTGGCACCGCCTACACCCTGTTTCGCATCCTGCTGCCTATCTTCTCGAACAATAACCCCCTCTTCAGCCCGTTCGGCAATTTCAACATCGGTAATCGCCATAAAGGTGACATCTTTTACCGCCGCACCGGCAATGGTATCAGCAATGCCAAAAACAGCAGCACCTGCCAATCCACCGATCCCTGCACCCGCCCAGCCATCTATTGCTGCACCGGTTGCAGTTCCTACTGCAGCACCCAGCATAGCACCGCCGTAACCCTGCCTCAGTGCAGATTCTGCTGCTGTTGGACTGGCTTTATCGACACTCAGAATATTGACTTGCAACCAATAATGCGCTTCTTTGGGATTATTGGTAATGCGATAACCTCTTGCTTCAAGCGCTTTAGCAACACTTCCCGTGATATCAAAATTAGTTTTATCTGATGTGTTGCGCACATTCAGGTAAACAGTTCTCTGATCTGGTTCAACAGGATCGAGAAAAATGGTATCGCTCATTTTAGTCTGAACATCCAGATCCTTCTTTGCGATTGAAGTATGAACTGCGGCACAACCATTGAGAATCAAAGAAAAAATAATAATTCCAATCAGTATCCACTTATTCTTATTGATAAAGCAATTCATCCCATCTCCCTTTATGTTAAAAAATTAAAATATCTATTTCTTAAAACAACCAGAAATACGTTAATATTTAATGCTTTAATTCACCAACTGGAATAATAAGGACGATAATAGTCCCCTCCATAATATCCTCCATAGTAAGGGCGATTATAGCCTCCAAGATAACTGCCATATCCAAAATTCTGTCCCAGGACACAACTCAGTCCTACGCAGCCAGGAATATAGCCACGTGATTTAGTGGGCGTTCCCCTTTCTGTCGCTTCTTTAAGTGAAGCTGTCAGGGAAGCATCATCGGGAACACTGAAAGGCCTGGAAATAGTTTCCGCATTGAATTGCTTCTGAATTTCACTTAGATTCTGATCGGCAAGAGCCGTGCAACTGATAAAAAATACGGATAGGCCACACCCAGCAATATACTTAATTTGAGCTGTCATCATTCACACCCTCCAGTCCTTGATTAATAGAACGTTATTATCTTATATTAA
>JBBTCY010000253.1:9345-16785 GCA_038043005.1 Pseudomonadota bacterium
ATCAATGAAATCAATGAGCGCTCAACATCGTTTTATAGTCATTGATACTATATTTTGTCGGGTCTTCGTTCGATACATACACCAAGCTTTTTCACGCCACGTATAATATCGAGCTTTGCGACACTGACTTTTACCCAGGGAGAATTAAATTCGGTCAGAATGACCTGTGCAATATGTTCTGCCAAAGCTTCCAGCAAAGAAAAATGTTTTCCAGTCAGGATTTCGTTGATGCGTTCCACAATCAGCGCATAGTCCAATGCATCATCGATATTATCTGTTTTACAAGCCAGACTGCTTGGCAGCGCGATTTCCAGATCCAGTTGAACAGTTTGCGCGACTTTGCGCTCCCATGGATAAATTCCGATTAAAGTTTTTGCTTTAAAGCCATGTAGAAAAATAATATCCATTAATAATATATCGCTAAAATAAGCAGTGTATTTTGATTTAGAAACGAGGAAAGAACGCTATGAAGCAAACATAGATTCTATTCTATTTTGTTAAGGCAATACTAATCCTGATGACAATATTGGTTTTTATATTACTAGCCTACCTATTGGGCTCTATTTCTTTTGCGGTTATTACCAGCTGGATTTTCAAGCTGCCTGATCCGCGCACGTATGGTTCAAAGAATCCAGGTGCAACAAATGTCCTGCGCAGCGGCAAAAAGACTGCCGCCATCTTGACACTGCTAGGTGATGCAGGCAAAGGCTGGCTTGCCGTATGGCTCACACAACACTATGCCCCGCTCTGGGGTATGGGTGCCGAGACTATTGCGGCGGTAGCGCTGGCGGTATTTATCGGACATGTTTTTCCAGCATTCCTGCGCTTTCAGGGGGGCAAAGGAGTAGCGACCGCAGTCGGCGTGCTGCTCGGATTAAATGTGTGGATGGGTCTGCTGTCTATCTTCACCTGGCTCTCAGTCGCCATGATATGGCGGATTTCTTCATTATCAGCATTGGTTGCAGCGGGATTGGCGCCCATTTATTCACTCATATTATTTGGTCTTGATGTTAATACGCTGGCAGTTTTACTTATGTCATTCATACTGATCTGGCGTCATCAGGCGAATATCATCAATTTGATTGCCGGCAAGGAAGGACGTATCGGCGAAAAAAACTCTGCTGCGCCCTGATCAGTCAATCAGTCAGTCAATGACTCAAGCACTTCCAGATCCCAACGTGCTTTGACAGTAAAAGAACTTGCCGGTACCCGATTTTCAGGGCTCATGGCCTGCAACCGCATCGCACCGGCAAATGCAATCATGGCACCATTGTCTGTACAGAATTCAAGTTCAGGATAAAAAACAGCGACTCCCCGCGCAGTAGCTTTACTTGTCAGACTCTCACGCAACTGATAATTTGCACCAACACCGCCTGCTACCACCAATTGCGTTAAACCTGTTCGTGATAAAGCAAGCAGTGATTTTTCTGTCAGAACATCAACAACAGCTTCCTGAAAAGCCAGTGCAATATCAGCGCATGTTTGCGGAGTGATTTCGTGCTTATTAACCAAGGTCAACACGGCTGTTTTTAAGCCGCTAAAACTAAAATTGAGATCCCTGCTGTGAATCATCGGGCGCGGTAATTTGAAGCGTCCCGATCGCCCTTGCTGCGCCAGCTTCGACAATGCCGGCCCTCCCGGGTAGGCCAATCCCAGTAATTTTGCCGTTTTATCAAACGCTTCACCGGCAGCATCATCGACCGTTTCACCTAACAACTTATATTGCCCCATCGCCTCAACCTGCATTAATTGCGTATGACCGCCCGATACCAGCAGCGCAATAAATGGAAAACATGGAGATGGCGTGGATAGAAGCGGAGACAACAGGTGCCCTTCAAGATGATGAATACCCAGTGCTGGAATTCCCAACGCAAAGCTGAGTGCCGCGCCAATACTCGCACCTACCAGAAGTGCACCAGCCAACCCTGGGCCTTGGGTATATGCGATAGCATCAACTTCCTGCAAATTGCAGTGGGCACTTAGCAACGTCTGATCAATCAAGGGAAGCACACGTCGAATATGATCGCGTGACGCAAGCTCCGGAACAACACCCCCGTATTCTCGATGCATTTCCACCTGTGAATAAAGCGCATGACTCAACAAGCCTCGCTCTGTATCATAAAGCGCGATGCCTGTTTCATCACAGGAAGTTTCGATACCCAAAGTGATCATAAGGAAGTCGTAATTGAATGTTCTTTTATAACAGAATTCTTGGTGTTATAATTGAAGGCTTTTGTTGCGTCCTGCGGTTTCGGGAAGTTTATTGTCATACTGAATTATATATTAACAAAACGGAGGTCTTGCTTATTTATGACAACTATTAAAGTCAAAGAAAACGAACCATTTGAAGTGGCCATGCGCCGTTTTAAACGTACTATAGAAAAAACTGGTTTGTTAACGGATTTACGCGCACGCGAGTTTTATGAAAAGCCAACAGCAGAACGCAAACGCAAACTGGCTGCCGCTGTAAAACGCAACTACAAACGATTACGCAGTCAATTATTGCCGCCCAAGCTTTATTAAATCAGCATCAATTCACTGGCAGGAAGAATAGTCTTCAAGCACCTTGGCACTGCCTTTACTGAACGTTCAGAATGAGCGCTAGCCTTGATATACTGACGAAACAATTCAATTAAGTAGAAATTCTCATTATGACCCTGAGACAGAGAATTACTGAAGACATGAAAGTTGCCATGCGTGCCGGTGATACCAAGCGACGAGACACCATTCGTTTGCTGCAGGCCGCCATCAAGCAACGGGAAGTGGATGAACGGATTGAGCTGGATGATGCCGCCGTCATTGCTGTCATTGAAAAAATGCTGAAGCAACGCAAAGATTCCATTGCACAGTACGAGGCTGCACAACGGAATGATCTGGCTGACATTGAAAAAGATGAAGCCTCCGTATTAAGCACCTACATGCCACAGGCACTCAGTGATGCTGAAATAGATCATCTGATTGCCGAGGCAATTGCCACCACTCATGCGCAAGGTATGCAGGACATGGGCAAAGTGATGGCCCTGCTGAAACCGCAGCTTGCGGGGCGTGCTGATATGGCCAAAGTATCCAGCCTCATCAAAGGAAAGATATCCAGCTGAATATTTTCTACATCTACTTTATCGCGACTCATTGAAAAAAATCTGCCGCCATTCTAGTTTCTGTATTTATACTAGAACGTGTTGGTTATTATTGATTATTTTCGATTGATGATTCCTCAGTCTTTTATTCATGACTTACTAAATCGTGCAGATATTGTTGACGCGATTGACCGCCATGTCCCTCTAAAAAAGGCTGGGGTTAATTATATTGCCTGCTGCCCGTTTCATAACGAAAAAACCCCATCATTCACAGTCAGCCAAACCAAACAGTTTTACCATTGTTTTGGTTGTGGCGCACACGGTAATGCAATTAGCTTTTTGATTGAGTATAGCGGATTAAGCTTTGTCGAAGCAGTGAATGCTCTGGCTGCCAGTATGGGAATGCAAGTACCCATACAACAGGAAACCGCACCTGCCGCACAATCTGGCTCAAACGGTCATTCCCATCTTATAGACGGCCAATATAGCTCTGAAATATCGACACATGATTTACTCGATGTCCTGCAAAAGGCTGCCCGATTTTACCGGGAGCAACTGAAAACTTCAGAAACAGCCATCGCCTATCTTAAGAAACGTGGCTTATCCGGCAAGACAGCCGCACGATTCTCGATTGGCTACGCTCCTTCTGGCTGGCAGAGCCTTGAAACGGTTTTCACTGATTACAAATCCGAAATAACCAAAAATTTATTAACGAAGGCCGGATTAGTCATTACCAACGATGAAGGCAAGCAATATGACCGCTTCAGGGATCGAGTCATGTTCCCGATTCTTAACCAGAAAGGTCAGATCATTGGGTTTGGCGGACGAGTACTGGATCACGGGGAACCTAAATATTTGAATTCTCCTGAAACTATTTTATTTGAAAAGAGCCAGGAGTTATACAACCTTTTTTCGGCACGGCGAGCCATTCGTGACGCCAGATGTGTCGTGGTTGTCGAAGGATACATGGATGTCATCGCGCTTTCCCAGCACGACATCGATTACGCTGTTGCTGCATTGGGCACAGCCACAACCAGCTTTCATATACAGAAATTGTTGCGCCATACGGATAATATCGTTTTCTGTTTCGATGGTGATCAAGCTGGAAGAAAGGCTGCCTGGCGAGCTCTGGAAAACAGCTTGCCGCAATTGATGGATGGCAAAGTTTTAAGCTTCCTGTTTCTTCCTGAAGGAGAAGATCCGGATAGTTACGTCACTCAATTCGGTAAAGAAGCATTTGAGCGACAGCTCAAACAGGCCATGCCATTGTCTGATTTTTTCTTTAAGGAACTTTCATCGAGAATAAACCTTCAAACCAGCGAAGGTCGCGCCAGGTTAATCAGCGAAGCGAAGCCATTATTGCAGCAAGTAAGGGCACCTGCGCTCTCACTGATGCTTTTGAAGCGTTTGGCTGAGTTAAGCGGCGTTGATCGGAATGAATTGAGTACTTTGTTACAGTTACCAGTAAAACGGGCACCCACAGGTCGAGCACGAGAAAATGCACCCAGGAAGCAACCTGTTACGCCTTATCACTGGTTGATTCTGATGCTGCTGTATAACCCAGGCGCTGTTTATAAACTGGAAAAAAGTTTACTGGCCGGATGTGATGGAAATAGCGAAGAAATCATTGCCTTAAAAACATTGGTTGAATTTCTTGATTCTCACCCCAATCTAATTGAAAGCAAATCGATGCCATCACTACTTATCTACTTACAGGACAGTCCGTATAGGCCTTTACTGGAAAGTATAGAAAGTGAGACACTCGAGTGGGGAGATACCATTGATCTGGAAGCAGAATTCTCGGGAGCACTCATGAAATTACAGCAGATGCAACGAAATAAACGTATGACCGAATTACATAGCAAATCTCTGAATATGTTGACTGATGAAGAAAAAAAAGAGCTCCAGCGATTAGCAATGTTATGAAATTAGAAATTAGTAATCAGGTGTCAGTCATATCGAATTTTGATATAATCTGACGTTCTCAGCTTTTATATTTATCCATATTATTGGAATCCAATATGCCAAAGACAAAAGCGGCCCAGTTAAAAGATACTGAAGTCACAATGAAAGTGAAAGCCACTACTAAAAAAGCAAAAAAAACAGATAGCGATACCGCAGAAAAAAAAGAAACCAGAAAATCGGCAGGCACTGTAGAAAAGAAAGTAAAAACGACCACCAAAATAACTGAAAAAGAGACTGTCAAAAGAACAGCAACTAAAGACTCCGTCAGCGTAAAAGTATCGCGTGAAATCACAAGTGCTATGGATGAGATCACTGAAGTGGTCGCTACTGAGTCTAATGGTACAAAAAAATCTAAAAATGGTGGCAGCAAGAAATCCAGGACTTCTACAAGCACTGAACAGATTACTGTTTTAGAATCAATCTCTGCTGCGCATGACGGTAGTACGCAATCTCAGGATATCGAAGCGCGGCGCATGCGCCTGAAATTACTCATCGGATTGGGTAAAGAACGCGGCTATCTGACTTATGCAGAGATCAATGATCATTTGCCCGATGACATGCTGGATGCAGAGCAGATAGAAGGCATCATCAGCATGATTAATGACATGGGCATTTCCGTGCATGATGAAGCACCGGATGCAGAAACATTGTTAATGTCTGATGCCGCAACAACGGTTGCTGATGAAGATGTCGCAGAAGAAGCAGAAGCAGCCCTTTCTACCGTGGATTCAGAGTTTGGACGTACCACTGACCCTGTACGCATGTATATGCGGGAGATGGGTTCGGTCGGCCTCCTCACCCGTGAAAGCGAAATTGAAATAGCAAAACGTATCGAAGGCGGCCTACGCCACATGATTCAAGCCATTTCCGCATGCCCACCAATTATTGCCGGCATTGTTGGTCTGGCCAATGATGTTGAAAAGGATATTCTGCGCATTGATGAGGTTGTCGATGGATTACTTGATGCCAATGCACAGGACATCATGAACGAAGAATTTTCCGAGGAATCATTGGAGCGCGAGCTAGAATCCAATGACCTTGGCGACGATGACGACGATGAGGATGGTGATAGTGCCGCATTAGCCAATGCAAACCTGTTAAAACTTAAAAGCGATGCGCTGGAACGTTTTGCAATCATTCGAGAAATCTACAACGAAATGCAAACGATCCTTCAGAAAGAAGGACCGTATCACAAAGAATATATCGTACTGCAAGATAAAATCTCAGCAGAACTGATGGCTATACGCTTTTCTGCAAAACTGGTGGAAAAACTCTGTGACATGCAGCGTGATCTTGTCGCAGATGTACGTAATTACGAACGTAAAATAATGGAACTCTGTGTACCCAAAGCAAAAATGCCCCGGAACTATTTCATCAAAACCTTTCCCGGCCATGAAACCAATTTTGATTGGATAGTACAAGAGATCGAGTCAGGCAAACCATATAGTCAGGCGCTTGAGCACTACAAACCTGCCATTATGGAAGAGCAGCAGAACTTGCTAGCGCTCAGAGAAAGAATTGGCATACCAATCAAAGACCTGAGGGAAATTAATCGCAAAATGTCAACGGGTGAAGCGAAAGCCCGTCGGGCGAAGCGAGAAATGACTGAAGCGAATTTACGTTTAGTCATTTCTATTGCCAAGAAGTACACCAACCGAGGCTTGCAATTTCTTGACCTGATTCAGGAAGGCAACATCGGCTTGATGAAAGCCGTTGATAAGTTTGAGTACCGGCGTGGATATAAATTTTCCACCTATGCCACATGGTGGATACGTCAGGCCATTACGCGATCCATTGCAGATCAGGCTCGCACTATCCGCATACCGGTCCACATGATTGAAACCATCAATAAAATGAACCGTATTTCACGCCAGATTCTGCAGGAAACAGGACAAGAACCGGAACCCGCACTGCTGGCGCTGAAAATGGAGATGCCTGAGGAAAAAATCCGCAAGATTCTAAAAATCTCCAAAGAACCCATCTCGATGGAAACACCGATTGGCGATGATGAAGACTCTCATCTGGGTGACTTTATTGAAGACTCAGCAACCATGGCTCCAGCCGATGCAGCCGTTTATGCCAGTCTACGTGGCGTCACAAAGGATATACTTGACTCATTAACGCCTCGCGAAGCAAAAGTACTGCGGATGCGTTTTGGTATTGAAATGAATACCGACCACACCTTGGAAGAAGTTGGAAAGCAGTTTGATGTAACGCGTGAACGCATTCGGCAAATTGAAGCCAAAGCCCTTCGCAAATTACGCCATCCAGCACGATCAGAGCGTCTGCGCAGCTTCCTGGACACTGGCAATAGTTAAATAAAGCTTAAAAAATAATAATATTCGGGTCTGTAGCTCAGTTGGTTAGAGCAGGGGACTCATAATCCCTTGGTCGCTGG
>JBBTCY010000254.1:0-5288 GCA_038043005.1 Pseudomonadota bacterium
TTCTCCCGATAAAGTAGTGCTTCACAGTTACCGCATTGTCGGACGAATGAGAAGCTGTAATTCGCTGAGTGAACGGGTATTCAGCACGTTGCGCTTTTCCAGCCAGCCGCGTCGCGTGTCACCCGGTACAGCTGCTCGATCATTTGGACATTAGGATCGTGATACAGTGTATTGGCTCGTTTTAGACCAAATCCCCGGATTTTCAAAAGTTCGATAATAGCGGGAGCTCGGTATGCAAACGATCCAGAACAATCGGGATATTTCCTGTGAAAGCTCACCAACAACACGCGCAGCGTTACGATAGGCGTGTATACGAAATGGATTGGCTCCCTCAATTTCCGAAAAATCCGTAATTTCCCCGAAGATAACTGCAATATTATCCTTATTTTCAGCATTTAAATCCTTCTTTCACTGTATTGTATATTTATACTATCAAGGATCGATCTACGACAATGATTTTCCAGATTAATACATTTACATTTCAGTTTACAAAACTACTACAATGAAATTGCGTTTCACTTTTAAAATGGCTAAAACATGAGTTCATCATATTTTGCGCACGATGCTGATATTGGAATCATTGGTCGCGGACTGACAATTGAACAGTCGTTTGAAGCGGCAGCACTTGCAGCACTTGCGGTATTTGCGATTATTACCAACTTTGAAGTAGTGCAACCCGCTACTGCAGTAGCGATTGAATTTGCAGAGTCCGATACTGAACTGGCATTGATAATCTGGCTTAATCTTATACCCGGTAAATCACGAGAGCTCAGCATGGTATTCAGCCATTTCTATATCCAGCGCCAGGGTAATCAGTGGCATGGAAAAGTGCTCGGCGAAAAATGGCATGATGGATTGGAACACGGCGTTGAAGTCAAAGGTGCAACCTGACCATGTTTGCGGTAAATTCTACGCCCGAAAGTGTGCATTAAAGGATAGTTTTCTACAGGGAGCATTTATGACTCAATCCACCAGGAGGAAATAGCTATGGAACTCATGTTGCAAATCACCACACGGGATATTCCCCACTCTGAAGCACTTGAAAACCACATCCGGGAAAAAGCAGAAAAGCTCGGAAAGTTTTATCCACATATCCTGCATTGCCGGATAGTTGTTGAGCTTCCACACAAACACAAACACCAGGGGCGCATCTTCGACGTGCATCTTGACATGACCGTTCCGGGCGCAGAATTGGTGGTGAACCGGGTAGCCAATGAAGATGTCTACGTTGCTGTACGCGATGCCTTCGATGCCGCCAAACGACAGCTTGAAGACTATGCACGCCGCCAGCGTGGCGATACCAAGATACACACACCTGTTTAGCGACGAGGGCTATGGATTCATCGAGACATTTGACGGACGTGAATTGTACTTCCACCGTGAAAACCTGGCTGGCCATGATTTTGATCAATTGACCGTGGGCGAAGAAGTGCAATTTCTTGAAGACATCAGCAGCGAAGGTTATCAAGCAAAACGTGTGAGTACAGGCAAGCATCACATTCCTGGCAGTGAAACCGAGTAAATCTTGTAATGTACTGACACTTATGAGCATCCAACTTACAGCAGGCGATGCACTGATTATTGTGGATGTACAGAACGACTTTCTTTCCGGCGGCAGCCTTTCCGTTGCGGGAGGAAATACCATCATACCGGCACTGAATCGCTATATCGCCCGTTTCCAGGCGCACCAGTTACCCATATTTGCAACCCGTGACTGGCATCCGCCAAATCATTGTTCTTTCCAGACACAAGGTGGCTCATGGCCGCCGCACTGTATTGCCGGATCAGCAGGCGCGGCATTCCATGGTGATCTTGCATTGCCTGCCAATGTCCACATCATTTCCAAAGCAACATTACAAGAGGCAGATGCCTATTCCGCTTTTACCGATACTCAACTCAATGCGCTTTTGCAGTCATCCGGAATAAAACGGCTATTTATCGGCGGGCTTGCTACTGAGTACTGTGTATTCAATACTGTGAAGGATGCTCTTGAGCTTCATTACTTCACCTTTATACTTGAAGATACAATCCGGGCAATCAATCAGAAACCGGATGATGGCCAGCGCGCGCTTGAAGATATGATTCACCGGGGTGCCAGTCCCATCCATTATGAGGAGCTTGCTTCATGAATCCGCTGTCCAGTCCTTTATTGGCCGACCTGTACCAATTCACCATGCTGCAAACTTATCTTGAACAGAATATGCAGGAAACTGCCGTATTTGAACTGTTCGTGCGTAAACTGCCGCCTGGACGAAATTTCATGGTGGCAGCCGGATTGGAGCAAGTAATAGATTTTCTTGAGAATCTCAAATTCTCGACAGAAGAACTGGATTGGCTCGCAACAAGATTCCCATCGCATGTGATCACTTATCTGGAAAAATTTCATTTTGACGGGGATGTTCATGCGATGCCGGAAGGCACAATTTTTTTCCCCAACCAACCGATATTAAGGATCACCGCCAAATTACCGCAGGCTCAATTAGTTGAATCACGTATTATCAATCTGATGCATTTCGAAACATTGATTGCCTCTAAAGCTGCCCGTTCGGTGTTGGTAGCACCAGACAAACTGCTGGTTGATTTCGGTATGCGCCGCGCGCATGGCGCAGAAGCAGGACTGCTCGCAGCACGGGCCAGTTATCTGGCAGGGTTTTCCGGCACTGCGACCGTGCTGGCAGGAACACTTTACGATATTCCGCTGTTCGGTACGATGGCACATTCCTTCATCCAGGCACATAGCGATGAAAGTGCCGCTTTTGAACATTTTGCACGTTCCCATCCGGATAATACGATTTTACTCATTGACACCTACGATACAGAGGCTGCGGCAAACAAGGTTGTTACACTGGCCAACAAACTTAAGGCTGACAAAATCAATATCCAAGGCGTTCGATTGGATAGCGGTGATTTAGCCGAACATGCCCGGAATGTACGCCAGATACTCAATGCAGGTGGCTTGAAAGATGCAACAATCTTTGCCAGCGGCAATCTGGATGAATACCAACTGCACGCCTTGCTATCGGCTAATGCGCCCATTGACGGTTTTGGTATTGGCACGGCATTGGATATCTCCAGTGATGCGCCTGCATTGGATTGTGCCTATAAGCTGCAGGAATATGCGGGCAAACCACGTCGCAAACACTCGGAAGGCAAGGCGACATGGCCGGGAAGAAAACAGGTCTATCGTAATTATGGTATTGATGGTTATATGACAGGAGATATCGTGGCATTGGAAGAAAGTGATCCTCAGGAAGGTGAACCCCTCATTCAACCCTTTATGCGATGTGGCAAGCGTCTTCGTTCCAATCCTTCCCTGCATGAAATACGCAATCAAACTACAGCAAACTACAAGCGTATGCCTGCTTCACTGATTACTCTCAAACCAGCTCCCACTTATCCAGTAACGATTTCTACTGCATTAAGAGCAATGGCCAATCAACTGGATATGGAGCATGTCTTGCATGATCGGAAAACTGAAAAGTAAATCGCTGTTCCAAGATTTCTAAGCATTCTGCCTAGATGGAAATAAGCTAAGTGCTTATTCACTTATCAAACTGGAAACCTCAATATAAAAACTGTAGTCATGCATAAGGCAGATAAGATTTATGTTGATGATAGGGTTTATCAGTTCATCAACAATTGGTTTTATAGTTAATGAGCCTATTAACTTTTAGTCTAAAGGAGAAGTACCATGGTAAATATAGTCAGGCGTTCCCCAGCAGTTGGTGATATAGCTCGTTCCGATCCATTTGCCAATATAGATGATTGGTTCAAGGGGTTTGGAATGCGCCCGTTCTTCAGTGAGCTAGAAACTTCTTCTTTGATTAAAATCGATTTAACAGAAAATGATAAGGCTTATACCATCCATGCCGAAATGCCTGGCGTAAATAAAGAAGATATCAAGGTACAAGTGGATGGTAATCGGGTTTCCATCAGTGCTGAAACAAAAAAAGAAAAAGAAGGTGAAAGAATTATTTGTCGTGAATGTTATCAAGGTTCCAGTTATCGAAGCTTTGCACTGGATAGTGATGTCGATGAAACAAAAGCGGAAGCGAAATATGAGAATGGCATGCTTGAACTGACGCTTCCTAAGTTAAACGGACGAGCCGCCAAACAAATAACAATCAAATAAAAGTTACATTCAGAAGTAGAAAATCTTCCTTATACGGAATTCTCTACTTCAACAATCAAGCCGATGTGGTAAAGCAATAACTGCTAGCTTCAAATCGCCGCAAGAATTGTAAAGTAGGAGGCTGGAATGCTTGATTCTCTAAAACTGGAAGGAAAGAATATCAGTCAAGAGGTGGGTCGTACCTGGGAAAATCTAAGATCAGGCTGGAACGAGCTACTGACTCGCAGCAATGATGCGCTTATCCATTTCACTCACAAAAAGGATGAGGATTTAAGCGAAACAAGCAGCTTTATTTCTGCTTTCCCTAGCTGGAGTCTATTGGCTGGAGAAATCGAAGAAACAGACAAAGATATTTTGGTACGAATAGAAGTGCCTGGCATGGAAAAGGAAGATTTTCATCTGACCGTTGATGGTAATTTTCTTTACTTAAGTGGAGAGAAGCATGTTAAACGTGAATCCATTGAAAGCACTTTTCATATTATGGAACGCGCCTATGGTGCTTTTCAGCGTACTATTCCATTACCCCGCAATGTCGATGCAGATAAAGCTGAAGCCAGTTACAAAAGTGGCGTGCTTATGATTCGCCTGCCAAAAGCTACTGGCGGGTCAATCAGAACAATCTCATTATCCTGAAGAATCAATCAAGTAACGACGTGATTGATTCTTCTTGGAGTGGGAGGATCTACTGCCTTTATAAGGTGTCTGACAGATTACCAGAAAATGCTCGGCAGTTATGATCTGAGGTAAATCAAAATTGAGAGATAATCTGGCTCGTAGTTCTTACTATGAAGCATCTGTAACACGACCATCGGTCTCTCCACCGCTGATGGACAGCATCACGGCAGATGTATGCGTGATCGGTGGTGGCTATGCTGGCTTGTCGGCTGCCCTGGAACTGTCAGAACGTGGGTATTCAGTTGTACTTCTGGAGGCACGGCACATCGGCTGGGGAACATCCGGCAGAAATGGCGGTCAGGCACTGGTCGGTTTTGGTTTCGCCGGCCAGGAAGCAATCGAGGTGCAAATGTCCGCCGGGGATGCGCTCCGTGCCTGGGATATCTCGGTTGAAGCCCTGCAATTGCTACGCATGCGTATCGACAAGTATGCCATTGAATGCGAGTACACAGCTGGTCACCTGACCCTGGCTGTCAGTGCC
>JBBTCY010000254.1:5388-8231 GCA_038043005.1 Pseudomonadota bacterium
TTTAAGCAGCAGCCATTCAGTAACCGCCAGCAGCCGGCGCGTCAGCAGCTGAATGTCGAAACGCGTTGCATATTCAAGTTCTTCGATGGGCGTTAGCAGATCAAACAATAATGTGGCTATACCATGCTGCTGCAATACCTTGGCGACAAAGGTATTGCGTGGACTGAAGCGACTACTGCCGCTGCCATGGGCGAATAGTACAATACCGGTTGCGGCAGGCGGTACCATCAGTTCGCCACCGAGACTTACTGAATCAACCGGAATAGTCAATGTACTCATGGGGTGGCTCCTATCATAATGGGAATGCGCCGTCGGCCAAATTGCCCTGTAAATTCCTCAAAACGCCCGGCAATACTGGCATTACATTTGACGCACTGACCCGCCGGAGTCAATTGATAATGTCTGATTTCATACCAGTCACGTACAATCAATGCAGTCCCGCATGCCGGGCAATAAGTTGTACCGCCCTCAAGATTATGCACATTCCCCGTATAGACATACTGCAGGCCTGCATCCAGCGCAATGTTCCGCGCTCTGATCAATGTATCAGCCGGCGTGGCTGGAATGTCATTCATTTTGTAATCAGGATGAAAAGCGCTGAAGTGCAACGGTACATCAACACCCAGTTCCTTCACGATCCAGGCACTCATTGCACTGATTTCCTGATCTGAATCATTTAAACCGGGGATTAACAAAGTGGTCAACTCAAGCCATACATCGGTTTCATGTTTAAGATATTTTAATGTTTCCAGCACTGGTTGCAGATGTGCTCCCGTTTGTCTGACGTAGAATTCATCAGTAAATGCCTTGAGATCAACATTCGCAGCATCCATTCTGGCAAAAAAATCCTTGCGGGGTTGCGCGTGAATATAACCCGCTGTCACTGCCACCGTTTTGATATTCCTTGCATGACAGGCATCCGCCACATCCATGGCATATTCGGCAAAGATCACCGGATCGTTGTAGGTAAAGGCAACGCTCTTGCAACCCTGTTCTTCCGCACACCGGGCGATCGCTTCTGGACTGGCCTGGTCAGCCAGTTTGTCGAAACTACGTGATTTTGAAATATCCCAATTCTGGCAAAACTTGCAGGCAAGATTACAACCCGCTGTGCCAAATGACAGAACGCTGCTGCCGGGATAAAAATGATTCAATGGTTTCTTCTCGATCGGATCAACACAGAAACCGGAAGAACGCCCATAGGTCGTCAACACCATGGCATTGCCAACACGCCCCCGGACAAAACAGGCGCCCCGTTGACCCTCGTGCAGCTTGCAATCACGCGGACATAGATCACACTGGATTCGACCATCCTCCAGTTGATGCCAATATTTAGCGGGATACCGTTCGACCGCACTGATCAGCTCATCCATTTATAGACTCCTTTTTCCCGGAGAAATCAGTTTCACGCCATTTGCTTACGGTATAGCGTGATAATTTGATACCGTCCGCCCAGAATTCATCCGATAACCCGGCTTTTGATTTTAATTTGGCAAGAAATTGTTGAGGCCGCACCAGACTTTCCCATACCTGGGGTAAAAAAGTGCTGCGATAATGGCCATATTCAAATACAACCCCGTCAATTCCCGGACTGAGCTGCGCCAGCACATCTGCCTCGCTGGCAAATTCGAGTGGCTGTAATTCAGACAGCAACGACACTTCCAGGTCAACAGTATCCAGTTCATCGGACGTTAAGGGCGCGAAACGTCTATCGCGCAACGCAGCTGAAATCGCATTGCTGCTGACATCTTCAATCAGCGGGTCACACGCCTGCAAAGAACCGATACATCCACGCAGATCTCCGCGTTGGGTTAATGTGACAAAGGTCGCACCCGGTTGTCTCAACCACGGCAAACTTTCATCAACAGCCGACACCGCCGGACAGGCCACATGCAGCGCACGGGAAATAGAAGTCCGCGCAATTTGTAATAGTATTCTTCCCTGCTCTTCTTCAAATAACATGATCCTGTCTCCTGTTAACTGAAAGCAATCGCAGCATAGCCAACCACCTGACCATGGGTTCCCGCTGTGTCGCCGGAGTTTCTCAGATCAAGCAAATGCGGTGTCAAATGATGCTGCTGCGCTGCAATAATCAGTCCACTGATCGGCGTACCGCCACAGGCCCGATCATGATCAATGGGCTGCTGTAATTGCAATATGGATTGCACGGTTTCACCATCCACACGCTGCGCGGTGGCGTATGGCAGATAGTGTGACAGATCGGAGCTGATAACAATTAACGTCTCTTCCCCGCCCCACAGATAATCCAATACTTCAGCGACCGCTTCAGCAGATGCCATGCCTACCGCCAATGGCAACAAGGTAAATTCACCCAGCACGCTCTGTAAAAAGGGTAACTGCACCTCCAGTGAGTGTTCCCATGTATGCGCTTCTTCATTGATGGTCACTTGTGGCAAATGCGCAATAGCACGCGCTGCTTCAGTATCCAGCTTCACACTCCCCAGCGGGGTTTCAAAAATATCTACGCCGGGTAATGCTAATCCATAAACGGCCACCCGATGCGTTGGCCCAAGCAACACCACCCGTTTTATCGTTGATGCGATTGAATGTAAACTGGCATAAGCCGTTGCCGCAATGGCACCGGAGTACTGGTACCCCGCATGCGGCACGATCAATGCCTTGGGCTTGATGTCATGCGGATTTACTCCGGCAAGCAAGTGCTGCACCTGCTGCGTCAGTTGATGCGCATTGGCAGGATAAAATAAACCAGCTACTGCAGGAATACGAATATTCACCATAATATTTTTATCCACTTATCATACTGTTATTGATATATGGCTATTTGACACAGATTCAAGCAAGAAATTGCAGCTAACTACTCC
>JBBTCY010000255.1:0-2407 GCA_038043005.1 Pseudomonadota bacterium
CGGATGGAGGTTACCGCGTTTCACCGTAACTTAATACGCTCGTCTCTGTGGCCCTATTCCTCACCTCGCGGTGGACGGTCGTTAACCGACATCCTGCTCTGTGGAGCCCGGACTTTCCTCCCCCTGCGTTCAAAAAGAACAACAGGCAGCGACTGTCTGGCTAGCTTCGTTAACTAGTTTATCATTCACGGGCGAAAAGCGTTTGGAAATGTCGATATTTCCAGAAACCCGACAGATGCTTAAAACATATTACTGATTTGCTTTAATGCTTCTTCGTCCAATTCCCCTACCTCGGCACTTAAACGTAATCTTGACATCAGATAGCCGTGATATGCCTTAGCGAGATCGCGGCGTGCGGAATACAGTTGCTGCTGTGCATTCAGCACATCCACTTCGGTTCTTACCCCGACTTCCTGTCCGACAATGGTTGAGTCCAGTTGGCTCTGGCTGGAAATCAGCGCTTGCTTCAGTGCCCTGACCTGAGCGATGCCATTGGTTACATTCAGGAATTGCTGGCGGACTTGCAGTGTACTATTGCGTCGCGTGTTTTCCAGATCATGCAAAGCTCTATCCCGGTTCGCCAGGGCTTCCCGCACACGGGACTGTATGGCAAATCCTTGAAATAGCGGTATATTCAGTTGCAATCCGATTGATTTTGACGTGAGATCAATACCACGACCGGTAATGGTACCACCGACACCAATCTGATCACTGTATTGGGCGACCAGATCTAATGTGGGGTAATGTTGTGCCCAGATCTTTTTTACTTCCTGGGTTGCTATTTCATAGGCGGCCTGCTGAATCTTCAGGGTAAAGTTCTTTTCTTCCGCAACGCTGACCCATTCATCCATGGTGGCATATTTCAGCTTTGATAAATCAGCAACGACTTCTTTAGGGCTGGCAAGATAGTCAGGAAAACGATCAATAATGCCCTGTAAAGTGCGTTTTTTTATCTCGAGCCCATTGCGTGCCGCAATTTCCTGCGAAATAGTCAGATCGAACCGCGCCTGTGCTTCCTTTGTATCAACAATGGTTGATACACCCACCTCAAAATTACGTTTGGCCTGCTCGAGTTGTTTAAGGATGGCCTGCTTTTGTGCTTCAGCGACTTCGACATCAACCTGCGCATCAAGCACAGCAAAATAGGCTTGAGACACACGTAGAATTAAATCCTGCGCCGCGACGACAAATTGTGCGTCGGCTTGGGTAACTTCAATCTTCGACTGCTCGTAAATAATGAAATTTTCTACCCGGAACAGCGGTTGTGTTGCAGACAGTGTTACGCCACCGCTTTGAATGGTTACTGCCTGTGGATTGGCAGTAATACCGGTTTGTGGATTAAAAACATTACTTGCGTCAACTTGCTGAACAGAGCGGTTCCCGGACAATGTGATATTCGGCAACAGTCCGGCCCGGCCCTGTGGCAGCTTTTCCTGTGCGGCCTGATACGCAGCACGGGCTGATCGATACTGCGCATCACGTTCCAGTGCTTCATGATAAACATCCATTAAATTTGCAGCACGCAACGGTGCATGGAATACCATGCCCATAAAAACGACAAGAGCAAATTGCAAGAATTTCATGTTGATTTCCGATACCTGTTCTTCGGAGCTGATGAGATTTCGGCAATAAGTCGATCGATTGCGCCAGAAACATTTCCGTTTGAATGATAAATCAAAAGGTAAACCTTGCTGGCTGTTGTGCATTGATGAGCGGCGCCGTACTGGTTTCAAACAATTTTTTCATGCTGTATTCGCCCGGAGCGATACAGGTGATTAATTGCGCATCCATTACCGGATCCTCTCCCACAATCGCAAATAACCGCCCGCCCGGCGCCAGGCTTTTCTGGAAGGCATCGGGTAAAACCGGCGTGGAAGCAGTTAACACAATGACATCATACGGCTCGTACTTAGACCAGCCCTGTGCGGCATCGCCTTGTTCGATTGTCACATTGGTAATGTGGTGTACCTGTAGATTGTTTTCAGCCATGGCTTTCAGTTCCGGCACAATTTCCACGCTGTAGACATGCACGCCTTGACTGGCCAGCAAAGCAGTCAGATAGCCGCTGCCGCTGCCGACCTCCAGAATTTTATCCGTTTTCTTTACGTGTAATTCCTGCAGCATGCGCGCTTCCATTTTAGGGGTCAGCATGACCTGTCCGTGTCCCAGAGGGATTTCCATGTCTACAAAAGCCATTGAGCGGTTTGCAGGCAGCACGAACTCTTCACGGTGTATTTTGTACAATAAATCCAAGACATTATCATCCAAAACGCTCCATGGACGAATTTGCTGGGCGATCATGTTAAATCGGGTTTGTTCAAGATCCATATTCTTCTATAAAATTTAAATAACAGACTTGCAATTATTTCACATTTCCATTAGCTTCACAGCATCAGCTAGGGGTCCG
>JBBTCY010000256.1:0-1133 GCA_038043005.1 Pseudomonadota bacterium
AGTATAGTCAAGGCGCCGATTGATAATTCTCCGGTATCGAGTTGTTTCACGTAAGATGCTTTCTCACTGTCGGATGGCATTGTGCCGAACAGGTTGTTCCATAACGTGGTGACAATTTCATCAGAGCTGGTTAGGTTACGTGCATCCACAGCAAATTCAGCCAGCTTCTCGTAACTTAACCCTTCATCTGCGACGGTCAATCCGACACCCACATACTGCGGATTGGCGACTGTCGTCGGGCCAAACACGGCTCCCAGCAGTTTTGCCACCTGACCGGCATGATCATTGAAATCAAGCGCCAGTTTAACGTCACTGAATTCGAGGCGCTAAATATTGATAAGTAAATCATGGTTGTGCGGGGTTGAGTTAAGCGTTATGGCATAGCCATCGGCCGTTTGAGTGACCGTGTTCTGGTTCAGTTGAGATTCGACCATGACGGTATCAATTCCTGCGCCGCCGTCCAATGTGTTGCGGCTGGTATTTCCAAACATGAAATCATCGGCCTGTCCGCCGATTGCGTTCTCAATGATGGCGCCTTCCGCGATCCATACATTGGGCACTGGCAAACCCAGATTGGCTCCCTTGGATTGGATATAAACCGGTTGGCCGATATAGGAAGCGCCTGTTGGATTGAGATCAATGATAGCGGACGTGGTGCCTGTGTAATGAATAGTATCGATGCCGCCGGCATCCCAGATCGTTTCGTGGGCGAGCGTTATGTCATCGTAGGTGTAGGTGTCATTGCCGGTGTGATAATTATTGTTGGCGCCATATAAATATTGGATGGCAGCAATATCCAGTACCATGGGAGTCGTTGGGTAAAACGAGAATCTGCTGCCTTTCTCGCCGTCTAAATTTGCTATGGTATAGCTCATGACAGTATAAATGACCGTATCGAGAGAAGTGGGTAGTACGGCGGCTGCCGGATTATCCGGGTCAAGGAAAGGATGTTTGAGACCGAGCGCATGGCCTATTTCATGCAGGATTGTTTCAAAAGAGATGCTGCCAGGCGTCCATTTCTGGTCGTTGAGAAGACTCTGGCTGTTAGCCCAGATATCACCTGATCTTACACTGTAACCGGGAAGATATGACCAAGCCAGCGTGCCCGTATCCGGATCACCCGTATAGGCAGC
>JBBTCY010000256.1:1233-5666 GCA_038043005.1 Pseudomonadota bacterium
CCGCTTGCTTTGCACCTGCCCGCTGGGCAAGGGCATTTGCTGCATCAAATGCTGGTGCAATTGACCAAATCCTTGCCGGCTGAGATATCACAAAGTCTGGACGGGCAGGATTTCAAAATAAAAAGTGAACGTATCGAGAAAAAATTCAAAGCCGAGGAAGCCAAAGCCTATAAAGCATTAAATGCGCTGGCTGAGGCACATCATTTCACCATTCACCGTGAAGATGAACAAATTGTTTTTACGCTGCTGGATGAAAAAGGTGAAATTCTGACTGAGGATAACCTGCTGAAGTTATCCAGGAAACGCAGGGCTGACATCGATCAGGCGGAAGAGGAGTTGCACGAAGGGATTATTCATTATTTTGAAGAATTCAGGCGTATGGAAAAAGAAAAGGATGCAGCATTCGATACATTGCGGCGTCGGGTGGCGCAGCCATTGCTGCATTCCGAATTTAAAAAGATCCGCGATAAGCTGCTGAAACAGTTAAAGCAGGATGATCGGTTAAATGCTTATTTCGAGCGGGTCATGCAGGACATTCTTGATAATCTGACATTATTTGAGTCAGATCATCTGGATGAGGAAAAGCGGCAGGCAGCGCTGGATCAGATATTCTCGCGTTATCAGATCAATATGATCGTCGATAACCACGACCTGAAAGGGGCGACGGTGATTGTTGAAGATAACCCTCTGGCTTATTCATTGTTTGGCAGCATCGAGTATCAACTTGAGAATGGCAAGTTGAAAACTGATTTCATGTGCATTCGTGCCGGCAGTTTGCTGAAAGCGCATGGCGGATTTCTCATGCTGCATTTGAGTGATTTGCTGATTGATGGCCAGGTATGGATAAAGCTGCGAAGATTCCTGCGCAGCAACCGGATACAGATTGAAGAACCGGGATCATCGGCGTTCGTGCCAAATGCACCACTCTTTCTGGAACCTGAAGTGGTAGATGTTGATGTCAAGATTATTCTGGTCGGTTCCCGTGCGGAATATTATGCGCTACAGGAGGCCGACCCGGAGTTCATGCGTCGATTCCGCGTGAAAGTGGATTTTGCCGATAGTTTTGCAGCCAGTGCAGCAACCTACCATGCATCGTCCATTTTTGTCGCGCAGACCTGCCAGACATTAAAGCTGTCACATTTTACCGCTGCTGCGGTGGCCCGCTTACTGGAGGAATCCCATCGTGAAGTGGATGATCAGCGGCGTCAAAGCGCCATTTTTGCACGAATTGAGATGCTGGTGCTCGAAAGTGCGGCACTGTGCCGTGCACGCGATGGACGTCTGGTGGAAATATCCGATGTCACGGCCGCGCTTCAGGCGCGCGCCCTGCGTCATAATTACCCCGATTTGCGCTTGCAGGAAGCCATTACCGATGGAGATGTGCTGATTACAGTGCAGGGTGAAAAAGTGGGGCAGATCAATGCGCTGACTCAGATCGATCTGGGGGATTATCGTTTTGGCACGCCTGTGCGGGTGACGGCGCGCACGTTTGCCGGTGAGGACGGTGTGCTTAATATCGCCCGCGAAGTCGAAATGTCCGGTCCTATACATGACAAGGGCGTACTGATTCTGCAAAATTATCTCGGTGCATTATTTGCCCACATGTCGCCACTGGCATTCAGTGCATCCATTGTTTTTGAGCAGGAATATACCCATATAGAAGGTGATTCGGCATCGTGTGCTGAATTTTACAGCCTACTGTCATCACTCTCCGGATTGCCGATTAAACAGGGTATCGCTGTAACCGGGGCGGTGAATCAGTATGGTGAAGTATTGTCAGTGGGAGGGATCAATGACAAGATTGAAGGCTATTTCAACCTGTGTGAAAAAATTGGGCTGTATGGCGGGCAGGGCGTGTTGATCCCTTATCATAATCGTCGGCATCTGATGCTGGATGACAGGATAATCCGGGCGGTCGATAACGGCTTGTTTTCTATTTATGCGATGGAGCATGTCATGCAGGGGCTGGAATTGTTGACCGGTTTGCCTGCTGGGGTATTCGATGAAGGTAAAACAAATCAGTACCCAGCCGATACGATTCTGGGTCATGCACAAAAAGCCTTGCTGGCATTCCGCCGTGCCTGTCAGCTGATCCAGCAGCCTAAATCAGAGCATAGGCGTTTGCCATCGCGACCGGAAAAATGATGATTGGCTGATGAGGATCGTCAGTATCATTGTCCCGGTACTGCAGGGTGTCCTGATTGAAGTAACATACGGTATTTTACAATATCAGAGGAGTACGGTATGAGCGCAAACCCTGATATAACCACTCAGCAGCGCCGCTACCACGATGTGCGCAAGGTGACGCTGATCGGATCGGTGCTGGATTTCATGCTGGGGGTCGCAAAAGTGACAGTGGGATGGCTGGCTAATTCCCAGGCATTGATCGCCGATGGCATCCACTCTTTTTCGGATCTGCTGACCGACTTCATGGTGCTGTATGCCGCCAAACATTCCCATAAGGAAGCGGATGAAGACCATCCATACGGACATGGCCGGATTGAGACGCTGGCGACCGTCAGTCTGGGGTGCGTATTAATCCTGATCGCCATCGGGATTGCATATGATTCTGTGCGGCGGCTCAACGAGCCGGGTATCCTGTTAGATCTGGCATCCCTGTCGCTGATGATTGCGATCATTTCCGTGGCTTCCAAGGAGTGGATCTATCGCTATACGATTGCTGCTGCAAGGCGCTTGCGTTCAGATATGCTGATGGCGAATGCATGGCACAGCCGGTCGGATGCTTTTTCGTCGATTGTGGTGGTGATCGGCATTGCGGGTACCCTGTTTGGCTACCCTTATCTGGACGGGATAGCCGCCGTGGTTGTGGCAGCCATGATTGCCAGGATCGGTTTTGATCTGGTTCGTTCCAGCACCCGGGAATTGATTGATACGGCACTGGATGCGGAAAAGATCAGTGCGATTCGTGCACATATTTTTGCGGTAAAGGGGGTACGTTCCATACACATGCTGAGATCGAGGAAAAGTGCGGGTGACGCATTCATTGATGTGCACATCCAGGTGGATCCCCGCCTCAGCGTATCGGAAGGTCACCAGATCGGAGATGCCGTGCGTCGGCGGCTAATGAAAGAAGTTGACGTGGTCACGGATGTGACGGTGCATATTGATCCGGAAAATGACGAAACCGGTTCACCTTGTAATGGCCTGCCTTCCCGCGAGAAAATTATCGCTGAATTAAAACAGCGCTGGCCTCATTTACCTGCAGCGGCGATAGAGAATGTGACGCTGCATTATCTGTCAGGTGAAGTGTGCGTTGAACTGGATCTGCCAATCGATATCCTGAGCCATACCGATGAAGCAAGACAGTTGGTGCAAACCCTCAAACAGTCTGTTTCTTCCTTGCCGTACATGAGCGATGTGCAGGTGCGGTTTAAAGTCTGATCTATCAGGGCTGGGTCATGCTCGATACGGTGAACCGGAAACTGTCAGCGTTAGTGAGAGTCATCAGTACGTTATTGACTACCGTAGCATTGCCCGTCATCACGGATGGAATCGTTAACGTACCATCCTGGGCTGAGTAAACTGCCGGATGAGCGGGTTTTTCCTGTAACGGTACAATGCTTGCCGGATCCAGTTCGAATACGATGTTCGGATCGACCGAGACTAACAGTAATCTGACATCAAAGTAGGTATTACTTCCGGTCTCTACGGCAAAACTCAATACATTGTCATTGAATATGCCGGCAACATTCTCCACCGACACACTGCTGATCTGAACCAGATTACTGATCAGGAGTTCCGTGCCATTAAAATTGATGGTGGGTGCGGCAGTCAGACTGCCCCCGAGGTTATTGACCGGCAGTTTCTCGATGGCGTCCATGACCGTCATGCCGTTGTACAGCACCCTGCCGAATACCGTAAAGCCACCATTCTGCTGGTCCAGATTCGCTGAGTTATCGGCAAGATTGACAAACCATTGACTGGTTGCGCTGTCGGGGTCATTACCCAGTTTCGCCATGGCTACCGTGCCACGGGTATTGGAGGTCTTGAATTCATTGACCACGGGATCGAATGTGCTGACAGTAGTCAGTGTGGATTTGCCGCTGCTGGTTACAATCTTGAATCCACCCCCTTGAATAACAAAATCTGGCACGCTGCGGTGAAAGATACCATTCGTATAGGCGCTGCTGTCGATATAACGGATAAAATTGGCAACGGTTTTGGGCGCCTGTCTCTCAAACAGTTCCAGACAAAAATCTCCCATGTTGGTATTAAAGCAGGCGACAGGATTGGCCTGCGTCAATGAAGACAGACAGAACAGACTGGCGCACAATGAAATGCTGAGATGATACTTGATGGAAGACATGTTTACTCGATGTGTATTACTACAGTGTTTATTATACCGGCACAAGGATGTCAGGGTAAGTCAGGCATCAATCGACTGATCGGCTTTATCCGTTTGGTGGCTGACC
>JBBTCY010000257.1:0-14615 GCA_038043005.1 Pseudomonadota bacterium
TGTAATCACTATGGATGGCTTATCGAAGTGGATAGCACGCCTGGGCAGGGTACAATTTTTCATATTATTTTTAGTTGATCTAGGGCTTGTTAACACAAACGAAGCGCCTCGATGATCAAGACGAAATTGAATCTGTTTCTATAGCTGTTTGAAGGTGCGATTAAGCACGCTGCTCTTTGTCCAGCGGTTTTGTGGTGTAGATGGGATATGCCAGTTGCCACAGTATTTGGGGCTAGTCTGTGCGCCATTTGCAGTCATGCTCTGCGACACATATAGAATAGCGTTGAGAGCTTGCAAATAAGAAAGTCTGACATCGCCGCGTTGATGTGGCTTGCAGTGTTCAATTTGATTATATGGGTTTCGGTAATTTCTATCATTCAATTATTTCAATTAGTGTTAACAGACTTTAGTTAAAAAGCTTTGTTTGTCTTCACGAAATCTTCACATCGATGTGTTAAATTTTTTTGTCATTGACAAAATGAGCACTTAACACACTGGAGGAGATAGTTATACATGAGTTCAGAAATAGAAAATAAGCCGTCATCAAACGGCCATGAAGAAAATACAGCTCTGTCAAATAATGCTGCAAGCCAAGCGGCGCCGGCAGTAACTGGATCAGCGGCTTTTCAAGCCCAATATGCCGGACGCGATATAGCAGCCGGACTGATTACCGGTGCGATGGCAATCCCTTTAAGCATCGGTATTGCCATCATGTCTGATTATCCCATCAAGGTAGGTCTGGCTACCGTGGCCTTTGCCAGTTTTATCGGCTGGATCAATGCCTGGCTCAAACCGGGAAACTTTATCGGCAGCCCCGGTATTGCTGCGGGTTTGGCGCCGGTATTAGCTTTGGGTGTTGCCCATTTTGGCGTCCAGAATATGGCATTTTGTATTTTCCTGACTGCATTTATGCAGGCTATTATCTGGAAATTTAACTGGCAACGCTATCTACTGATTGCTGTGCCGGTTTATCTGGTAGAAGGATTATTGGCTGGGGTAGGTCTGAAGATTCTCCTGAAGTTTTTTGAATTCTCCTATGAGATACCGGAGGAAGCGATCACGGAAGAATTCTGGAATAGTACGCGGATACAGATGTGCATGATATCCTTTATTGGTTTTGCAGGCTTTGTTTATCTCTTTACCAAATTCAAAGACACGCAACCAGCTGTACCATATTTTGCATTGATCATTGGAGGTGTGATTCTGGCTCAAGTGGTTTCTATGCCGATGATCTATGTAGAAGATGTGCCTTTGCATCTCAGATTGCCGTTGCCTGAAGATTTTACTACCATGCTGATGATTTATATGGTTCTGTACTGCGCCATGCTGGCGGTTATCGACGTCATTGAGCAGGTGATGAGTAATGCCGCTATTGAGAAAATTGATCCACTGAAGCGTAAATGTAACAGTAACAACAGCTTGCTGGCGATCTGGATTTCGAATATGGGTTCCAGCTTCTTTGGCGGTATGACCAATCTGGATGGTCTGGCCAAGAGCACAACAAATAAGTTAGCGGGTGCTTATACCAAATTTTCCGTACTGATCATTGGCTGCGTGGTTACTTTCTTTATGCTGAATACGGCCTATCTGGATTATTTGCCCAAGTTCGCATTGGCTGCCATCATGGTATTCACTGGTTATAAAATGATCGCGGGACTTGTGCATGTGATTCATTATGGCCCTTATGCATTAATGCTGGCACTCTTGTGCGGCGGTTTGGTTTATAAGGTGGGTATTTTTGAAGGCTTGTTAATTGCGATGGCTATTCATGCGATCGTTCATTACATGGTTTATACCAAGCATGACAATATGCCTGGAAGGGCTGTTATCAAGCGATACTTTGATAATCTGAAGAGAGATAGCAGTAGTGTAAGTTAATAATAAAGTTATTTGCTTACAAACAGTTAGTCTAAAAGACAGGCGTAACACACCTGTCTTTTAGCAAAAAAAACCACAAAAGGAGTATGTATGTACAAGAAAATCATGGTAGCTGTTGATGGTAGCGAAACAGCGCAGAAAGCACTCGAAGAAGCGCAGAATATAGCGAGCTCATACAATGCTGATCTATGTATTGTTCATGCTATAGCGGGTGACAGTGATACTGATAAACAGACTGGTATTGATATTTTAGAGCAAGCAAAAGCTTCAGTTGACGCATTATCCATTGAGACTCAATTGCTGCAGGCTGACTCCGAATATGGCCTGACTGGTATTACAGAAGCCATCACTAAGGCGGGTAGCGAATGGGGTGCTGATCTGCTGGTAATGGGAACAGCCAATCGTCGGGGTTTAGAGCGTTTCGTGATAGGTTCGGTTGCAGAACAGCTCATTGCCAAAATGGAGTCATCCATTCTTTTGGTTCGTCCGCAGAGTACGTAGTATCTAGCCAATTGTTGAACCAATTCAAAGCCAATGACAGAAAACGCAATCCAATATCAGGTAATTACTGATATTGGATGTTAAGAATCAACGATTGGCATAATTTATCCAGTGGATTGAATAAACACAGGAGATCATCCTATGGGAAATCTATTGGTTTTTCTGGGAGTAGAACCGGTATTCGGTGTAATATGGCCATAAGAGCATGTTTGATAATTTGAAACAGCAACAAGTCTGGCAAATCTGAAATCCGTTATCTGCTTGAAAATTAATTAATAATAATTGCTATTGATTTAGATTACGAGAATCCTCAATTGAATACACAAAATTCATGCTTCGATGAGCATAAGGTGCTCCATGACTTAAAACATTTCCTGCCTGCTCAGGCACCGTTAAAAGATTTTATCCATCACAATACACTCCATTCATTCCAGCAATTAAAATTTCATGAAGCAACCAGAAAATCATCAAAGATTTTTGGCTATCAAACGAAGCTTCAGTTAGAAGAATATAGAACGCTCTATCGATCAGGTCGTATCAAGGAAGACGTTCTTAAAAGACTTATTTCAGAAGAGAAAGGTGCGAGTTGTGTTGATGAGTGGATGGGTAAGCTGCTCAATGAGAAATACGATGTTCGGATATCAGCAAGGATTGGTTCATTGAGAGCTAACTGGGATAAGATCTACCATATCGATCTCGATCTACTAATCCAACCTTTCTTCTTTAGAATTTTATGTAATTATCTTGATCAGGGTGTTTCAATCTGGAGTTTCCCGATTGGCGATAGAGATTTTCTTTCTGCTATCAGGGAATTAGAGAAAGGGAGTGTTACAAGTTTTTTCAAAACCAAAAGAGCCAGACAACTTCTTTTTTCAGATAATTGTAATATCAGTTATCTGCTAGATATTCTTGTTGGTGATGAATCGCTTTATGAGCAGTATTTATACGATCAGCAGTTTACTCATCAGGGCTGGTCGGGTATTGTCGCTGTTGCTGAGGATCAGCCTCAGTTTTTTCTTAATCGTAAAGAAATAACATTACATGATTTAATCATTTTCGAGCTTTTGCTTGAGATCGATACACTGGATGCCCAATTTGGGGAAATTTGGGCACCAATGGCCACGAAATTGGATAGCAAACCAGAAGCTCTTTTTGCTGAAATACCGGAAACAGAGCTGGATGATGTGCTGGCAATTTGGCATGAGGCTTTTGAGTGGTCATATTATGATCAGGTGCTCACTGCTGTTCAATTAAAGAAACAGGATCAGGCTGTTACTACAATCAAAAAAAGCTTTCAAGCAATGTTTTGCTTAGATGATAGAGAATGCTCTTTGCGTCGTCATATTGAAAGTTTGGATCCTGGGTGTGAAACATTTGGCACACCAGGTTTCTTTGGAGTCGAATTCTTTTTTCAACCAGAGCATGGCAAGTTCTATACAAAGCTTTGTCCTGCACCAGTCACGCCGAAATATCTGATTAAAGAAACTGAAACACGCCATTCTCGAAAAAATGAACCTCTACTGTCTAAATTATCTCATTCTCTTTTTCAAGGTTGGCTAATTACTCAATCACTCGGATTTCTGTCTGCTTTAAAACTGGCAATGAATGTCTTCAGGCCTACTGCAACTCCTGCGATGGCTTCATCCTTCACACATATGTATCACCTCTCATCACTTACTATTGAAAATAAAAATCCGGATGATAAGGAAAATGGTTTGCAAATAGGTTTTACTATCGAAGAGATGGTTATAAGAGTGGAGAACCTATTAAAAGGCATCGGCCTTGTAGATCATTTTGCTCCACTTGTGTATGTTTTTGGGCACGGTGCCAGTAGCGTGAATAATGCCCATTATGCTGCCTACGATTGTGGTGCCTGTTCGGGTAGACCTGGTTCGGTGAATGCACGCGTACTTTGTCACATGCTTAATCATCCTGAAGTCAGGAAGGTATTGCGCACTAGAGGTATTATGATTCCCGATGAAACACAGTTTGTCGGTGGCCTGCACGATACGACACGGGATGAAATGGCATATTTCGATGAGCATGCACTCTCCTCAGAGAATCTTGACCAGCATCGCCGGAATGAGATAGTTTTTAATAATGCATTAGATCTGAATGCAAAAGAACGCTCAAGAAGACTACTGTCGATCAATACCAAAGCACAACCTAAGAAAATTCATGAAGAAGTTCGTAAACGTTCAGTTTCACTATTTGAGCCTCGACCAGAACTTAATCATGCCACTAATGCTATTTGCATTGTAGGAAGACGTGAATTATCCAAGAATATATTTCTGGATCGAAGGGCATTTATGAACTCTTTTGATTATCGAGTTGACCCTGAAGGAAAATATTTGTTTAATGTAATGAGACCAATCGCTCCCGTTTTAGGAGGGATCAATCTGGAATATTTTTTCTCGCGTATGGATAACTATAGATTTGGCGCGGGAACTAAGCTTCCTTATAATATTATGGGTCTTATTGGAGTAGCCAACGGAAGCGATGGAGATCTGAGAACGGGACTACCCAGTCAAATGATTGAAGTCCATGATCCTGTGAGACTACTTGTTATTGTCGAACATTTTCCAGATATTGTTCTGAAATCAATCAATCAGGAACCTGCGACTTATGAGTTTTACATTAATGAGTGGGTACGCATTGTAGCTGTGCATCCTGAAACTCGCGAGATTTTTCTGTTCAAAGATGGTAAGTTCACGACTTATAAGCCGCTTATACAACCTATTGACTACATAAAAGACACTATGCCAATTATCGAGTCAGCAAAAAAATCCGACACAACTTACATAGTTGATACTACTCAGGAAAATCTCCCTGTTTATCTTATAAAATAAGGCTTCAAGATGTCATTTCTACTTGTACCGATCCTTAAATATCTGGTAGCGATACCGCTGCTTGGGTTTATTGTCAGTCTATTTGCACCAGCCAAAATGGAAAAACCTGTTGCTGCAATTGCATTTGCAACAGTTGGCATACATTGGGTTTGCTCCTGGCTATTTATTGCCATTTGGTTGTTTGGAGACCATCATACCTATCAGACGATGGAATTTAGTCTTTATGAATCACCTACATACAGTTTTTTTATTTCTTTTTATTTCGATAAGATCACTGCTACTTTTTTATTCATAGGTAGCTTCCTAATATTTCTGATAACTATTTATTGCCACTACTACCTGCATCGTGATCGTGGTTATAAACGTTTTTTTAATGCGGTTCTCTTGTTTTATCTTGGATACAACTTTGTCATTTTATCCGGAAATTTCGAGACTCTTTTTATTGGCTGGGAGATATTGGGTATCTGTTCATTTATGCTGATCGGTTTTTACAGAGATAGATTTTTACCTGTAAAAAATGCTTTAAAGGTATTTACGGTGTTTCGTTTAGCCGACATGGGTTTACTTTTCACAATTTGGCTAAGTCATCATTTGTGGCACGAAAACATTACTTTTACAAAATTGCTGGATAGTGAATTGGTTTTTACGCAAACTCATGAGCATATGGCAATCAGTATCGCCATATCACTCATGATATTACTTGCTGCAGCCGTAAAATCGGCACAATTCCCTTTTACTTCGTGGCTGCCACGGGCAATGGAAGGGCCTACACCTTCCAGCGCCATTTTTTATGGTTCACTATCAGTCCATCTGGGTGTTTACCTATTGTTAAGAACCTACCCATTTTGGGAGAGCTTGACACCGATTGTAATACTGGTAATTGTCATTGGATTGGTAACCAGTATTCTCTCCACGCTCATTGCACGTGTACAGTCATCGATTAAAACGCAAATTGCTTACTCTTCTGCTGCCCAAATCGGCATCATATTCATTGAGGTCGCTTTAGGTTTTTATGATTTGGCGCTGATTCATTTGGCGGGAAATGCATTCTTGAGAACCTACCAGATACTGGTTTCACCCTCAGTGGTAGCCTATCTCGTTCGTGAGCAGTTCTTCAATTTTGTTCCTAGACACTACATGGAAAGACATGAGGCTTTAAGAAAATTAAAATATACGCTTTACATGCTCAGTGTCAGAGAATTTCATTTGGATTCATTTATATACATTATTTTATGGAACCCACTGAAGTGGATTGGTAGAAAACTTGATGTTATAAAAGAAAATACAGTATTTAATTTTGTTTTAATTAGCTCTATTGTCGGTGTGGTGTGTATATTCGCAAAGAACTGGATACACGAAGCGATTTATTATTTTTTCCCCACATTCTTTGCATTCGTGGGAATGTTGATGGTGTTCAGATCATTTACTGAAAGAAGAAATGCACAATTCAGTTGGTTACTCATAATCATCTATCATTTCTGGATAGCATTGGCGGTTTCGTTCTACGAGGAGTCAAATTTTATCGATATGAGCATTTATCTAAGCGGAGTCTTGCTTTCAGGACTGATAGGTATTGCTGTATTGGACAGATTGAAAACACTTGAAAGCAGAATTGACTGGAATGATTACCAGGGCCATGTTTATGAGCATCCCAATCTGGCTCTGATATTCTTTCTATCATGCTTAGGTTTGATGGCTTTTCCCATTACGCCTTCTTTCCTCGGTGTGGATCTAATTTTTACCTATATCCATACAGATCAAATTGATTTTGCAATTATTCTTGCATTAAGTTACATCCTGGTAGGACTTTCACTGATAAGAATGTACTCACGTATATTCTTGGGTCCTCATATAAAAACCTACCATGAAGTTCCTAACAAATATTCTTGATTATTGAGTTTGGACGTGATCAATAATCCACCTCAGTACTTTAGAAAGGTTAGGGTGCTTGGGGTATAAAAAAAAGGAAAAACTGTACAAGCAGCTGAATGCTGAAGAACGAGTAATGATCATATTGATGTGATACAGCAAGAAAGAGGGGGCCGCGCTGGAAATAGGGTGGTTTTGAAACAGTATTTCCCCAGAGCACTATTTTACGAGAGCCTTATGCGTGACTTAAGCACTGAATCTGTGATGTGGTCCCTGTACTGGACAACCTGAATGAAAGTTAAGCTCTGACATGTATAGTTAATCAGGTTCAGGCAACCCGATAGGTTCTTTGATGATTGAAGTAGACTTCATCTGGTGTAAGGCTATCAAGGCTTTGATGAAATCGTTCCTGATTGTACCATTCAACCCATGTGGTTAAATTCTTCTTTACCTCCTTCAGGTTATTGAATTCTATGGTATATAAGAGCTCATACTTGACTGTCCACCAAAGTCGTTCAACAAAAATATTGTCATAGTAGCAACCCTTGCCATCCATGCTGATCTGAATACGATGATCTTTTAGTATGGATGTAAATGCTTCGCTGGTGAACTGGACGCCCTGATCGGTATTCATGATCTGCGGACAACCATAATCCTGAATGGCTGCTTCCAACACCTGAACCCAGAAGCGGCATCCAGTGTATTGGACAAGTGCCAGCTCAGCACCTTGCGGGAATACCAATCGATGATGGCAACGAGATAGCCAAACCCTTTTTTCATCGGCACATATGTGATATCGGCAGCCCAGACTTGATTAGGCCGATTGATAGCCAATCCTTTGAGCAGATAGGGATAGATCGCATGCTGCTTGCCGGGAATGCTGGTTTTTGGTTTTGGCGCTATGCTGATGATACCCAGCGTTTTCATCAGGAATGACGCTTTCTTGCGTCCCAGCATGATTCCCTGGCGCTGAAACCACGTAGCATAACTGCGTGAGCCATACTGCGGCGTTTTCAGATATTGTTCATCCATCATGCGCAGCAGAATCAAATCTTCATTACTGATCGGTTGTGGCTGATAGTAATACGTTGATCACGCCAGATCCAGCAGCTGACATTGACGAGTTTGGCTAAGCTTGCAATGGGGATCAATCATCTCTTTTCGTTCTACAAGACTTAATGATTGAGCTTTCTGGCTAAAAAATCGCGTTCCGCCGTCAATTGACCAATGACTCGATGCAGGTCATCTGTGTTATGCCCGTCCTTCTTGTCGGCATTATTGCTTTTTGAAAATAACTCAGCGGCCTGTTCAATCAGTTGGCGTTTCCAGCTATTGATCTGTGTGGGATGAACATTATAACGGGCTGCTAATTGTGGGACGGTTTCATCACCTCTTATCGCCGCCAGCGCTATTTTTGCCTTGAATTCACTGGAATATTGTGTGCGTTTCTTGCTCATGATTATGATCTTCTGTATTGCCCATAACAGAGCTTAACTACCTGTACAGTTTTTGGGGCCACTTCAATAGCATGCAAGTACAAATCAACAATCTACTTTAGGCAACTGGAAGGTAACCTGCAGGTTGATACTTTTTAGGAGTGATAACTATATTATTGACTAGATGCTTTCCTGTCATTTTCATCTTGATTAAAAGTATTAATTGCTCCACTCGCCAATTCCATTCCGGCAATTTGAACAACTTTCGTTAAAGTAGAACGCGCTGCGTGCATTCCAATTGCCAGATGAGTCAATGTTTTAATAGGAACAGATCCCTTAATTAACAAGGATATCAAGCGGATAAAGTCAACACTGCCGTCTGGAAAAACGGCACTCAACAAGGCATCAGGTGGGGAAAAATAAATCGGATCGACAATGGCACGTATAGCAATAAATGGAATTCCTGCATTGGCTGCCACTCGTGCAATGGCGGCGCTTTCCATATCGGCTGCACAAGCACCGCTAGTCTCGCCCAAGGCAAGCTTTGCTTGCCTGGAAGTTAACGGTTCTGGGCTTGATGCTAATGATCCGCCGACAACAGTCAAATGCGATGACAGCAATTGCTCCAGTTGATTGCGCCACTCCAAGCTCACGGGTAATCGTTCCCCATCGACGATTGATTCTGGCAATACTAAATCACCTGGAATTAATTTATCATCTAACGCGGCAGCGACACCAAAACTAACCAACGCATTTACACCATATTCATGTAATTGTAGTGCGGCGCCATGTGCAGCGCTGCTCCCCATACTACTCAGGCATAAACGGGTATTCGCTCCTAAATTCACGATACGATAGATAGGAAAACGTAGATTCATTAAACAACTTGCTTCAGATTTAAGTGCTGAAACGACACCAATGATATTCACGCAGTCTTTTCCTTGCTCAGCACACAATAATAATGTGTTGGGGTGACATTAATTCAAACGCTTAGCCTTTTTAAAGCCAGCTAATATCATACCATGCTGACCAATGATTGTTTTAGGCTAACCACGGTTAACCTCCAGTTAATCTTGTAAAAGTAGCGTATCAAATATCGAATCGTCAAAAACCAAAATAGCTTTCTTAATCTTAATTTTGTCTGTTATTATTAAAAATAAGGGTAGTGATTTTAGTTACATTTTAGTTTATTTAGTTGAAATGGCACCGTACATATATAAATAACGGATAAAAACTATCACATTGATATTATTTCTGACAAAAGGAGAAGCATCATGGGGTTTTTTGATTGGTTTTCAGCTAAAAGTAATAAAGGTAATGCAGACGAAACTGGTGATAATGTTACGAGTGTACAAGATATTCAGGGCAAAGAGGAAATCCATGCTGAGCTGGGAACGGAAGATGAGCATGAGGCCAAAGCACCAAAAGCTGAAGAACTAGAATCCGCAGAAACAGATGCAGATGTGGGGGAAGATATGCACAAAGATAACTAAATTCCAGATTAGGCTTGCAAGGACTTGAAAGTACAAAATGAATATTAGACAAAAGTATCAGAATCTGTTGAAGAAGTAACTGTTGAGGCTGATACGAGGATAGATAATAAATTTGCTCCGCACGGCGAGCTACATTAACAGGTCGTTGAAAAACTATCTGCGTTGCCGCTGCGGTATTAAAAACAGGCTCAAAATGCTCATTTATTAAGCATAAACTGCGCTTTTTCGCCTGTTTTTGCCTTGCATCGGCTGCCTCGAATACGTTTTTCAACGGCCTGTTAAAGTCAAAAACACTATCTATAGTGCTTCCCGTGACAAGACCACCACTGGGAATCGCAACCTCAAGACTCATGAGAAGGAAAGCTGAGCAATTTGATGGCATAACTCAAAAAATATCTTGAATTATTTTTCATCAGGTGGCTCGCAGCCAGCTAACCCGGGTATTTCAAGAATTGCATCCGCATTGCTGCGAGAGAATACTTTTTCAGCCGCTTGTTGCCAAGGCAACCAAATATAGTTTAAATGTTCTCTGGCAGAAATCTTTATCGATGGTATACTAGGCAAGCATAAACCAAATATATGCTCGGTATTGATTTTGACATCCGGCGCATAGCGCCATCGCCACTCTTCGTAAATTTCATATTGATTTTTAACCTGCCAATCTGTTAAAGAATAATCGGCTGCATTTAGGCCAGTCTCTTCAGAAACTTCACGTATTGCGGTTTGATACAGTGTCTCACCTGGATTCTGGCTTCCTGTAACCGATTGCCAGTAACCTGGATGATCCGTTCGCTCCAATAGTAGAACCTGGAGATCGGTAGTGTGAATAACAACCAGAACAGATACCGGAATTTTATACATTACATAAAAGTAATTAACTACCCATTAACTTGCTTTGTTTCAGTTTGGCGCAGACGAATGTTCAGTTCTTTTAATTGCTTTTCATCAACTGTGCTGGGTGCATGTGTCAACATGCATTGAGCACGCTGGGTCTTGGGGAAGGCAATTACGTCACGAATAGATTCAGAACCTGTCATCATGGTCAGGACACGATCCAGGCCGAATGCAATGCCGCCATGCGGCGGGGCGCCATACTGTAATGCTTCCAGCAGGAAGCCGAATTTCTCCTGTGCTTCCTGCTCTGATATGTTTAGTGCACGGAATACCTTGGATTGAATGTCCTGCCGATGAATCCGTACCGACCCACCACCAATTTCCGAGCCGTTCAGAACCATGTCATAGGCTTTTGACAGCACTTTTCCAGGTTCTGTTTCCAGTAGGTTTTCATGGCCATCTGCTGGCGCAGTGAACGGATGATGTAATGCCTGCCAGCGATTTTCTTCTTCATCCCGCTCAAACATTGGGAAATCAACGACCCAGAGCGGTTTCCAGCCCGCTTCCGCATAGCCATGCTGATGACCAATCTTGATACGCAGTGCCCCGAGTGATTCATTGACGATTTTGGCTTTGTCCGCGCCAAAGAAAATCAAATCACCATTTTTCGCATGGGTGCGTGACAGAATCGTATTGATGGTTGCCTCGGGTAAGAATTTCAGGATGGGAGACTGTAGTCCTTCTACGCCGTTTTCTAATGAATTGACTTTAATATAGGCAAGACCCTTGGCACCATATATGGCGACAAAACCGGTGTAATCGTCGATTTCCTTGCGGCTTAATGTGCCGCCCTGAGGAATGCAAAGCGCAGCGACACGTCCATTGGGCATTTCCGCTGCATCACGGAAAACCTTGAACGGTACATCTTTCATGAGATCGGTTAATTCTGTTAATTCAAGCGGGATACGCAAATCAGGTTTGTCTGAGCCGTATTTAAAAATTGCTTCGGCATAGGTCAGACGTGGGAACGGGGTTGGAAACTCAATATTAAGGATAGACTTGAATAAAGTGCGGATCATCTCTTCCATGAGCGCCATGATTTCATCAGCCGTAAGAAAAGAAGTTTCAATATCCACCTGCGTAAATTCCGGCTGGCGATCAGCGCGGAGATCTTCATCGCGGAAGCAACGGGTTATCTGGTAATAACGATCAAATCCAGACACCATCAACAGTTGTTTGAACAATTGAGGCGATTGAGGCAGTGCGAAGAAGTGTCCTGCATTCACACGAGAAGGCACTAGATAGTCTCTGGCCCCTTCCGGGGTGGATTTGGTTAGCATGGGCGTTTCTATATCCAGAAAACCATGCTTGTCGAGAAATACACGGATTGCCATGGCGACTTTGTGGCGGAGCCGCAAATTTGACTGCATAACCGGGCGGCGCAAATCCAGATAGCGGTGTTCCAGCCGAACCACTTCACTGATGT
Organism: Pseudomonadota bacterium; assembly: GCA_038043005.1. Classification (GTDB taxonomy): domain Bacteria; phylum Pseudomonadota; class Gammaproteobacteria; order Burkholderiales; family Nitrosomonadaceae; genus Nitrosomonas. The sequence continues at coordinate 12,347 of JBBTCY010000257.1, forward strand.
TGTCATCATCCATCAGGAAAGGCGGGGTCAACGAAGTATTCAGTACTTCAATTTGATTGACCAGCACTTCAATTTCACCGCTGAATAATGCGGAGTTAATCGTGCCTTCAGGACGGTTTCTTACTTTCCCGGTAATCTTCAGTACAAATTCATTGCGTATTTTCTCGGCAACCTGAAATGTTGCAACATTGTCAGGGTCGCAGACTATCTGTATCAGGCCTTCACGATCACGCAAATCGATAAAAATCACACCACCATGATCTCGACGACGATGTACCCAGCCAAAAAGTGTAATGGTCTGGTCTAAGTAGTGAGTATTAATGGCACCGCAATAATTTGTACGCATAGTTTTGAAAAAATTGGAGTCTGGAAATTAAGGGTTCTTGGCAATGTGATAATTAAGCTTTGTTTTATTACTATGAGTATTTCTAATAGTTTAATACGTTGTCTGAATCGTAATAAGGCTCATCAAATATTGGGGCTGGCATCAGTCAGTAGCGGTTGTCGTTGTTGCTGGGCTGGTGGTTGTCGAACCAGTGGTTGTGGCAGCAGGCAATGCTGTATCTGTTTTCGCATTTTCTTTCGTGGTTTCTTTTGCAGATACTGATGATGACTTGTTGCTATCCTTGAAATCAGTTACATACCAACCGCCCCCTTTCAATTGAAATCCAGCAGCAGAGATCAGTTTCGTGTAATGTGAGCTGCCGCAGACTGGACAGTTTGTAATGGGTGCATCACTCATCTTCTGTAGATGCTCTTTCTCAGCACCGCATGAATTGCAAGCGTATTCATAAATAGGCATAGAAATCTCCAACAACAATTCAGAATTGAGAAACTATCTATTATACCTCAACCTACTTGCCTTCACGTCCATATACGTCTTCAAACCGGACAATATCATCTTCCCCCAGATAGGAGCCGGACTGGACTTCAATCATTTCAAGAGGCACGCAACCTGGGTTTTCCAGGCGATGGCGAGTTCCGACCGGAATAAATGTGGATTCATTTTCCGATACAAGAAAGCTGGTATCTCCGCGCGTGACCTTTGCCGTACCACGCACGACAATCCAATGCTCGGTTCGATGGTGATGCATTTGCAGGGATAAAGCTGCGCCCGGTTTAACAACAATGCGCTTGACCTGAAAACGTTCGCCAAAATCAACCCCGTCATACCATCCCCAAGGCCGGAATACCTTACGATGCAGATGACCTTCCGAGCGTCCTTTGTGTTTGAGATTATCCACTATTTTTTTTACGTCCTGTGTTCTGCTCTTGTGAACCACAAGAATCGCATCGGATGTTTCCACGATGACCATATCTTCCACCCCGACGCAGGCGACCAGCCGGTTTTCTGAGATAGCCAGTGTATTGGTGCAATCGTGCAGTAGCACATCGCCCTGTGTGACATTACCAGCATTATCCTTGGGTAGAACCTGCCACAAAGAGTCCCATGCGCCGACATCAGACCAGCCCGCGGATAACGGGATCACGATTCCGATTGGTAATTGCGCATTCCTGTCGGTGGCGATATGCTCCATCACTGCATAATCAATGGAATCGCTTGGGCACTGCTCAAAAATATTCTTGTCTACCCGATTGAAATCGCCATCAACAGACCCCTGTTCCCATGCGGCACGACATGCTTTGAGAATATCCGGGCGACATACGCCGATGGCAGATAGCCATACGGAGGCACGCAACATGAATAATCCGCTGTTCCAAAGATAGGATCCTGTATCAAGATAGGCTTGTGCGTTGATGTGATCAGGTTTTTCTACAAAACGTGCAAAGTAGTATGCATTATGCTCGGCCAGTTTCTCACCGGATTGAATATAGCCATAACCGGTTTCCGGCGCATCCGGTTGAATGCCGAAGGTAATCACATGACTGTCGGCGGCAAGCTGCATGCCTTGGCACACAGCTTCCTGGAAGGTGACAGTATCGACGATGACATGATCGGATGGCATGACCAGTAAAACCGGGTCTTCATCTTTTTCCAGAGCGGACAGGGCTGCTATGGTAAGCGCAGGCGCGGTATTCCGTCCCAGAGGTTCGAGTAGAATGGTTCCTTTCCGGTGGATGACGCGCAATTGCTCTGCAATAACAAAACGGTATTCTTCATTGCAGACAATGATGGGATCTTTGACTGCGATCTGATCCAGGCCATCCATTCGTCGGACCGTGGCCTGTAGTAGAGAGTCTTCAGTGATCAGAGAAAGGAGTTGTTTGGGATGTTTTTCACGCGAAAGCGGCCACAGTCGGGTGCCTG
>JBBTCY010000258.1:0-9984 GCA_038043005.1 Pseudomonadota bacterium
AATTGATTAACTGAATCTTAATTATATGTTTACTAAAGATTTATCGAGAAATGTCGTGATATGCATCTATATGATTCTATTAAACGGGAGTTTAATATGCCGCAAAAAGAAAAAAGATCACTGACAGACTGGATAAACTTCCTGAGCAAGGTAGACATTCCGGTACTAAAGCAAACCATCCGCAATATTTCAGATCTACATCAGGATGGGCAACATGTGAATGCCAAGAATATTGCTCACATCATAAAGAATGACCCTTTGATGACGGTTAAGTTATTGCGATATCTGCAACAACATAAACATCACTCTCAAGAGCATGAAATCATGGAAGTTGATCAAGTCATCATGATGATCGGCATGGAAGTAACTTTAGAAGAAATTGTGGCCAAACCATTGGTGGAAGAAGTACTGGATCGCGAAAATATGAGCGCACTTGTTCAACTCCTGAAAGTTTCCCATCGCGCAAATCTGGCTTCGGCATATGCATTTGACTGGGCAGTGCGGCTACATGATCTGCACTTCGAAGAAGTTCGTATTGCTGCACTTCTGCATGATATTACCGAAATACTGATGTGGTGTTTTGCACCAAAAGAAATGTTGGCAATCAAAGCAATCCAGAAACAGGATAAATCAATCCGTAGCACCGTGGCACAGGAAAAAATATTAGGATTCACAATACATCAGCTTCAACTGGATTTAGCAATCAAATGGAAATTGCCGGAATTATTAATCACTTTAATGGATGATGATTGTGCTAACCAGCAACGTGTCCGCAATGTCATTCTGGCTGTTAATCTGGCCCGCCATTCCGCAAATGGCTGGGACGATGCAGCATTACCGGATGATTATGATGAAATCGGCCGATTACTTCATTTAAACTCAGATGATATCAAAACAATCGTTGGTGCTAATAAATATTATGTTGATAAGGAATACTGCTGAATTGGCAGTTAATCTCGCTTGTTGTATATTATTTCTCCTCCAGTTAAGATTATATTTTCTCTTAATCAGAGTGTTCCGGTCTACTGAACCGCATCACGCCTCCCCAGTATGGCTCTGGTGACAGTGAAGTAAAGAAAATTGTCTCTTAAGTAAAATATTTTGAGGAAAACTCATTTTTTCCTTTTATCTTTAATATGTTGCTTCTGAGTATCCACTTCGAACAAACCAATGGTTCTGATAAGATCACTAAATTTTGCGTAACCATAATTACGTGAATCGAACGCCGAAAGGTTCTTCACGATATGTTTTTTCACTTCACCCATGTGAGCAAAGCCGTCTTCATCGGAAAGTGCTTCAATTGCTGAACGGATTAATGAAACCAGCTTAGTATCCATTGCCAATTCCCTGGAGTTCTTCTTGATGCCAGGTATGGTCGTAGCTTCGCCTGAAGATATCGTGGATTTAATGACTTTCTTTTCCTGGCTTGCGTTGGATTTACCGGTACTGTCTTCCATTTGCACTGAAAGATTGTTTTCACTGTCGACTTGCTTATTTTGCGAGAGAATTTCAAAGTATTTGAATTCGTTGCAGGCAGCTTGCAGTGATTCCGGTGTTTTTTTCTCACCAAAACCATAGACCAATTTGCCGGATTCGCGGAATCGAATTGCCAGCCTGGTAAAATCACTATCACTGGAGACGATGCAGAAACCATCCAGGGGAGCTGTGTAGAGTAGATCCATAGCGTCAATAATCAGTGCACTATCCGTTGCATTTTTGCCCTTAGTATTGGCATATTGCTGAATTGGTTGAATGGCGTGTTTAGGTAAGATTTCCTTCCAACGGCTCAGTTGATTTTGTGTCCAGTCGCCATAAATACGTCTGACGCTCGCATCCCCGAATTTCGATATTTCTTCGAATAATTCATCGATGATGTCGATCACCCTAAAGGTGTTATCTGCATCAATCAATACTGCCAATCTCGGATTGCTGCTGTCGGTGCTCATGGGTTTTCCTGTAAATAATCAAGATATGGATATGAGGAGATCATATTTACTCTATAAGTTACCCTCACTTACTTCTATCGACGCCAATAAGTATTAATGGCAAATATTTCAGATCCATGAAGCAGTAGTCCTGTTTAAATAGTAAGTATCTGTAATTAAAGCATCAATTTTCATTGGAACTTTAGAGAATACAATGTGGCCTATTACTCCCATTTCTCAGGAATCAGGCTATTTTCTCCAATTTATGCTGACGAAACACAATCACCATAAATTCAGTCAATTATTCCCAGACTACGCAGCGCAGTATTTTCTGATTTCCAGCATTTCCCTCGAAATTTATTCGTTATAACCAGTACCTGAAGACCAATGTTATTGGAGAAAGGGTGGCTTGCAGTATGCATCTCAAAAGCATTGGCACTCGATAGTTATTCACATAGTATTATCTTTTTGAAGAATCTTATTTTTTTGTGTCTGAAACTCCTGTTCTGTGAGCACCCCCATATCACGTAATTTTTGTAATTGCTCTAACATTGCTAAAGAGTCTCTCGTTTTAATATCAGCAATCGTACTAGTTACTATATCTGCTGATTCTGCTTTTATCAAACCAAAGAATTTTCCAATTCTAGTCAGGATTATCTTTATTAAACGCCACAGTCTTGGCAATACCCAAATTGATGAACAAATAAATATAAAAAGTAAAATTAGAAAAATGATTGGATAATTTAATGCTGTCCATAACCCCCCAATTACCAGAAAATCCTCAGTAACTGATGCTGTCCAGTTAGTAAAGGGCTCTGGAGAAGTATTGATCAAAAGGCGCGTACCCGATTTTGTAGCATGGCTGGTTGCTGAGAGCCCTCCTCCTAAAATTCCCGCCGCAATTTCCAGTGCAGGTGTCACATCACCCACTGCTCCAGCCGCAAGCATGGCACCTGCAGGAATGCGTATAAAAGTATGAATTGCATCCCATCCCGTATCAACACCCGGTATTTTATCTACAAAAAACCCAACAAAATACATAATCCCGGCAGACCAGAAAACAAGTGGGTCCTGTAAGACAGTTAATTCAGATGGCAAGTCGATATGACCGGTTGATCCACCCAAACCCAATACCAGTAATACAGCATACAGATTAATGCCACTTGCCCATGCCGAACCCATCATCAGAGCCAATGTCGCTAATAATGCTTCATAATTTTCCATATTCAATCGATTTATTTTAGTTTGACTGATAATCCTATCAGGATAGGAACGATGATTGTCAGAAATTAAGTATTAGATTGTCAGTTGATACAGTTCAGATGATTATTAATTCTAATTTTATTGAATTTATTTCATCTTAGTAAATCTTCAATATTAATTGAACTTATTGTTTAATAAATATAAATATATGAATTATTTTATACAGAAATTGATCAATAGAAAATACGGGTCAAACTTGCCTTTTCTCTAAAGATTATCATTAACACCGTATGTTAACTTCTCTCACGGGCTCAATCTGCCATTACTGATTTATTCAATCAATACATCCCTAGGAGTGAATGCAATGTTGGTTATCGTTGGTTACATCATCATTATCATTTCTGTCTTTGGCGGCTTTGCACTTGCTGGCGGGCATCTGGCTTCTTTATGGCAGCCGGTTGAGCTGTTGATGATTGGTGGCGGCACAGTCGGTGCATTTGTAGTTGGCAATTCTGGTAAAGCACTTAAAGCAACACTAAAGGCCCTACCAACTGTCTTCAAAGGGAGCAAATATACAAAGGCTGTTTACATGGATCTGATGACATTACTCTATGAGATTCTTGGAAAGATTCGCAAAGAAGGCTTGATGTCTATTGAAAGCGATGTTGATGATCCAGCCAATAGTCCGATATTCACAAAATATCCTGCCATTCTGGCAGATCATCATGTGACTGAATTTATAACCGATTATTTACGCCTCATGGTTGGTGGCAATCTGAATGCGCTGGAAATAGAAAATTTGATGGACAGTGAATTGGAAACACATCATCAGGAAGGTGAAGTCCCTGTGCATGTCATCGCAAAAATGGGCGATGGATTACCCGCTTTTGGAATCGTTGCGGCGGTAATGGGAGTTGTACATACCATGGAATCCGTGCATCTTCCTCCCGCTGAGTTAGGTATCTTAATTGCTGCTGCACTGGTTGGAACCTTTCTTGGTATTTTACTTGCATACGGATTTGTAAGCCCTCTTGCTGGAAAACTTGAACATCAGTTACACGAATCCAGTAAATTGTTGGAATGCATCAAAATTACCCTTCTTGCTAATCTGAACGGCTATTCCCCGGTATTGGCTGTTGAATTTGGTCGCAAGGTTTTATTCTCGACAGAACGTCCTTCCTTTTTGGAACTGGAAGAGCATGTCAAGCAAAGCAAGTCCAAATAAGTATTCCGAATTGACACCTATTCCCTATCACGAGGAAGTTTATGGCTGATGATCTATCGCAACGACCTATCGTCATAAAACGGATAAAAAAGGTGGCTGGAGGTCATCACGGCGGCGCCTGGAAAATTGCTTACGCCGACTTTGTGACCGCTATGATGGCATTCTTTCTGCTGATGTGGTTATTAGGCTCATCAACTAAAGCCCAACTTGAAGGTGTCTCAGAATATTTTAAAACACCTCTCAAGGTTGCATTAACCGGTGGCTCAAGTATTGGTGAAAGTAAAGTCATTATAAAAGGCGGCGGACCTGATTTTACACAAAGCAAAGGACAAGTTAAGAAAAGTACTGATAATGTAAAAGAGAAAGAAAAAGAAATTATCCGTGAACGCGCAGAATTATCCAAACTACAAAAACTAAAAAAGAAAATTGAAGAGGCTATTGAAGCCAATCCATCACTGAAGAAATTTCAGGATCAATTATTGCTGGATATCACTACTGATGGATTACGCATCCAGATTGTAGATGAGAAAAATCGCCCCATGTTCGCCAGTGGCAAAGCTCAACTACAGCCTTATACCAAAGTCATTCTGCATGAAATTGGCAAGACATTGAATGATGTCACCAATAAAATCAGTCTTTCCGGACATACTGATGCAACCCCTTATCCTTCAGGCGATAAAGGCTATAGCAACTGGGAATTATCTGCAGATCGCGCTAATGCATCACGGCGGGAATTAATCGCTGGCGGAATGGATGTCAATAAGATGCTTCGGGTTGTAGGACTTTCGTCAGCAGTACTGTTTGATAAGAATGACTCGTATAACCCTGTTAACCGTCGTATCAGTATTATTGTAATGAATGAAAAAGCCGAGAAAGCAGTTACCGATGAAGTTCAGGCACTTGAAGTCGATATGCAGGATAGCTTTAGTAAAGAGTTGCTCACTGAACCTGATAATCAACCATAAACAGTAAGCATAGTATATTGATGGCATTAGTCTCTTATTTCCGCTTCCCTGCATTCATGGCATTATTTATACAAGTCATTACCTTGGGAATTATTTTTATTGCAATCCTTATTTTGCCAGCTTTATCCTTCAATATATTCGAATGGGCAATATTTCAGGGTGTCATTGCACTGTTGATAAGCATTCGCTTGAATATGGCCATATGGTGGAAGCTTATCCATTTGATTTTTATGCCAGCACTCATTGCTACATTGGCGCTTGAGTTGAGCCCGGTTTGGTTCTTCGCTGCGTTTATATTGCTACTGTTAATATATGGAAAAACATATCAGACACAGGTTCCACTCTATCTAACAAGCCAGATCGTTATTAACAATTTAGCTTCTGTATTACCAGAACAAGATAATTTCTCATTTGTAGATCTTGGCAGTGGTTGTGGTGGACTACTCAATAAACTCAACAAAACACATAAACATGGCGTGTATTATGGCATTGAATCAGCCGTACTTCCTTTCATTATCAGCAGATTAAGAAATATTTCCTTGGCATCAACCTGTAAAATTCAATGGGGTAATTTGTGGCAACAAGATCTATCACACTATGATTTTGTATACGCCTATTTATCGCCTGTTCCCATGGAAGAACTCTGGCACAAGGCATGCCGTGAAATGCGCCCCGGAAGCACTTTCATCAGTAATAGTTTTAAAGTACCCGGCATTGCGCCTGAGAGAAGCATTCAGTTGGATGACTTGACGGGATCTACTTTATATTTATGGCGCATGTAATCGGTGTCATTGAATCGTTTTTATTGCCGACGCCAGGTTGTTCCCTGTGCACCATCTTCAAGAATAATTCCCGCTTCCAGAAGTCGCTGGCGTATCGAATCAGCTTTTGAGTAATGTCCTGCTTTACGGGCATCCAGCCGTTGTTTGATCATTTGTTCGATTTCAATTTGTGAAAACTCTCCTGCTGTCGCATCAGTAATATTCTGCAAATATTCAATTGGATCTTGCTGCAATAAGCCCAGCACACCCCCTAATGCTTTGAGCAAAGCCGCATTCTGTTTTGAATCGGTTCTATTAATATCGCTGGCCAGTTCAAATAAAACGGCAATAGCTTCCGATGTATTGAAATCATCATTCATGGCGGCCATAAATACTGCGGCATGCTGATTCTCCCAGTTAATACCGGTTGATAATTCAGCTTTCACGTCTTTTAACGCGATATATAAGCGATCCAGTGCAGATTTAGCATCCTTGAGATGTTGATCAGAATAATTCAATGGGCTGCGATAATGTGCACGCAATATAAAGAAACGAATCACTTCCGGTTGATAACTTTTTAGAACTTCTCGAACAGTAAAAAAATTGCCTAATGATTTCGACATCTTCTCACTATCAATCCGCACAAAACCATTATGCATCCAGTAATTAACAAATGGATGGTCATGAGCACCCTCACTTTGCGCAATTTCATTCTCATGATGCGGGAATTGCAGATCCTGCCCTCCACCATGAATATCAAAATGCTCACCAAGAAATTGTTCGCTCATGGCTGAACATTCAATATGCCAGCCGGGTCGTCCATTCCCCCATGGAGATTCCCAGTAAGGCTCACCGGGTTTTGCAGCTTTCCATAATACAAAATCAAGCGGGTCTTTTTTATGAATATCAATTTCTACTCGCTCACCCGCACGCAAATCTTCTAAAGATTTTCCAGACAGCTTTCCATATTCAGGAAAATCATGAACTGAGTAATAAACATCCCCATTATCAGCAGAATAAGCCAATGCCTTCCGCATCAATATGCCAATCATATCGATCATGTTCTTAACATGATGAGTCGCACGGGGTTCATGGGAAGGTCGTGCTACACCCAATGCAGCAGCATCTTCTTCCATTGCCTGAATAAATCGATTTGTCAGGCTCTCGATTGATTCATGATTTTCCAACGCCCGTTTAATAATCTTGTCGTCGATATCCGTGATATTCCGCACATAAATAACTTCATACCCCGTTGCTTTAAGCCAGCGAATGACTGTATCAAAAACAACCAGAACCCGTGCATGACCTAGATGACAATAGTCATATACGGTCATGCCACATACATAGATCTTTATTTTACCTGATGATAATGGAACAAATTCTTGTTTTATTCGAGCGAGTGAATTATATATTTTTAGCATGATACCGCTAGATTAGATTGTAGAGCAGTCTATCTTCTTGATAGAATTCTGATTGTTGTGAAAGAAATCACAAAAAAAGCATGCGAAGTATAGCATAATGATCACTTTTAACATCTCTGACATTTGTAAAACAGGAATATCCATGCGATTTACTCAGTCTCTAATAGCATTATCACTCATTCTGGTTAGCCTGACGGCTCATGCTGTTAATCTACACGTTGTAATGAAAACAAATCTTGGTGATATAACGCTTGAGCTTTACCCAGAAAAAGCACCTAAAACTGTTGAAAATTTCTTAAAATATGTGGAAGATGGTTTTTATAAAAACACAGTTTTTCATCGTGTTATTGCAAACTTCATGATTCAGGGTGGTGGATTTGATTCCTCACTAAAACAAAAACCAACCAGATCACCAATTGAGAACGAAGCAGGTAACGGCCTTACCAATCAAGTTGGAACAATTGCCATGGCACGTACATCAGACCCGCATTCAGCCACTGCTCAGTTTTTCATTAATATCGCAAAAATACATTTCTGAATTTTACGGCACCGAATCAAAACGGCTATGGTTATGCGGTATTTGGCAAAGTAACCGGCGGCATGGAAATCATCAATAAGATTGCCGGCACCCCCACTGGAGCAGGTGGCCCATTTTCTGGCGATGTACCAAAAAATAGTATTGTTATTGAAGATATAGTACTGTTACCAATCACTACTAAATAAGAAACCCATTGAATAAAAGGATTCAAACACTACAAATGGTTAAATTAAAAACTAATTATGGCGTTATTACACTTGAGCTTGATCATGAAAAAGCACCAGAAACAGTACAAAATTTTCTAAATTATGTAACAAGTGGCTTTTATGACAACACCATCTTCCATCGCGTTATTGATGACTTTATGATACAAGGCGGTGGATTTGAACCAGATATGAAGCAGAAACCAATGCAGCCACCTATTCAGAATGAGGCTGCCAATGGTCTTAAGAATGATGTTTATACCATTGCCATGGCACGAACTGCTGATGTCCATTCTGCAACTGCTCAATTTTTTATCAATGTTGCCAGCAATGGTTTCCTGAATTATAAATCATCAACACCACAGGGTTATGGCTATTGCGTATTTGGTAAAGTTGTTGAAGGTCAGGAAGTCATTGACAAGATTAAGAAGGTTAAAACAGGTGACCACAGCGGTCATCAGAATGTACCTTTGGAAGATGTAGTCATTCTGAAAGCAGACATTGTCTAGAACTAAATACTACAGGTAATTTAAATCTGATTTGATAACGTTTATGACGTCAAGCCTCTTATCAAATCAGTTTGAATATCCTGTACGGCTTCCAATCCCACTGCGATCCGTAGCAAACCATCGGTAACCCCCGCCGCATCCCGTGCTTCTTGGCTAATCCGGGCATGTGTTGTTGACGCAGGGTGTGTCAGCGTACTTTTAGCATCCCCCAGATTTGCAGTTATTGATATCAAGCGAGTTGCATCAATCACCCGCCATGCTGCATCTTTTCCACCTCTTACTTCAAAAGAAACAATACCACCGCCTGTCTTTTGCTGCCGACTCGCAAGATCATACTGGGGATGTGATGGTAACCCAGGGTAGAAAACCCGGATCACATTCGGTTGGGCTTCAAGCCAGCGTGCTATTTGTAGTGCATGCAGGGAATGTGCATCCATCCGGATCTTAAGTGTTTCAAGGCCTTTTAGAATAACCCATGCATTAAATGCACTCAGTGTCGGACCTGCTGTGCGCAGAAAACCATAAATCCCACCTTCCATCAGTAATTCACGTTTACCCAGAACAGCCCCTCCCAATACCCTCCCTTGACCATCCAGATATTTAGTGGCTGAGTGGATAACGATGTCAGCGCCCAACTCCAAAGGTTTCTGCAAAATTGGCGTACAAAAACAGTTATCGACAACCAGCCAAGCCCCAGCTGTTTTCGCAATCCTGGACAACTCTGCGATATCAGAAATCTCAGTTAATGGGTTAGAAGGCGTTTCTAAAAAGAAAAGTTTAGTATTGGGCTTTATAGCTGCCTTCCAGGCAGCTGCCTCGGTTGCTGATACAAATGTTGTTTCAATATTAAAACGCTTTAGGATATTGTTGAACAAATTAACAGTAGCACCAAACAAGCTGCGTGATGCAATGATATGATCACCCGCTGATAGCAAGCCCATTACAGCGGACAGTATTGCTGACATGCCTGAAGAGGTGGCAATACATGTTTCTGCTTCTTCCAGCACAGCAAGTCTTTCTTCAAATGCAGTCACTGTCGGATTCGTGAATCGTGAATAAATATTTCCTGGCTCAGCTCCAGAAAATCGAGCAGCTGCTTGTGCCGCACTATCAAAAACAAAACTAGAGGTTAGATACATCGCCTCAGAGTGTTCATTAAACTGGCTGCGATGAATACCTGTATGCAACGCCAATGTTTCTGGTTCCAAATGATCAGACATGCGAACTACACTCC
>JBBTCY010000258.1:10084-23252 GCA_038043005.1 Pseudomonadota bacterium
GTTTCAAAACTTGTAACAGCGGGAGAAACTCGTGAAACAGCTTGTTGTAATGCTTCCAGGTCCTGAAAGACAAGATAATCCGCACCAATTTCCTGACAGATTTCTTCTGTGTTCCGATCAGTCGCGATCAATTCCTGTCGAGTTGGCATATCAATTCCATATACATTCGGATATCTGACTGGAGGCGCTGCTGATGCAAAATAAATCTTATGGGCACCTGCTTCCCGTGCCATTTGTACAATTTCACGACTAGTTGTTCCTCGCACAATTGAATCATCAACCAGCAGTACATTTTTCCCTCTGAACTCAATACTCATCGCATTAAGCTTCTGACGTACAGACTTACGCCGTTGCTGCTGACCAGGCATAATGAATGTACGCCCAACATAGCGATTCTTGACAAAGCCTTCGCGAAAATCGATGCCCAGACGGTTAGCCAGTTGCAATGCGCTGGGACGACTTGAATCCGGTATTGGAATCACCACGTCAATATCCAGATGATGCATTGTTTTGGTAATCTTCTCCGCCAGATGTTCTCCCATATTCAGCCGTGTTTCGTAGACTGATATTCCGTCAATCATGGAATCTGGTCGTGCCAGATAAACATACTCAAAAATACAGGGATTCAATGTTGATTTTTCAGCACATTGCTTACTATAGAAATTACCAAACTCATCAATAAAGACTGCTTCACCGGGTGCAATATCGCGAATCAATTTGAATCCCAGAGTATCCAACGCAACACTTTCCGATGCAATCAGGTATTCAGTGCCGAATTCATTTTCTATGGTGCCAAATACCAGCGGGCGAATACCGCAGGGATCACGAAAAGCCAGTAATCCATAGCCAGCAATCATCGCCACTACGGCATATGCGCCTCGGCATCGTTTATGTACACCTGATACTGCCGAAAAAATTGTAGCCGGATCAAGTTGATAGTTCCGCGTACTTTCCTGCAGTTCATGTGCCAGTACATTCAACAGAACTTCTGAATCCGAGTTAGTGTTGACATGGCGCAAGTCCGCACGAAAAAGTTCTTGATTAAGTTGCTCAGAATTCGTCAGATTTCCATTATGGCTTAACACAATACCAAATGGTGAATTCACATAGAATGGCTGCGCTTCGGCTGATGATCTGGCTGAACCAGTTGTGGGATAGCGAACATGGCCTATTCCCATATTCCCAGTCAATGCACGCATATTTCTGGTGCGAAACACATCACGTACCAAACCAATGCCTTTATGCATATGGAAAGTATTACCTTGTGCTGTAACGATTCCGCTCGCATCTTGCCCACGATGCTGTAACATTAATAACCCATCATACAACAACTGATTAGCTGGTGAGTTTGCAACAACGCCGAGAATTCCACACATAGAAATACTCCGTAGGTTTTGCTTTTATCAGTTTAATAGTAGAAACAAATACAATTCACATAACCTGTATTCTTAGAACAGCGAGTCATGCAGCACTACAGTTAATTAGCTATCATAATACAATACAAATCACATCAAGAGTTTTCTTCTCTTTCATAACTAATCCATTTTGACAAATCATTTGGCAACCAGTGTGTTATCTGCATGGCAACCACTTCTAATGAGCGACTTAAGACGGCTTGCTTCCAGAACGGTTGTTTAGGTATTGCCGTTAATCCGGCAATTAATACCAGTAGCATAACAATTACGAATGCCCGCAAAAATCCAAAAACAGAACCAAGAAATCTATCGATAAATCCTAGCCCTACTCCCTTAATTAGAGCGGACAACACCATAGTAATCAATGCTGTTATAAGCAAAGCCGCCAGAAACACCAAAATGAATGCTATCAATATCCGTAAGGATTCTCCACCAATCGCCGATGGCATAAAAGGTTCAAGATACGATGCATAGGCTCCTGCTGCAATAAATGCGATTATCCACCCCGCTATTGACAGAGCTTCGCGCACAAATCCGCGAATAATACTCAAGACAATTGAAACTATAAATATACTTAGTACAACATAATCAAAAATTGTCATCGACAAAAACAGTCTATGCGTTAAACGACACAATGATGGCTAAATTGAACTTCCCAAAAACCTTTTAATACTATTTGGGTGTTACAACACCATCAAGCCCCAGTTTCTTAAGCTTCCTGGCTTCGTCTTCTGCAGCGATTCTAGTTGGAAAAGGTCCAATCCGCACTCGTGTCACTTCAGTATTACCTACTCTGATTATTTCTGTATAGGCTTTAATCCCGCTTGATGCGAGATTCGCTCTCTGCTGCTGTGCCTTGAATGGATCTGAAAATGCACCCAATTGCACCACGAATCCTTTGGCAGTCGTCGCTGCTGTTGCACTCTTTTCGATCCTGCCCTCACTTCTCACTTGAGTGCTTTCAATTCTCGGTTTTATTCCCGGGATTGGTATGCCTCGCTGTACCACTGCGGAACTTCCTGCATCCTGATCATTATCCTGAAAAAAATTGGATGGCTCACCCAGTAATTCAACAGGATCAATCTCGTCCTGTAATTTATTACCAGGCAGTTTTTCTACTGGTAACTCCGGCCTGCCCACAGTACGTGAAGGAATGTTAATTGCAATCTCTTGTTTCCCGGTATCCGGCTTCGGCTCATCAAAAACAGCCGGCAGAACGATTACTGCAACAATAACCAGTACGACCGCACCAACCAGGCGCCTTCTGGCACGTTTTCTCAGTAATAACTCTTCTTCACTGATATTTTTTGTCATTTGAAATATCCGATTATTACTTACCCAGCGCTATATTCTGATATTGCAACACAGCACCCACCGTATGGAAAGACCCAAAGATACAGATTCTATCATTTTTAGTAGCACGTTCACAGGCAAAAACAAAAGCAGATACAGGATCAGAAAACTTCTGAATCTCATTCTTTTCCCTTGATATCCCGGCTTGTTCAATTTCATTTATCAAGCTATCCGCTTGTGCACCTCGAGAGGTATCAAGTGACGATACCAGCCAGATATCGATATTATTCTTTAACTCTCGTATAACACCCTGAATATCCTTGTCATGCAGCATTGCAAAAACTGCATAAGTATAGCCAGCCGGTTTTGTCGCATCCAGATTCAGTGACAATGTGCGAGCGGCTGCTGGGTTATGCGCAACATCCAGCACGACTAATGGTTGATTGGCAATTACCTGAAATCTTCCTGGCAGGGTAGCCGCCAGCAATCCTTGCCGTATTTCATTCATACTGACCGGCAGTCGATCGGCCAGCATATCCAAAGCCGTCAGACAAGCACTGGCATTCTGTAGCTGTTTGATGCCACGCAGTGTTGGATAAGGCAATGAATATCGCCATCCTGATGGACTCCAGAAATCCCATTGGTTCTCTTTATTTAAAAAACCAAAGTCTTTGTTAATCTGAACAAAATTAGCGCCCATATTTTCAGCTTGATGAAGCACTGTTATTGGTAAATTAGTTTCCGCACAGATAGCAGGTTTGTTTCTTCTGAATATCGCAGCTTTCTCAAATCCGATCTGGTCACGTGTATTACCAAGGTAATCGATATGATCGATATCGATACTTGTCAAAATAGCACAGTCTGTATCAAATATATTGACCGCATCCAAACGCCCACCTAGGCCTATTTCCATTATTGCGACATCCACATGTGCCTCAACAAACAAATGCATGGCTGCCAGCGTGCCAAACTCAAAAAAGGTCAATGAGGTACTACTTTTTAATCTTCCTTTATTTATCGCATCAAAAGCCTGAAAGAGTCCTTCATCATCTGCTTCTTTTTGTTGAATACGAATACGCTCATTAAATTTCAGCAAATGGGGAGATGTATAGCACCCTACTTTATAGCCCGCACACGATAGAATGGATTCAAGCATTCTACATACAGAACCTTTGCCATTAGTCCCTCCCACAACAATCAAAGGAAATGAAGGAGACAGGCCGATATCACGCTTAACTTTATTGACACGCTCCAATCCCATCTCGATCAATTTAGGATGTTGCACTTCTAGATAAGCCAACCAATCTGTTAGTGAACTGGGGCTTATTTTTGAACTGGGCATTGCATATCCATCACGATATATTGGATGCAATCACCATTAACTTTCCGCATAGTGAAACTTATTGATCAAGATATCCGCGCTGGTACACGCATTAGCAAAGTGCATAAATTAACAATCTTGTCTTGCATTTGTCGCCGGTCAACAATCATATCGACTGCACCATGCTCCAGTAAAAACTCGGCACGTTGAAACCCTTCCGGAAGGGTTTGCCGTACCGTTTGCTCAATCACACGGGGGCCTGCAAATCCAATGAGTGCCCCTGGTTCCGCAATAACAACATCACCGATAAATGCAAAGCTGGCAGAAACTCCACCCATCGTTGGATCTGTCAATACGGATATGAAAGGTAATTTATTATGGCTTAACCGTGTTAATGCGGCTGAAGTTTTAGCCATCTGCATCAATGAAAACAAACCTTCCTGCATGCGGGCACCGCCGCTGGCACTAAAACATACAAATGGCAGATGCTGATCAATACAGGCCTTAATACCCCGCACAAAACGCTCGCCCACAACAGAACCCATTGAGCCACCCATAAAACCAAACTCAAAAACAGCAACTACAACAGGCATTTTCTTGATTGTGCCGCGCATGACGATTAAGGCCTCATCTTCGTCAGTACTTGATTTTGCTTGTGACAGCCTATCCACATACCGTTTACTGTCTTTGAATTTAAGTGGATCTATTGCGTTCACCTCAGCACCGATCTCTGAACGTCCATCAGGATCAAGCAACAGATCCAGCCGGTTTCTCGCTGGAATACGGTTATGGTAATCACAGCGGGGACAAACATTAAGGTTTTTTGCCAAATCGGTGTAATACAGTACTGCTTCACATGTACTACATTTGCTCCATAACCCCTCAGGAACAATCTTCTTTTCACCATTTTCTTTACGCTTGATCTTTGGTGGAATAATATTTTGAAACCAACTCATGAGTTACATTCCTGACAATGGGTGTTAAACATTATTACTGTCTTTATCAATGGCACTGCGTAAAATATTGACCAGCTTCCCAACATTCTCCAGCACGGCATCAATGGAAGACTTCTCGATTTCTTCGATGATTCGGCTGCCCACCACAACCGCATCCGCCAGCTGGGCGACCGCCCGGGCTGTTTCTCCATCTCGGATACCAAATCCGACGCCAATTGGAATATTAATTGACTTTCGTAATTGAACAAGCATGGCTTCTACATCTTTAAGATCAAGATGTGATGCACCGGTCACTCCTTTCAATGAAACATAATAAACGTATCCCTTTGCCATGGTTGCAACCTGTTGGATACGATCAGGCGGTGTAGTGGGTGACAGCAGGAAAATAGCATCAATGTCATACCGATCCAGACATTGCACCCATTCCGCACATTCTTCCAGGGGGTAATCAACCGTCAGAATTCCATCCACACCACACTCTTTCGCTCTCGCTGCAAACTGTTCATAACCCATTGCCTCAATCGGATTCGCGTACCCCATCAGAACAACTGGTGTATCGTGATCGATTTCCCTGAATTTTGACACCATCTGTAAGACATCTTTCAAACCGACATGGTGCTTTAATGCACGTTCAGATGAGCGCTGAATGGTAGGTCCATCCGCCATTGGATCGGAGAACGGAATACCGAGTTCAAGAATATTTGAACCGGATTCAACCAGTTGATGCATTAATTCAACCGTTATCGCTGGATTCGGATCTCCCGCTGTAATAAACGGAATCAATGCTTTTCTGTTTTTGGCCTGGAGTGCAGTAAATGTTTTAGTAATACGATTCATAGATTCTTAGGAGAATATACCTGCTGTTATCATCTGATTCACATGAACTTTATAGTTCGTTCGATCAGATGCTCACATCAATACGGTTGTTATTTAGAGTGTTAATCCAGACATTTGTGCAACGGTTGCCATATCCTTATCACCGCGACCGGATAGATTCACCAATAGCAGCT
The DNA here is from genome assembly GCA_038043005.1 of Pseudomonadota bacterium. Taxonomy (GTDB): domain Bacteria; phylum Pseudomonadota; class Gammaproteobacteria; order Burkholderiales; family Nitrosomonadaceae; genus Nitrosomonas. The sequence continues at coordinate 16,080 of JBBTCY010000258.1, forward strand.
TATCCTTGCTCAAGGTCGGCGCATATTTAGCCGCGTATGCCAATGCATGACTTGATTCCAGTGCTGGCATAATGCCTTCATAACGACACAGCGTGTGGAATGCTGCCAGCGCTTCATCATCAGTAATAGCCACATATTCAGCGCGCCCAATATCCTTGAGCCATGCATGTTCCGGTCCCACACCAGGATAATCCAGACCCGCTGAGATTGAATACGTTTCAATAATCTGCCCATTCTCATCTTGAATGAGATAGGTTCTGTTGCCATGCAATACACCCGGCCTTCCCTTTGTTAAAGTCGCTGCATGCTGGTTTGTATCAACACCTTTACCGGCTGCTTCCACACCAATCATACGAACATTTTTATCGTCAATATAGGGATAAAATAACCCGATCGCGTTGGATCCACCGCCCACACAGGCAACAAGTGCATCAGGTTGCCGGCCAAAATCTTCCTGCATCTGAATCTTTGCCTCATTTCCAATAATAGCCTGGAAATCCCGCACCATCATTGGGTAAGGATGCGGACCAGCAACTGTGCCAATAATATAGAAAGTATTCTCGACGTGCGTCACCCAATCCCGCATTGCTTCATTCAGCGCATCTTTCAATGTACGAGAACCCGATTCAACCGGTATGACCGTGGCACCCAGCAGTTTCATGCGATAAACGTTGGTAGCCTGACGTTTAACATCTTCAGACCCCATATAAACCACACACTCCATCCCATAGCGTGCCGCAACCGTTGCGCTGGCAACTCCATGCTGACCGGCGCCCGTTTCAGCAATTACACGCTTTTTATCCATCCGCTTAGCCAATAATGCCTGGCCAATTGTATTATTTATTTTATGGGCACCCGTATGATTCAGATCTTCACGTTTTAAAAGAATCTGCGCACCACCCAGATGCTCGGACCATCTCTTGGCATGATAAATAGGGCTGGGGCGACCCACATAATGTTTTAATTCAAAGGCGAATTCAGCCTGAAAATCCGGATCGTTACGATAATATTCATATTGCTTCCGCAAATCATCCAGTGCTGAAATTAGTGTCTCAGCAACAAATATACCTCCATAGGGGCCAAAGTGGCCGCTCTTATTTGGAAGATCATAAGCACTCACAATTGTTTAACTCCTTGCATGAAAGCAAAAATTTTCTTTTCATCCTTGATACCCTTTGAAGCTTCCACGCCACTTGACACATCGACCGCCCATGGTCGAGTCTGTTTAATAGCTGCCTCTACATTTCCTGCATGCAAGCCACCAGACAGGATCAGCGGTAAGGGTAAATGCAAAGGGATAAGACCCCAATCAAATACATGTCCTGTTCCACCCGGCATCTTTTCTGCATAGGTATCAAGCAACAACCCTTTTGCATTGCTGAATCGTTCTGCATATTGTAGCAAATCTAAGCCTTCCCGAACTCGAATTGCTTTAATATAAGGCCGTGGAAATTGTTCACAATACTCCGGTGACTCATTGCCATGAAATTGCAGCAGATCAAGTCCCGCAATTTGTAGTGTTTCTTTAACCCACTCTGGATCAGAATCAACGTAAACACCCACTGTACTAATAAATGCTGGAATCTTCGCAACAATTTGCCGTGCAGTCTCTGGCGTAACATAGCGTGCACTGTGCGGCCAAAACACAAAACCGATCGCATCAGCGCCCGATTGAATGGCCGCCATTGCATCTTCGATGCGCGTTATCCCGCAGACTTTCACTCGAACTGACATAACACTATTTTATACTTCGATGGACAATCGTTTATTATAGATGGGAACTGATTGCAATGATGGGTGATTCGGCAGGTTTCAGCAAGCACCATTCCGGATCATACCTTACACTTGCCAAATACAAGCCTGCCCCAGAAAACGTAGGTGCCGCACAAGTCCGGTCACGGCATTCCAGAAGTGTTTGCATCCAGTCTGGGGAATATTTTCCTTTGCCAATATAGACCAGGCATCCAATAATGTTGCGCACCATGTGGTGCAAGAATGCATTGGCACAGAAATCAAAAACAAGTAGATTATCCCGCCGTGTAATTTCAAGCTTTGTCAAAGTACGCATCGGTGATTTTGCCTGGCATTCTGCTGCACGGAAAGTCGAGAAATCATGCTCACCCAGCAATATCTCCGCAGCTGTCTGCATGGGCTGCAGATCAAGCGGTTGATGAAACCAGCCTACTTTTCGATGATTAATGCCGGGACGAACAGATTGATTAAGCAGCAGATACAAGTATCTACGTTCATGGGCGCTATAGCGTGCATGAAATTTTTCTGAAATCTCAGATGCCCATAGTACAGCAATATTTTCAGGTAACAGGGCATTGACACCACGCACCCAAGCACTCAATGGCCGTCTGGACTGCGTATCAAAATGAACAACTTGATACAAGGCGTGAACACCCGCATCTGTACGGCCTGCTGATATAACACGAATCTGTTCGTCGGAAATTCTGGACAGGGCCATTTCAAGTGCATCTTGAATTGAGCAATTGTCCGGTTGGCTCTGCCATCCACAAAAACAGCTGCCATCATACTCCAGCACCAATACTATTCTCACGGCCGTAAAACTGTCATTTCAAACTGATTACGGTTAATCACAACAAAACATATTCATTCAAGAAACTGCTATAAACCTTTTAATAGTTTTTTAGCTGCTTTTTTCTGTTTAGCATCACCATCCCTAGCAACTTCTTCCAGCATCTCTTTCGCACCGACCTTATCATCCATTTCCAGATATGCTTTTGCCAGATCCAGTTTAGTTTCAGCTTCTTGCCATGACTCACTCGTATCATCCGGTATTGATTTCTCGTCGGATGAATCTTCAATATCCAGACTTATACCATCCAAGCTCAGATCCGGTACTTTAGGCGCTGAGTCTATATCAGAAACATGCAACATATCTAAAGCTGGAATATCCTTATCGGCAGCATTCTTATTATCTGCCTCATCCGATAAATCGATTTTAGGTACGTCTACTTCAAAATCGATTCCTTTATCATCCATTGCCTCTTCATCATAAGAACTCACTGACTCTTCGAGTTTCTGTGCATCATCGGAATCAACGTTTAATTTATAATCCAGATCGTTTGTAGCCTCAATCTCTTCATCCGTGTCCGACATGTGTGGTATTTCCGGCTCCGAAGTTGATTCATCTGTTTCCAAATCAAATTCGTCATCTTCCCCAGTCGCATTAAGTCGTGCTGGTTCTTGATCCAGCATGTCTTCATCATCTGTCGTATCGGATACCGGATAATCTTCTTCCTCAGTCTTTCCTTGACGATCGTTATCCTCTGGAAAGAAGTCCGAATCTTCATCATCATTTATTTTCCTGGATGCAAGGTCATCCGACTTAAAGGAAGAGGCTGCCACGCCGGATGAAGCCACTGAAGCTAATTTACTACGCAAATCAGAAGAATCTTCAGCGATATCCGAATCATCATCAATATCCAGCTCTTTTTCAGCCTGCGCACGACGTCTCTTGACAATCAAAAGCGCAATCAAAAGAATCAGGGCTAAAGCAGCCCCAATATACATTTGATTTTCCATCACCTCATCCATTAAGGATTTTTCTTCCGGTTCTATTGGAAGAACGGGATTCGCTACCGGTGCGACAACGGGCTGCTTCGGTGTTAACTCGGGTGATAATTCTGTTGATGCTTCCGCAAACCCGGATTCAAGTTCTATTGTCGGAGTTGATTCCGGTGCTGGAATCACTTCGACAGGTTTAATATCGGGTTGAAGTTGAGGCTCAAGTTTAGATGGTGGCTTTAAACTTTCTTCAGCTTGAGTTTGTGCCTGAGATAAGTTGACATTCTTTAGCTCCAGCAATTGTTTCAGATTGGTAACCGTTTTCTCCAGCATTGCAACACGCTCATTGGCTTCCTGCAAAGCAAGATTGCGTGCTATCGTGTCTTCCTCCATCATACGCAGGCGGTTTATCATACTTTCATCAGAAGATTTACCTTGAGAATCTGCTGATACTCCACTGGATAGCCTTAATACTTCTTTTGATGCTCCTTGAGGCAAAAGGGATTTTTTATCCACTGAAGCTGTAATTTTCCCTGAATCTGCCTGTCTAATTGATTCAGGAGATTCATGTCCACTGGCTGCGGCAGTCAGTCTATTGCGATAATTTTTCCAGTCGCTCACCTGTACTCTAACTTCTGCCCTGGCTTCCGATTTTTTTATGGCAGCAATTTCACTGTCTTCCGGGATTTGCAGAACTGCGCCCGTTTTCAGCAGATTCATATTGTCCGCAATAAATGCATCGCGATTGGCACGGTACAAAGCAACCAGCATCTGATTAAGATCAACACCACTTGGCAAAACCTGACTTGCTATCGCTGTTAAAGTATCGCCACGATTAACCGGCACATGAGTGCCTTTTACTGTTTTTGCTGTTTTTGCCGGATTAGTTGTATTTTGCTTTGGCTCTTCCACTTGCTTGGCAGGTTTTTCTTCAATCAGGCTTGCCGATTCAACAGGTTCTAATGTTGTTTCAGCTACAACTGGCGCAACCGGTTGAGGTGGGGCCGAATCAATCGGATCCAGCAGTACGGTATATTCCCGCAACAAACGACCGGATGACCAATTTAACTCAATCAATACCGACAGGAATGGCTCATTAACAGCCTGCGGCGAGGCAATCTTGATATAGGGATTCCCATTCTCCCTTGATTCAATTGAAACTTTTAGTGTAGAGAAGAAGGTCTCATATTGTATTCCCGCTTGTGTAAAGGCTTCACGGGATGCAAGATTCGCTCTTAAGGATGGAATCTCATCCTTATTGACTGTAACAATGTCAATCTCTGCTTTAAGTGGTTGTCCTAAAGCTGAGTTGAGTGTTAGCTTACCGAGTCCGGCAGAATAAACTACCCATGGTGACATCAGGAGGATTACGAACAAGCATACTCTAAAAGAAGAATTGTACACAGAAATACCCTCTCTCATTCAATGACGATCAAAGATGCTAGGCTAACATTGCACCATATTCATACAAATAGTAATTATGCCTTGAATTATATGCTAATTCATTCAAATAGCCTCATAACAAGGATAAAAGTGTATTAAAAACACCAAATACGCAACAACCTAACCTGCTTTAATGCTCAACCAGTATCCTCAACATTCTGCGCAAAGGTTCTGCTGCGCCCCAAAGCAATTGATCCCCGACGGTAAAAGCAGATAGATATTCTCCACCCATCGCCAGTTTCCGTAATCGTCCAACCGGAATTGACAAGGATCCTGTCACCGCAGTCGGTGTTAATTTTGAAGTTGTCGATTCCCGATCGTTGGGCACAATATGTACCCAGTCATTCGCGCCGGCAATAATATCTTCCACTTCGTCCAGTGGAATATCCTGCTTCAGTTTAATGGTCAGCGCCTGACTGTGGCACCGCATGGCACCCACACGGACACAAATCCCGTCAACCGGAATAGGTTGCTCATTTTTACCCAGAATTTTGTTTGTTTCAGCCTGGCCTTTCCACTCTTCACGGCTTTGTCCATTGGCAACTGCTTTATCAATCCACGGTATCAGACTGCCTGCCAGCGGTACGCCAAAATTCTCAACTGGAAATTTCTGGTCACGCAGTGTTCCAGCTACTTCACGATCGATATCCAGGATGCTGGAGGCAGGATTTTCAAGCAAATCTTTCGCAACACGATGTGCCTCTCCCATCTGTATCAGCAATTCACGCATATTTTTTGCACCGGCACCCGATGCAGCCTGATAGGTCATGGCGCTCATCCATTCCACCATGCCTTTATCAAAAAGACCGCCAACTGCCATCAACATCAGGCTAACCGTACAGTTACCGCCAATATAATTCTTAACGCCATCATGCAATGCCTGCTTAATTACAGGCATATTGACCGGATCCAGTATAATCACGGCGTCATCCTGCATGCGCAGCGCCGAAGCAGCATCAATCCAGTATCCCTGCCATCCGCTGTTGCGTAACTGACTGATTATCTGATTTGTATAATCGCCACCCTGGCATGAAATAATAATATCCATCGCTTTCAGTTGTGCGATATCAAATGCATCTTTAAGATCGGGAATTTCCTTGCCAATCTCAGGACCTTTTCCACCTTTCTGCGATGTTGAGAAAAATACTGGATCAATTAGAGAGAAGTCCTGCTCTTCCTGCATACGCTGCATTAAAACAGAGCCAACCATCCCGCGCCACCCTACAAAACCAACTTGTTTCATAGCTTATCTTTCATCCTAAAATTGACAATACATTAAAAATTACAACCGATTGATACTATTACCATTAATCGTAACCACCATACAAATCATCTTACCAATAAGATAGAACAGCATCTCCCATCGCCCGAGTCCCAACCGTCTGAGCACCCGGTCCCGCGATGTCTCTTGTTCGATAGCCATGTTCAAGAACCTTCTTGACTGCATTCTCAATACGTTGCGCCGCTTCCTCCTGATTGAAGGTATAGCGCATCATCATGGCTACAGAAAGAATTGTTGCCAGCGGGTTTGCAATATCCTTACCAGCAATATCCGGCGCGGAACCATGGATCGGTTCGTACAATCCTTTATTGTTTTCATCCAGAGAAGCTGAAGGGAGCATACCGATCGAACCGGTCAGCATCGAAGCCTCATCAGACAGGATATCGCCAAAAATGTTCCCTGTAACAATCACATCGAACTGTTTGGGTGCACGAACCAGTTGCATGGCCGCATTATCAACCAGCATGTGCGAAAGTGTCACATCGGTATATTCTCTCGCAGTTTCAGTCACCACGTCGCGCCACAACTGCGTGCATTCGAGTACGTTCATTTTGTCAATTGAACATAATTTCCGATTTCTTTTACGCGCTGCCTGAAATGCGACATGGGCGATTCTCCTGATCTCAGCTTCGCTATAGATCATCGTATTAAAACCAACCCGTTGACCATTCCGCTGTTCGATACCGCGTGGCTCACCAAAATAGATATCACCCGTGAGTTCACGTATTATCATAATATCAAGACCGGCAACGACTTCCGGTTTAAGGCTCGATGCATCAGCGAGTTCGGGATAGAGAATCGCCGGGCGTAAATTGGCAAACAAATTGAGTGCCTTGCGGATCGCCAGCAAGCCCCATTCTGGACGTTGCGGACGCGGCAAATTATCATACTGCGGGCCACCCACTGCACCGAGT
>JBBTCY010000259.1:0-2323 GCA_038043005.1 Pseudomonadota bacterium
CAATTCCTCTCCACATCGCCTCATAGGTCAATTCACACAGCCGCCTGGCCTGGATCGATGGTTCGCCGACATAAAACATCCGGCTCGTATCGCCATGGTATCCATCGCTGATGACAGTGATATCCACATTGACAATATCACCGGCTTTCAATTTCTTTGCGCTCGGCACGCCGTGACAGATCTGATTGTTAATCGAGGTACAAATTGATTTTGGATAGGGTGAGTGCCCTGAGGGTGCGTAATTAAGCGGGGCCGGTATGGTTTTTTGCACGTCAACCATATAGTTATGGCATAGAACATCCAGTTCTTCCGTTGTAATACCGGACTTAACAAAAGGTGTTATGTAATCCAGCACTTCCGAAGCCAGTCTACCAGCAACACGCATTTTCTCTACTTCTTGCGGTGTTTTTATGTGTACTGTCATAGTTGATTCTTTTACTTGGATACCCGGAAAAATATCATTTGTTTATGTAATCTCATGTATGAGTATGATCTACTGCACTGAAAGCAATGCCTGTTCTTTCCGTCTTATGCGATCAGCCTGACAAAATCATCACCGGTGCGCGCATTTTTTCTGAGTCAATCGCGTGTCTCCAAACTGTTTCATCTGTTCCTGCAATTGCGCCTTGATTCGATCAGACGGCTCACGGATCACAATCTTCTGGAGTTTAACCATACGCTCATCAATCCTAGCCGTTACGACCCCTTTATTTTTCAGCTCTTCCAATCGCACCCGGGCTTCTGATTTATCCCGCAACATGGCCAGAGAAATCCCATTTTTCCATACTCCTTCATCCTGCACAAGAAAGCTCACGATGCCCAGATTTCTTAATTTGTTAATTTCCCGGTCAGTCGTTTGTTTGTTCTCGAAAGGTGGAATATATATCCAATGCATTGCAACACTACCCGATTGCTCCATGGTGTAGGTGTGATCCGGCATAAGCTCTGACACAACTGCATCTGCCTGCAATATTTCAGCGCCTTGGAAGTCACCCCATTCCAGACAATTCACACGGGTTGGCAGCAACGTGATTTTCTCAGGATGCAGCAGCCCTTCTGTAATCGCTCCGCTCTGGTTATCAGGATTGGACTGCATGATAGCAGCAAAGATAGTATTAGTAATCAGTAGAAAAACAAAAATTATTTTCATTGAAAAATAAAATATTAAATGCTCACATTGATTGAATTTTGTTGTTATCGAACTAATGCCTTGCTAAAATATCGCGATACATATTAATAGTACTTAAATAGATGTACCAAATTTTTGGATGCTTTAATAAAAACGGAATACACAAAATATGAAAAAAATCGCAACGAATATGGTAATGGTTGTAGCACTCACATTATCTGCTCAAATCTCAGCTGAAACCACCACAAACTCCAAAGGTGATGCAGCCAAGGGAGAAGAAATTGCAGCGGGTGTTTGTGCTGGCTGCCACAATGCCGATGGCAACAGCATTATTCCGACGAATCCCAGCCTGGCTGGCCAGCATGCGGAGTATATCACCAAGCAGCTTAATGACTTTAAATCGATTGATGGCAAGCCGCCAAAGCGTAACAGCCCGGTAATGGCTTCCATGGTTGCCGCACTGTCTGCTGAAGACATGAAAAATCTGGGCGCTTACTATGCCAAACAAAAAGCAAACCCAAGCAAAGCATCGGATGATAAAGCACTGATCAAAGCAGGCAAGATTCTTTATCACGGCGGCAACATTGAAAATGGCGTACCAGCCTGTGCAAGCTGTCATGGTCCTACCGGAGCCGGTATTCCACCTGTTTATCCAAATCTGGCAGGCCAGCACGCTGAGTACATGCATTCACAATTGGGCCTGTTTAATTCCGGCGAACGCGCCAATGATAACGGTGTCATGCAGAAAGTTCTGGCACGGATGAACGCACAGGAAAAACGCGCTGTTTCTGAATATATCTCTGGATTGCGCTAAAGCGATACTTGCTATCAACTAAAAAGGCGGCTTAAACCAAGCCGCCTTTTTTATTTCATCTTATTACTTGCTGCATTACCATGCACTGAAAATCTTCTCCGCAGCAGACAATGTTTTATTTATTTCGTTTTCGGTATGTGCGGAAGAAACAAAACCAGCTTCAAAGGCTGATGGTGCAAAGTAAACACCTTCATTCAGCATGGCATGAAAGAATCGGTTAAAGGCATTTTTATCGCATTCCATGACTTCCGCAAAACTGGCCGGGATTTCTTTCCGGAAATAAAGCCCGAACATCCCACCAATCGCCTGCGCACAGAAATCAATACCGTGTTTTCGTGCGATCACAGTAATTCCATCCGTCAACTGCCGCGTTTTACCGG
>JBBTCY010000260.1:0-1233 GCA_038043005.1 Pseudomonadota bacterium
CGATTACCCCGATCCTGTTCTCTTCTGTCATGGTTTCCCTGGTCGTGTTTGCCGCGATGTTTGTCATTGCCACGGCCATGATTGTCGCGGTCGTTGCGTCTGTCCTGGTAGTTGTCGTGTGAGTGCTGTCGAGACGAATCATAGTAGCGCTGCGAGTGATCGCCGTCATTGTCGTAGTACTGTCGCCCTGAGTCATAATACTGCTGTCCGCCGGGGTAATTGTTCTGACTGTGGTAATGCGGCACATACACATTGTTGTACCACTCCCGCTGGATAAAATAGACGGGCTGGTTGCAGGCGTTATAGCGGTAGCAGTACTTATTCCAGCGTTTGGCATGGCCGGGCGGCACATAGAGGTAAATCGGCTGTTGCTGAACTGCGATGGCAGGGGACATGACTAACACAGGATTCGGGTAAATCAGTTGCGGCATGGGATAGTTGCTGCCTAAATTGATCTGGCCATAAAAGCCGGGTTGGCCGATATTGATCGATACCCCGAAATCATTGGCTAATACAGGTGTTGAAGTGATTGAGATTAATGCCGCCAGTAGGAAATAGCCCATTTTGAGAACCTTTGTCAGTGTTGAAACAGTTTGTGGTAGAAAGCCAGGCGCTTGGCTTGTATCTTCCCTGTTTGCGCGGCCAGCGTCAAGGCGCAGCCAGGCTCGCTGATGTGCCGGCAGTTGCTGAATTTGCATTGCCCGATGTACGGGTGAAATTCGATAAAACCGTATGCCAGGTTCTCCTCTTTAATATGATGCAGGCCAAATTCCTGGATACCGGGAGAGTCGATGATGCCGCTGTCCGCATCGATATGATAAAGTTGAGAATGCGTGGTAGTGTGGCAGCCGGAATCAAGTGCCACCGAGATTTCCGCCGTGGCTCGTTTGGCTTTTGGGATCAGGGCATTGAGCAATGTTGATTTACCCATACCCGATTGACCGGCCAGAACGCTGAGGTGGCCTTTCAAATAGGGCTGGAGCGCTGAAACATCGTTGATGGCGCTCAGTTGCAATACAGGATAACCGAGATCCCTGTACAGCGAGAGCATATCCATCGCCGCGCGGGTTGGCTCGGCGAGATCAGCCTTATTCAGTACGATCAGCACGTTGATGTTTTCACTTTCAACTGCAACCAGGCAGCGGTTAATCAGTTCTTCGCTGAAACTGGGGATCGCAGCCACGACAATGATGATTTGCGTCACATTGGCGGCAATAATTTTTTCCTTGAAGG
>JBBTCY010000261.1:0-1757 GCA_038043005.1 Pseudomonadota bacterium
GTCTAAAAATTGCAACCGGTTTCATGGAATTTTCCTGCCATACATTTTTGAATAATCTGATAACGAATTTTAGCCTGTTTTGCAGCAAATTTTCTGCTGAAAATTTAGGATTTATACTGTGAAACAAACACACACCACCAACCGTAAAACCTTAATCCCCGTTCGCTTGGAGCGGGTCGTAGAATGCCAGTAAAAAAAAACACATTCACCGATCTGGTGCGTATCGAACAGTTACGCAAGATAGAGTCGGGTAAAGCAGAGGATCTGTCATATGCCAGCATCAAGGATATGCAAGGTCACGCCACCAGCGATTTCAACTACCCTGATTTCATCCATCGACTGGCCACGCGCGCAAAACACCTGATTCAGGACAATGCACTGGAAGATGCATTGCAACAGCCTCAGCAGCAGTTTGTCCGTGTCAGTCGAATCTGTCTGGTAGCTGCGGTTATTCTGGGTGGACTGGCTGCAAGTCAGGCTGTCAGCGAATCTTCCACATTGAACATCTACTGGTTGCTGGCCGTGCTATTGGGATTTAACCTGATTTCCCTGCTGCTATGGATAGCCGGCATCACTTTGAATCTGCACAGCCTGAGCAGTGGCGTTGTCGCACAACTGGCCAGCTGGCTGCCTTATCGTGAAAAGAAAGACCCCACCATTGCATCACTCGCTTCACGCGCCTGGTGGGAAAGCTGTTTGACAGGTAATGTCGGTAAGTGGCGCATCAGCGTATTAACGCACAAGTTCTGGTTGACCTACCTGATCGCCGGGCTGGTGTTACTGATATTGCTCATGATGGCCAAACAATATAATTTCATCTGGGGCACCACGCTGCTCCCGGATAACAGCCTGCCCAGACTCACGCAAATTCTGGGTGCGCCGCTGGAAGCGATGGGATTAAAAATTCCGGACGATTCACAGACTGTCGCCAGCAGAATAGGCGCTGGCAGGCAGGATGCCGAGACGCGTAGCGCCTGGGCCAATTTCCTGATCGGCTCGTTGCTGATCTACGGCATATTGCCGCGCCTGTTATTACTCGGCCTCTCCCTGTTGATGCAGAAATGGAGCGAATACCGATTCAAGCTGGATCTTTATTTGCCCTACTATATTGAATTGCGTCAGCGCTTGATGGCGCGCGAACTCAAAGCCAGAGTCATTGATGCCGATCCGAATGCCGGTGTAAAACCCGCCGAAATCACGCGGCCTCCTGAGAATGTCTCCATTCCCGCCAATGCAGAGGCTTTTGGTATTGAACTGGATCAGGCAACGCATTGGCCTGAATCAGTGACTTGCCGCCTGAACATCGTTGACCAGCAATCCCATGATGAAGCCATTGCACTGATAAAAAACATCAAAAACCCATTATTGCTGGGTGTGGCGGCACATCGCCTGCCCGATCGGGGAGTGCAGCGCCTCATCAAGGAATTGATCGACAGCACCCCCGAGAAACCCTGGCTGATCCTTTTGAGCAAGCCATCAACTCCTGTTGCCAGTACCCGTGAATTTGCCTGGTTTCGCCTGGCAGAAGCCTGCGGCATCCCCGCAGAACATGTGATTACCCAATAAACCATGATCGTCAGAAATCTCAATCGCCCCAGTCATTCAGAAACCCGATCATTGTTGAATATTGCCGTCGTCGGCCATACCAACACAGGCAAAACATCGCTGATCCGCACCATGCTGCGCAGCACTGAATTTGGCATGATTGAAGACGCCGCAGGCACCACGCGGCATGTAGAGCAGGCCACCATCTCCGC
>JBBTCY010000262.1:0-5294 GCA_038043005.1 Pseudomonadota bacterium
CAGGGTAAGTCAGGCATCAATCGACTGATCGGCTTTATCCGTTTGGTGGCTGACCGAAATGTGACTGATCATGTTGTCCGGCGTGAAATAAATACATTCGGTACCGTGCCGTTTGACAGGTTCATTGAATGCCGCATCAGTCGCCGTCATGACAAAGTCAAATTCAACGCCTTCATTGTCAATGGATCGATATTCCGAGACATCCCACTGCACATCCGGAAAGCGTGTAAAAAAACTGGTTATCATGGCATGGATGGCAGCGCTGCCTTTATATTCGCCGACATAAGAGGAATGATAAGTGGCATCGCTTACAAACATGGCCTTGATAGATTTAAGGTTATGACCGTTTGACAAGGCGACATATGTTTTTGCCAGTTCAATATAACTCTTTGTGCTCATTTGATTGTTCCATCTAAATTATCAGTGTGACGATTGATCCGATGTGTTAGCTAGAAATAGTTGTACCTCTACAAACTAGAGACCCTGGATTCTTCGCGAGTAAAAATCCATTCATCGCCCTGCCGCGTATTTTTGCTGAATTGATAGCCAGCCAGATCGAATCCTTTGATATCTTCAGGATTCGTGAGTTTATTCTGGATAATGTACCGGCTCATCAGGCCACGCGCCTTCTTTGCAAAAAAACTGATGATCTTGTATACACCATTCTTCTGATCGTGAAAGACCGGGGTAATGATCCTGGCATTCAACTTGCCGGTTCTAATGGACTTGAAATATTCATTCGAGGCAAGGTTAATGAGCAGTTCGGTATTCTGTTTTTTTAGATCCTGATTAATGGACTCTGTGATCGTGTCACCCCAGAACTCATAGAGATTGTTGCCGCGCTGGTTTTTAAACAGCGTGCCCATTTCAAGCCGGTAGGGCTGCATGAGATCGAGCGGGCGCAGTACGCCGTACAAACCGGAGAGAATGCGCAGATGATCCTGTGCAAATGCCAGTTCGGCTGGCTTCAGCGTATCAGCATCCAGTCCGGTGTAGACATCTCCCTTGAAAGCAAATATGGCTTGCTTGGCATTATCTGTGGTGAATGGCAAAGACCATTCGTAATAGCGATTGGAGTTCAAAGCGGCGAGTTTTGGACTGATCGACATCAATTTGCCGATCTGGTCGGGTTCCAGTTTTCTGAGTTCATCAATGAGTTTTTTTGAGTGATCCAGAAATGCTGGCAAAGTATGCTGCCGAGTAATGGGAAGCGTTTCAAAATCCAGCGTTTTTGCCGGTGAAATCACAATAATCATTTCTCTTATCCTGAAATATGAAAAATATTATCAGATTTAATCATTGAATAATGAGCGGCGCTGTTTTTTGGGGGCTGTTTGTACCGTGTAATATGCCCTAAATGCCCTTAACCTAAGCGAATATATGGCATGCTGACGACTGTGGTTTTTTTGTCAATTGATGACCTTATTCACAAGTTTTCTGTCCACAGCTATTTTATGACAGACAGGTGTTATGGTGCCGATGTGAGATTTGTCACATGGATATTTGCGCTCAATGGTTATATTAATTTTGTTGCTGAAAACCAAAGATCACCGCATCATCAATAAAAAAGCACGAAGGTGGATTCCTAATTTACTCAGAATGTGGTTAGATGCGCAATCAGGAAGTCATTGTGCGTGCATAGATGAGTCAGAACATACTATTACTGGTGATTTTGAATGTTTTTCCCAAAGATCTCATTGGGCTTAAGTCCAATAAGATCCTGACTCTGAATGCAGAGTGAGTGGGAACGAATAGTAATATGATAGGGTGATCACATTTTCGGATCAGGATGCTTTGTCTGCAGGATAAGTTTCTGCTTCGGGCGATACGGGTTAAGTACATTCGATTAAAAAGGGGGAGTCATAATGAAACAATATCTTATAGTCAGAAAGCGGGTTTTATTTAATGTTTCTGTATTGTTTCTCTTAACCGGGATTCTATCTGCCTGTGCAATAAGGCTCGATAGTGACGCTGATCGTGGAGCGACTACGGTTAAACAGGATGTCTTTGGCGATAGCTATACAACGGTCAAATATCTGGACCAGGGCTGGGATTCTGCGGATAGTCTGTGGTTTTATACCACGACGCAGGGATCCAATCTGATGCCGTATGATTTCTTCCTCGCATTGGAACAGACTGGGAAAACCGAATTGTTTAAATCCGATGAGCATATGAATGCTTATCGCTATTTGCCGCAGAAAGCCACATTCAGTAATCCGGATGCATTACCGGTTGGGTGGGTTAAGGATAGTTATAAGGGCAGGGAATATGTTGGCCTGACTTGCGCGGCCTGCCATACCGGACAGGTAAACTACAAAGGAGTGGGCATTCGCATTGATGGAGGTCCAGCCAGCGCGGATATGGAAGAGATCATGAAAGGGATCGCCGTGGCATTGCAATATACCCGTGATAATGAAGAAGCAAGAAGGCGATTCGTCAAGAATGTGCTGGCGCGAGGGAATTATAAATCAGAAACTGAAGTGCTTGATGATCTTGCAAAATATGAACAGCGCATTACCAGTTATACCATCGTTAACCGCAGCCCGACTCCTTACGGTTACGCACGGCTGGATGCATTTGGACGCATCTATAATCGTGTGCTCGAACATCTTATCAGCGAAAAAGAATTGAAAGAGCTATTACGTGACCGCAAGATAATGCGCGATGAGGGAATGACTGAAGAACAGCTCGACAAGATCGTGCAGGATATGGATAAAGTTCCAACGGGTGAGCAGCGTGACCATGTGGTTGAGCGGCTGACCAAAACACTGACCAAATGGCAGTTGGCAAGGTTACGTAAGGAACTGTTCAATCCGGCTGATGCACCGGTCAGCTATCCGTTCTTATGGGATATTCCACAACATGATTATGTGCAGTGGAATGGTCTGGCTGCCAACGCCGGACTGGGGCCGGTTGGGCGCAATACGGGGGAGGTGATCGGGGTGTTCGGCACGCTGGACTGGACAGAAGCGAAAAAAACCACGTTATCGACGCTGATTGGCGGTACGGATATCAATTTTGTTTCGTCTGTCGATGTGCACAATTTACGCAAGATTGAATCCCATTTGCAAAAATTGCGATCACCCGTCTGGCCGGAAGATATGCTGGGGAAAATTGACAGGAGCAGTGCTGCTCGGGGGAAAATATTATTTAATGAGTATTGTGCAAGTTGCCATGCCAATATTGACCGTGCTGACCCTGAACGCCGCATTGTCGCCAATATGTCGAAAGTCAGTGCGGTAGGGACTGATCCGCGCATGGCGGAAAATAGTATCAGTGCCCAGGGGTTCTCCGGCATTCTGAGGAATGATTACGTCGGTCTCGGCGTAGGGGATATTCTGCTGGACCGGAAGGCGCCGGTTGCCGCCTTGCTGACCAAAGCAACCTTAAATGTGGTGGCTACGCCTGATCCCGATAAATGGTTCTTTCAGCGCTGGACCGACTGGATTGTCGATATAGCGAAAGCTTTCTTCCATAATGAGATTAAACCCTCAATCAAACAGGGAAACTACGATCCCGATACAACGGCCAATCCGCTGGCTTCATTAAATGCTTACAAGGCACGATCGCTGAACGGCATCTGGGCAACCGCACCTTATCTGCACAATGGATCCGTGCAAACCCTGCATGACTTGCTATTGCCAAAGAAACGTGACAATGATCCGGAAGGAGAAGAATATCGTCCTGACCAGTTTGTGGTGGGGTCGCGCGAATTTGATCCTGAAAAAGTGGGATTGAAGAGCAGTGGGTATGAAGGGTTTACCTTTGACACCAGTTTAGGTGGTAACAGTAATGCAGGGCACGAGTATGCGTCCGGTAAGACAGCCCAATCGAATGGTAAAATTTTAAAGCCCCTTGACAAGGAGCAGCGGCACGATCTGCTGGAATACCTGAAGACCTTGTAATCAAAGTAATTTTTGTTTCTGTAATAATCCTTATCATTGAGAAGGGAGTAAATGAGATGAACACGAGTACAAGTTACCTTGAGCAGTATGATGCGACAGCGGACACCGATAAATTTCCATTGGTACGCCGCTGGATGGATACAGAACCTTTACCATTCTTTAAGGAACTGCGGGAGAAGCGTCCTATTCTGGTAACACCGAACTGCACGCTGGTTACCCGGTTTGATGATGTCAGGGAAATATTGAATATGCCCAAGGTTTTTACGGTCCAGCCGTATGTTTCCAAGATGGATAATTACCTGATGGCACATGATGATGATGCGCTGCATACGCGTGAAAAATCACTCATGCAGTGTATGTTGAATCGTGATGATATTCCAAGGGTTCGCGTCATGGTGGCCGATATCGCCAGAGAAATTCTGGATGGCGCCAACGGCCAGATCGAGGTTGTCAATAATTTTTGCCGCATGGTGCCTGCGACATTGGTGCAGAAATATTTCGGGCTAACGGGTGCTGATAAGAGCGACTTGATCGAATGGTCTTACTGGAATCAATATGACACGTTCCATAATCAACCCTTTGATATATTGCCGCCGGAATTGTCGCAACGGATTATAGATCGTCATAATGAGACATCCAAGAAGCTCGGGGAATTCATTACCATGTTGATCGGAAAGCGCCTGCTGGCAGTTAAGGCTGAGAAATTAACGTTGTCGCTGATTGTACGTCTGGAAGACGATATTGTGACAAGAATGCTGCGTACCAGTTACGCAAAAGAACTGGATTTCGATATCAAGCGTCTGGGGGTTAACGCGGGCGGTCTATTGATCGGTGCCATTGAAACAACATCACAGGCAGTGGCCCAGGTGCTCCAATATCTGCTTCAACACAAGGAATGGCTTTCCGCCGCAAAAAGTGCTGCGCAGAAGGACGATCCGGCTGAGTTCGATGGTATTGTCTGGGAGGCCTTGCGCTTTGTTCCGATTACTTCATATCTGTTCCGTACAACGGCGAGCGATTATACAGCAGCAAAAGGTACCCATTATGAAACGGTTCTGCGTGCCGGTACTCACGTCTTACCGGTAACATTGTCAGCGACGTTTGATGAGCGGGCATTTGAGTCACCGGAGAAATTTATTCCACATCGTAACTGGTACAACTATTTCCATTTTGGATTTGGCAGCCATGAGTGTCTGGGGCGCTATGTGGGCATGGTCATGATCCCTGAAATGGTCCGCCAGGTCTTATTAAGGCAGGATATTGAATCCAAAGGGGATATAGACTATAAATCGGGTCCATTCCCGGAATCGTATCAGTTATCATGGGCTATGCAATAGACTCTGTTTATCCTGAGTCGCTGGACTCATTGATAGGTGGATATCCAATTAA
>JBBTCY010000263.1:0-1270 GCA_038043005.1 Pseudomonadota bacterium
GAGGATAAAAATGGAAGATTACTCGAATAGAACGTGACAGATCTGACGGTTATTGGCGAGTGTTGGTGAGCACTAGTGAGCGTAATATTAATATAAACAGCTTGTTATAATACCTGTTAAGCCTCAGACCAGCCAATCACACCCGTATATGCCGTGATCAGAATGACGATACCGAATACAATGCGATACCAGGCAAATACTGTAAAGTCGTGATTGCTGACGAAACGCAACAAGCCGCGTACTGCGAGCAGTGCGCTTAAAAAGGCAGCAATGAAACCCACGGCGATCAAGCCTAAATCGTTCCAGTCCAGTAATTCGCGGTTTCTGAATAAATCATAAAATGTGGCAGCGAACATGGTCGGAATTGCGAGGAAAAACGAAAATTCTGCTGCCGCCTTGCGCGACAAGCCAAAAAACAAACCACCGATGATCGTAGCGCCCGAACGCGATGTACCTGGAATCAATGCCAGGCATTGCGCAAAGCCGATCTTCAGCGCATGTTTCCAATCCATATCATCGACCTGCTCCACCTCGATCGAATGCTGCCTGCGCTCCGCCCATAAAATCAGCAGACCACCGACAATCAAGGCTGTCGCCACCGGAATGGGATGGAACAAATAATATTTAATCGTCTTGATGAACAGCAGGCCCAGGATTGCAGCGGGTAAAAACGCGATCATGATATTGATTACGAATCGGTTGGCTGTCGGACTGGTACCGATGCCACGCGCCACTTCAATGACCTTGCCACGATATTCCCAGCAAACGGCCAGAATGGCGCCCAACTGGATTGCAATCGTGAAAACCTTGGCGCGTTCGTCATTAAAATCGAGTAAATCACCGAACAAAATCAAGTGGCCGGTAGAGGAAATCGGTAAAAACTCGGTCAAGCCCTCAATCACGCCCAAGATCAGCGCTTTAAACAATAATAGGGGATCCATAGACGTGTTGTGGAATGTTGTTATTAAGAAGAAAGTGATTGTTAGAGCTTACGGTAGATTTCCGCGCCCTTTTCCTTGAATTCAGCTGATTTTTGCGCCATTCCCAGTGTTAATGCTTCTTCTTCCGCAACACCTTGCGTGGCCGCATACTCCCGCACATCCTGAGTGATTTTCATGGAACAGAAATGCGGACCGCACATGGAGCAGAAATGCGCCACCTTTGCGCCGTCCTGCGGCAAGGTTTCATCATGGAATTGCTGGGCCTTGTCGGGGTCAAGGCTGAGATTGAACTGGTCTTCCCAGCGGAATTCAAAGCGTGCCTTGGACAG
>JBBTCY010000264.1:0-10919 GCA_038043005.1 Pseudomonadota bacterium
CCAACCGGGTAGGTCTTCTTCCTTTGGGTGATGAACGAATATTTCACTTCGTTTCTTTCGCGAAAAAGACCATTGCTTCCTTTAATATTTGCCTCTCCAGCTTGAGTTGCCTGATCTGGGCTTTCAATTGCCGGATCTCTTCCTGCTCAGGTGTCAGTTTCCCATTGCCCCAGAATACCCGATCAGCATCATCCGCCTGGTTCTCCCTGATCCACCTTCTCAGCATATTGGCATTGATTTCCAAGCTTCGAGATACTTCTGTCGTCGTATGACCCTGATCCAATACCAGACTGATTGCATCTAATTTGTTATTGCTTTCTCGTTACCATTTCTTCCTCCAGTTAAAGCTATTTTCTCTTAACTGGACTGTCCGGATTCATTAGACCATGTCACTTCCTTACGGCAATCCACATCCGGTGTATCCCCTATGGGCTAATATCTCGTGACTATACTATCTGTAGTGCTTCAGCATCTTGCCGGGTTTCAGTCCCAGAGCTTTGGCGTATTCTTTTGCCGTTTGGGAGCATTGTTGCAATCCACTAGAAGCGAGAATCTTGCCTTCGGTAGACACCTTCTTGAGTTTGGGGCCATATTGCCTCCTTCTTAGCCCGTCCGTGCTCGCCTTGCTTATATTCTTCTATCCAGACGTCAAGGTCAACCCTGTCATACAGACAACGGCGACTCAGCTTGATAGCAGGTATTTCCAATTCAGAGAGCAGTGTTACGCTGATACCGAGATATTGAACCGCTTCCTCTTTGGATAAGCATCGAAGGCAGGCAGTGGTAGGCTAACTTTATCCATCATGATTTACCGTCTGACTGTTTTCGATACGACATATTGTTCTAAATCGGCTTGTTCTTTGGTTTCTATGTCCTGATTCAGAATTGGTATTGAATTGATGCGCTTTAATCGCAACCCTCTCGTGAATAAATCAATTCGACTGACATTTGCTGATTCACTGGAGAGCTTTACATAAGCAAATGGCAGGGATTAGCTACGGGAGAACTGTATACGAAAGGCATTATCTGTGGATTGTAACTTCAATTGCCTCAGTGCTATTAACCGCCTGTTTACACAAAACCCAAAGCACCCTCAGTTTCGGCAAAAGTCACTTCTCTTCAGAATACATTTGTCTATATATAATCAAATAACGATAGACCTGATACTTTTGTGAATGATCTCTGGGCTGCTTCTAAATAAACTTGCTGGCGATTCAAGGTTGATATTGCTTCTGCGAGATCAATATCTTCTAATCGAGAAAGTGTTTTAGCGAATTGTACTTTGAAGTCGCTTCCTACGTCTTCTAATGAAGACAGTTCCTGGAATCGCGCACCTACTGAAGCTTGTGTTGAAAGAATATGTTCAAGACTGTTTTGTAAATTTTGTATTGCTGTATTCAGGTTATTTGTTAACTTAGTTCCACCGCCTGGTTGAATATTTGTTGGTACTGTTTCCAGCGTGGTAATAAAATCACCGATTGTTTTAAACACGCTTTCATTCGTGCTGGGCAGAACTGTAAATATATCACCATTGCTGGGATCGCCTTCTATGTTGAACTGCATGCCGTCAAAACTGATTGTGGTTGCGCTGGTATAGGGATTGGCAGTTGAAATGGTTGTGCTGGTTGTTGTATTGATTACATCGTATGTTGTTACGCCTGCTGCCACCGTAAAAACTACTTGATAGTTATCGTCGGTAAGGCTCGCTGGTGCAATCACGGAGCCTGTGGTAATAATACCGGTGCCTAAGTTTGCAGGATCGGCTGCAGTAACAAATACACCATTTCCGTTTTTAATCCGTTCAAAAACATCTGTACCAGCATCACCTACGGGAATCTGGCGTGTAGCACTGACTTGATTCAATCGTTGTCCTTGATCGCCATTATATTGCACACTTAAACCAGTTTGGACAAACGGTGTTGTAAAGGCTTGAAATCCGGAAAACAAGAATTGACCTGATCCATCAGTCGTGTTGGCTAGATTTACCAGAGAATCCAGTTTACCCCGTAATTCTACTGCGAGGCTTCTTCTGTCACCAGCAGTTAGTGTTGGGTTACCGGCATAAACCATTGTTTGATGAACATCCTGAATGAGTGTTGTTACCCCTTTCAGAGCATTTTCTTCCAATCCAAGTGCGGAAATTGCATTTTTTCTGTTGGTCGCATACTGCTCATTAAGCGTCGCTGCTTGTGTAATGCTCAATGCCTGAGCGGCCGCAATCGGATCATCCGACGGTGTCAGAATACGTTTGCCGGTTGAGACTTGCTGTTGTGTTTTAACAAGAGATTCTTGTTGTTGCAAAATTGCATTTGTTCCAACATCGTATACAGTATTTGTACTGACGCGCATGATGTACCTCTTTTATCGATTAGTTCTAGCTAATCCGGAGTATTGACTCAAATAGTGTGCTACTGATTTCGATTACTTTACTGGAAGCTTGAAATGCTTGCTGATATCGCAATAAATTAGCGGCTTCTTCATCCAGATTAACCCCGGATAATGCCTGTATTGATCGCTCTGTTTGAGCCAGCAGGTTACCTTGCGCCTTACTTGTTATTTCAAGTTCCCGCGTCTTATTTCCTATAAAACTTACTAGCTGCCCATAAGCATCTTGATAAGATGCGGTTCCATTCGCTAACGTATTCTGTGATTGCAAAGAACCTAAAAGCAATGCATTGCGATTATCGGCTTTGCCACTGGTATTAGGACCAATTGTAAATATATCCCCTCCTGCTGGCTGACCGTTTATTTGTACAGCAAAGCCATTAAAGCTGATATCAGCACCGGCTGTGTAAACTTGATTGGTTGCCGGCAGTCCGGTACCGATTCCAGTAACATCAAACTGACCATCATAAGGGACATGAAATGTAAATGTGACCGGTTGTTGAAGATTGGGATCCAGCGGCAAAGGATTTACACTGCCCTGACTGATTGTCCCGTTTCCTTTGTTGGTAACAGCTGCATTGGTGCGAATTGGTGCGGCAGCAGCAATTTCTGATGTGTCCTTGATAAGAACTTCAATATCCCGTGCAGCAGTCTGTGTCGGTTGAATTAAGAAGCTTTCATTCGCATTGATGGTTGCACTGGTGACACTTACGCCATCCATGACTAACGGTGATGCGCCTGAAGGAGCAATGAGCGAACTGACTGAACTATTGTCTGATAACCGTGTTAACGTATAATTTGTTCCATCAAAAGAAAATTTGTAATTGCTGGTTGTTAAGGCACTGACACTGCTGATGCTCGCGGTAATAGTTGAGGCTACGTTATTATTGATGGCAGAAATTACTTTAGGTGTTGGCACAACAAAAAAATCCCCCCCTAAATTGCTGTTAAGATCTTGCCCCAATTGATGTATGTCATTGAATGTCTGTGCGAGTGTGACCGCGATCCGGCCAAGTGAATTCTGAGCGGTATCAAGCGTTTCTTTACGAAAAGCCAGAATACCGCCTAAACTACCCCCCTGGATCTGATTTTCAGGCAATTGAATAGTATTATTGCCGCTGACAAAACCAATTGTCAGTTCTTCCGGATTATCCGGTGAAATCATGGCACTAAGCGCCATGGATTCTGAGCCTACAACCAGCGCCAGACCATTACCAACGAAAACATTAAATGAACCGTCACTTTGTTTGACGACATTGGCATTGATCAGTTGATTTAATTGTTTTGCCAATTCATCACGTTGATCCATCATGTCATTGGCCGGTTGCCCACCCGCAGCGCCTTCAGCAGCCAGTATATGTTGATTCAGCTCAGCAATTTGTTTTGCCAGTGAATTGATTTCGCTGACGCTGCTTGTAATCTGTGTATTAATGCCATCTCTGATCTGTTCCAAGCGTTGATCCATGCTGTGAAAGCGAGCAGTTAATGCTTCCGCATTACTTAGCAATGCCTGGCGTGATGGTACTGATGCAGGGTTTGTGGCAACGTCTTGCAACGCATTAAAAAAACTCAGCATACTGGGCGACAAACCTGAACTTGAATCAGCCAGCATGTCATCAATCTGCTTAATTTGTGTATAGTGGCTTTCCAGTTGATTACTTTGCGTTTGAACTTGCAGTGACTGGTTAACCAGAAATTGATTGTACACACGTTGCACTGTCGCCACGTGTACACCCCGACCAACAAATCCAGAACCAAATGCCTGCGGCATATTGTTACTTTGCAGTACTTCCTGACGAGAATAACTTGGAGTATCCGCATTGCTGATATTATGACTGGTCGTCAATAACTTGGTTTGCGCCGCGTTAAGCCCGGATATCCCGATATCTAAGATACTATTTCCCATGATCTATAATTTTATGTGGTACAAAAACTCACGAATAGGTGTTTATCGGCATAATCATTCAAGAATTAAAGATTATTTCAGGTATTAAATGGTTTCTTTGTTTAATGCCGTACTGTTAAGAATGCGAATTAACTTGTCGGCATACGCCGGATCGGTTGCATATCCGGCACGCTGCAACCCAGTCGCAAAAGTTTTGGCATCCTGTGCATTCAGCACTTCTGCATAGCGTGGATTATTTAACAGTAATTTAGCGTAATCATGGAATCCTTCCGCATAAGAGTTATAAGCACGGAATTTCTCAATCATTTTTTGCGGTACACCATTGATATATTCGGTTGTTACGACTTCAATCGAGTTTCCTTTCCAATTTTCTCCAGCCTTAATACCAAAAAGATTAAAACTGGGGCTTTTGTCAGCGTATCGTATTTCGTGCTTTCCCCATCCGCTTTCAAGAGCTGCTTGTGCCAGCATAAAATGTGGCGGAATGCCGGTTGACTGCGAAGCCAGCTTGGCATGTGGTAACAGTGTATTGATAAAATCATTTGATTTATGGTTTTGTGGCTGTGGCGAAGAACTGTTAATTTGTGTGGCACTATCAAGTTCTTTAAATTCGATATTAAATGCCTCAAATAATGTTTTATCAGAATTATTTAAAGCCGAAGCACCAGACCATAGTTGGCTGGATATATCATTTGGATGACCTGCTGGAACAGCTAGTAAGTTGTTGTTCAAATTGAGCGATGAAAGAATTCCCTCTGTTTGACTGATATTGCTTTCAAGCTGTTCAGGGCTGCTATTTATCCGGGTAAGTTGCTTTACCATCATATCGGCAATCCCTATTCCATTCCCTTTCGAAGACATGCTTTGTGCCAATTGCTGATCCATCAGTTGGGTATAAAATTGTGTTTGCTGACTATCAAACAGACCATTCTTCGGTAATGCTTCACGCATACTCTTAAGAAGCATATTAAGAAATAATGCTTCGAATTGCTGCGCTGTATCCCGTAATGCCTGGTCAGCGTTATGTTTGGCTTTAAAGCGAATATCACTGATACTTTTCGTATCAATCGCAAGCTTGTTGGATGTGTCATATGAATTAATCATGATTCTTATTGACCGATATTAGATAATCTCAAGTTCAGCACGTAATGAACCCGCCGCTTTCAAGGCTTGCAAAATAGAAAGCAGGTCTTGTGTTGTGGCGCCAATTGATCTCAATGCTTTGACAACTTCACTGAGATCAGCACCGGTCGGCAAATGTATTAAATTTCCTTCATCTGTCCGTATCTCGACTTGTGAACGCTGCGCAACCACGGTATCTCCTCGCTCTGCAAATGGCCCCGGTTGACTGATGACAGGTTCGGTATTGATGATTATTGATAGATTGCCGTGTGCAACTGCACTGGATTCAAGTGTTACAGTTTGGTTCATTACAATTGAGCCGGTGCGGGAATTTAGGATAACTTTTGCCACACCTTTTGCCGGTATTACATCAAGTGTTTCAATCTGTGAAATAAACATCATGCGTTGATTATTATCTGTAGGTGCTTTTACCTGTACTGATCGGCCATCCACAGCGGTAGCAGCACTTGGGTACACTGAATTAATTGCCTCGACGACCCGTTGAACCGTTGAAAAATCTGTTGAATTCAGCTCAAGATTAACAAAATCACCTTGACTGATTGATGTGGGTATTTCACGTTCAACAATAGCACCTGAGCTGATCCGGCCAACACTTAAGTGGTTTACCTGTACGCTGCTGCCGGCAGAAGCAGCGCCAATGCCCCCGACCAACAGGTTGCCTTGTGCTATCGCATAAACCTGATTATCAATGCCTTTTAATGGTGTCATCAATAAAGTTCCACCGCGCAGGCTTTTCGCATTACCGATTGATGAAACCGTGACATCAATTTGTTGCCCGGGTTTTGTAAAAGCAGGTAATGTGGCAGTTACCATCACAGCAGCCACATTACGCAGTTGTAAATTTGTACCCGGTGGCAAGTTGACACCCAGTTGTCCCAACATGCTGATGACACTTTGTATTGTAAATGGTGCCTGCATGGTCATATCGCCACTATTATCAAGACCTACTACAAGCCCATAACCAATCAGTTGATTATTACGAACACCCTGAATGGAAGCCAATTCTTTAATGCGCTCGGCAACACTGAGTCCAGAGGTTAATAAACTGATAACACACAATAAAGCAGTAATGAATTTTTTTGGAGTCATGTTCAGGTTTTAAATAACTAAAATGGTGAGACTGTTAAGAAGAAGCGAGATAACCACCCCATGGTCTGCGCCTCATCGATATAGCCATTTGCGCGGTATTCAATGCGTGCATCAGCAACCTGAACTGAAGATACGGTGTTATACATAATATTGATTGGGTTGATCACGCCAGACATGCGAATAAATTCCTGTCCTTGGTTGATACCAATCTGTTTTTCCCCACTGACAAGGAGATTTCCGTTTGGCAAAACTTCTATTACCGTTACAGTGATAGTGCCTTTAAAGTCATTCTTGCTTGAACTGGCACCACCCCCATCAAATTTATTGTTTGAGTTCGCTTCAAGCGTTGTCCCGCGCAAGAAACCCAAGGGTATTCCAATAACTGTCGGTACTGAAAAATCAATACCACCGGAACGATCTATATTGCTATCCGAACTTTTGCTGGCATTTGTTCTTTCGTTCAAGGTAACAATGATCGTGTCACCAACGCCGCGTGCACGACGATCTTCAAATAAAGGTATATACCGATTACCGGCAGCTGAACTGACTGCCTGAAAAATACTGCCATTTGACTGGATCGTGGCAACCGGCTTATGGGGACGTAGTGTATTGGGCTGATGAATACTGGTTGGCGGCGTTATGGCGCAGCCAGTTGCCCATAATATAATCACTGTCAGGCATAGTTTCTGTGTAATTTGATTGATAGTCATTACATGACTCCAGTAGCGAATCAATTTATAACTGCTATAACTGTGTCAGCCTTTGCAACATTTGATCTGAAGTTTCAATGGATTTGGAATTTATTTCATAGGCGCGTTGTGTTTGAATCATATTGACCAGCTCTTCTACTACATTTACGTTAGAAGTTTCAACAAAGCCCTGATTCAATGAACCCAATCCATTGGTACGCGGCGAATTCTGATTTGCGGTTCCGCTTGATGCCGTTTCCTGATACAGATTTTCACCAATCTTTTGCAAACCGGCTGGATTAATAAAGCTGGCCAATTGGATATTCCCAACTGTTATGGGTGATGTTGATCCAGGCACTAATGCCGATACGGTACCATCTGTCCCGACTGTAACACTTAAAGTATTAAGCGGGATGGTGATGGCAGGTTGTACAAGATAACCGCTGGATGTAACAACCTGCCCATTCACATCGGTTTGAAAAGCGCCATCACGCGTATAGGCTGTTGTCCCATCCGGCATCAGTACTTGAAAGAAACCGGCGCCGTTAATCGCAATATCTTTTGAATTGCCGGTTTGTTCTAAATTTCCCTGTGTAAATATATTCTCGGTTGCAACAGGTCTGACGCCGGTACCTAATTGCAATCCGGAAGGTAACTGGGTTTGCTGAGAAGATTGGGCGCCCGGTTGACGCATTGTCTGGTACAGTAAGTCCTCAAATACAGCACGCGCCCGCTTGAAACCATTGGTGCTGACGTTTGCCAGGTTATTGGAAATGACATCCATTTTGGTTTGTTGCGCATCAAGCCCTGTTTTTGAAATCCATAATGAACGTATCATGATAATTAACCTTTTAAAATATAACTGTTTAAACTCTGACAACCAGTATTTCACTGGCTTGCTGTGCATTCTTTTCAGCAGTTTCGAGCATTTTGATTTGCATATCGAACTGACGGGCCAATGAAATCATGCTGACCATCTCGTGAACAACATTGACGTTACTGCTTTCCAGATATCCATCGGCTAACTTTACTTTGGCGTCGACCGGTGCTTCCTTGCCGTTTTTAAGGCGAAATAATCCATCTGTACCTTTAATAAGTTGATCTTCCGGTGGATTAACCAGTTTAATACGTCCAATAATGACGACCGAATTGGGTAAAGGATTAATCGGTACGGCTGATACTGTTCCATCACTGGCGATCGTAATGCGGTTATCCGGTGGTACTGCGATATTACCTGCGGCACCTTTAACTCTCAGTCCATTATGGGTTTGTAACATGCCATTCGGATTGACCTGCAGGCTGCCATGCCGTGTATAAGCTTCTTCACCATTTGCAAGTTGAACAGTGATCCAACCAGAACCCTGAACGCCAACATCAAGATCGCGACCCGTTTGTTGCAAGGGTCCCGGAGTGAAATTCTGTCTGATGGTTGAATCAACTACAAAAGCGCGTGTAGGTAATCCATCCCCAAAAATTGGCACAGCACGAAATGCATCCATTTCAGCACGATATCCAGTTGTCGTTGCATTTGCCAGATTATGCGACACCGTTGCCTGTTGGCTTAACGTATGTGTTGCACCTGTCATGGCGGTATAGATTAATCGATCCATGGTTTGCTCTTATATGGAAATAATAAAGTTTTTAATAAAAATCAAAGATTAACCAATGTTTGCAATATGGCATCCTGGGTTTCAATTGTCTTGGCATTAGCCTGATATGTTCGTTGTGCCGTAATCATTTTTACCAATTCGGTTGTCAAATCGACATTTGAATCTTCAACAGCGGCTGATTTAAGTCCTCCCAACGATCCTGTTTTTGGGGCACCGACCAACGGTTGTCCAGAGCTTGCAGTTTCAACAAACTGATTGTTGCCAATGGAAGCAAGTCCCTGTGGGTTAATAAAGTTTCCTAATACAATTTGCCCTAATGTTTTTGATGCACCATTCGTGTAATTTCCCTTAACGAGACCATCTTCAGTAATCGCAAATGTACCCAGTCTTCCTGGAGCAAATCCATCCTGCGTGAGCGAATTCACGCCGAAGCTCTTGCCAAATTGGGTTGATTCGCTAAAATCGAGTGTAAAATTTAGTGGTGATGTTGCGCCGAGGGTTGGATCGATCGTTGCCAGATTAACTGATACATTAATGGGTGTCGCTGGTGTAAGTAATAACCCATTGGTGCTGAACGTAATTGGTTGCGATGCTCCACCACCCAACGTTACTCCGATTGGTACACCTGCTGCAGTTGTTGTTCCATCAACCGTAGCAAATGCATCCCATGAATTTGCCGCATTTTTCTGGAAGAATAATGAGAAAACATGACTGTTACCCAGGCTGTCATAGATAGTTCCTGAGGTTGTATTTGCAAAAGTCGTGGGATCATTTGCATTAAAAGTAGGAATGACAGCGGGTACGGTCGTACGTGAATCAAGATTTGCACCGATGCCAAAACTCGAAGTTACTTTTGGTGGAATATCAGCGGCTGATATTTTTAATTTTTCAGGCGCAGTACCGGTAATATTACCATTTACATCAGCTGAGTACCCTGTCAGATTTAAATCATCTCCATTTACAATATAGCCACTTTTATCAATGTGAAATTGGCCATTACGGCTATAACTGATTGAACCGCCATTATCCATCCGAAAAAACCCATCACCATTAATTGCGACATCGAGTGGATTGCTGGTTGACGAAATATTACCTTGCGTGAATTGCTGCGCAATATCAGCCACTTTTGCACCGATACCAATTTGATTGCTGCCGGAGCCATTCAATGCACTGGCATAAACATCGCTGAATTCTGCTCGGGATTGCTTAAAACCAACGGTAGTAGAGTTGGCAATATTATTGCCAATGACATCAAGACTTGCTGATGCAACATTCAATCCGCTTAATCCTTGTTGAAAACTCATGATTCTCTCCTAATATTAAAATATCTTTTTAACATCAGCGTAATTGATCAAACCCGATTTACCCATATCGAGTATTGCATCATGTTCGCCGTGGGAAACACTTTTTACCGATTCCAGTGCAAGTGGGTTTACCTTAATATCTTTATCACCTTGTTTGGCGCTGACTGAGAAACTATAGTTTCCATTCGCCGCTTTAGCTCCGTTATCAGTCATTCCATCCCATGTGAATGTACTCACACCGGCTGGTTGTGCTGTTCGATCAATCGTATGGACTACCGTACCTGTGCTATCGGAGATAGTAATGCTGAGTTTGTCGACAGCTTGTGGTAAGTCGACACCACCCAGGGCAATATTATTTTCGAGCATTAATGACTTGCCAGGCACCAGAACATCCCGTCCTATCAAACTGGCTGCTTCCACTGTTCGACTGCTTTCAATGTCTGAAACTAATAGCTTTAATGTGCTGTTTAACTTTTCAATACCCGTGACAGTAGTGATTTGCGCCAATTGACTGGTTACTTCTGCATTATCAAGTGGCTTAAGCGGGTTCTGATTTTTCATCTGTGTCACGAGTAGCTTCATAAAACGGTCCTGCGCACTGTCTGCCGTACTCTTGACAGTTTTTTCTGTTGCATTGCCAGATGAATATAATTGCGTATTAGTTGTGATAGGTTGTGTTGAGCTCATGATATTTATCCTTATTGACCGATCGATAGGGTTTTCTGTAACAATGATTTGGTCGTATTCATCATATCGACGCTATTCTGGTATGAGCGTGATGCCGACATCATAT
>JBBTCY010000265.1:0-12196 GCA_038043005.1 Pseudomonadota bacterium
TGATCATGATCGGCGGCGTGAATATCAATCCGCAGATCACCCGCCTGAAAAGCCGTGTGGATATTCTGGTGGCTACGCCCGGACGGTTGCTGGATCATGTGCAACAAAATACGTTGAGCCTGTCGCAGATTGAGATCCTCGTGCTGGATGAGGCCGATCGCATGCTGGATATGGGATTTATCCGCGATATCAAGAAAATACTCGCATTACTGCCCAGGCAGCGACAGAATTTATTATTCTCGGCCACTTTCTCGGATGAAATCCAGGCATTGGCGGACAATTTACTCAACAAGCCGGTAATGATTGAGGTGGCGCGCCGTAATGCGACTGCTGACAAGGTGACGCATGTAGTACACCCGGTGGATCGTGAGCGTAAAAAGGAACTGCTCGCTCATCTGATCAAACAACATCGCTGGTCGCAGGTGCTGGTATTCACGCGTACCAAACACGGTGCCAATAAACTGGCAGAGTTTTTACAGGCAAACGGCATTCCTGCGTTGGCCATCCACGGCAATAAAAGCCAGTCGGCGCGCACCCAGGCATTGGCAAAATTCAAGGCAGGTGATTTGCAAGTACTGGTAGCAACCGATATTGCCGCGCGCGGGATTGATATCAGTGAGTTGCCGCATGTTGTCAACTTTGAACTGCCCAATGTGGCGGAAGATTATGTTCATCGCATTGGCCGTACCGGTCGCGCGGGCGCTGAAGGCGATGCAGTGTCACTGGTGTGTGTCGATGAGAATAAGCTGCTGACAGCGATCGAGAAATTGATCAAACGCGAATTACCCAGTCAGGTGATTGCCGGTTTCGAACCGGACCCCCGCATCAAAGCCGAGCCGATAAAAAATGGCCGTGGCGGCGAACCCCGTGGTGCGACACCATCACGTAATTCGCCCAGAAAGCAAACCAATAAAAAATCAGCAACGCAGAAACCCGCTACGCAAAAACCAGCACCCGCCGGTTTTGCACGTCCCGCAACCAAGCGTTCACCTGCGCCCCGACGTGCGGGTGGATGGGGGAATGGTAACAGGTGATTTGAAAACGCGTGGAATCAGATCGCAGAATTACCGTGCAGTTGCCGGTGTGAAGGGAGTGCCGCGTAACTTGAAGCCGGGTTTCAAGCCGCGCTGATCAAACCAGCCCTGATTCATCTCCAGCGCGTAGCGTACCGGCCTGGCGGAGCAGTGCGAATTCTCGGTCTTGGGCTGCATGTCTTTAATGTTTACGATGCTGCCGTCATCGGCGATAAAGGCGATTGTCAGTGGCAACAGCGTATTACGCATCCAGAAGCAGCGTACCTGAATGCTGTCGTATATAAACAGCATACCTTCATTAACTCTCATCTTCTGTCGATGCATCAGTCCGATGGTTTGCTCACGCGCGGTTTGCGCCACCTCGGCCTGAATGATGTACATGCCGGCTGTTAATTCGATCGTCGGCAAGCGTGGTTGTGAGCTATCCTGAGCCATCACACTGACAGTAACCAGCAGGCCTAGCAGAGCCGCCACCCCGTGTTGTAACCAGGTGTTTGGCTTGTCGTCGCTCATAGTATTTTGATCACAGATATTCTACGATGAATAAAGAAAATTCAATTTGCACCAGAGAGATCTATTTCAGGCTGATTTTAGTATCGAGATGTTCAATTCTTACCTTAGTGAGACCGTGCAGTCCGATTTTCTTTGCGGCGCCATGGGATAAATCGATCAGGCGGTTGCCCTTGAATGGGCCACGGTCGTTGACCAGTACTTCCACAGAGCGGCCATTGCTCAGGTTGGTGACTCTTACACGGGAGGGCAACGGGAGTGTTTTATGGGCAGCAGTCAGATTCTGCGGCAGGAAGCGTGTGCCCATGGCTGTACGGTCGCCTGATTCCGAGCCATACCAGGAGGCGATGCCTTCTTCCCGGTAGCCGGTAGCTGTTTTTAACGGATAATAGGTAGCCCCTTTTACTTTATACGGTTTGTTATAGGGTGCTGCGGTGGAACCGGACTGATAGGTTTGCTGAGAGGGCTGATTCATGGAGGCACAGCCGCTGAAGAAACTGATGATCAACAACATGATGCCAGTGTGTCTGATATAGACTGATCGTTGCATAGAGGAAGGCTCCTTTAACGCAGAAATGCTTTATAAACGAACGAGTGTGATTATAACCACATCATAGTGTAAATATCTATACCTGAGAACCAGCTGAACCGGTATTTATTACTACTGCAAAATATTCAACCTTTTTCAATCAATAATATTATCATGATGTTTCAATTTGCCAGTCAGCGTCTGGCAGACTGCCAAGTAAAATCCGAGTCCATCAACCCAGTAAAGGATTGAAAATGACTAACGATGATGATATTAAGATTGATGGTGCAATAGCGCGCAAGAGTCCCTATGGAATGTTACGTGAGCCAACTTTTGCGGGTGTGCTGTCCTTCATGCGGCGTAATTACAGCAAAGATATTGCTGATGCTGATCTTGTGATCAGCGGCATTCCGCTGGATCTGGCTGTCACTAATCGTCCGGGCGCACGCTTCGGGCCGCAGGCGATCCGTCTTGCATCGGCGGAGGTCAACTCTCTGAAGCCTTATCCTTGGGGGTTTGATCCGTTTGAAAACCTGGCGGTAATTGATTCTGGCGATTGTTACCTCGACGTTCACAATCCCATGACAATTCATGAGGCCATCGTTAACCATGCGCGTCATATTCTGAAATCTGGTGCGCACATGCTGACTTTCGGTGGCGATCATTACATCAGTTACCCATTACTGAAAGCGCATGTCGAGAAGTTTGGCAAGCCGCTCTCACTTATCCATTTTGATGCCCATTGCGATACCTGGGCTGATGATGAGCCCGGTTCGCTCAATCATGGCACAATGTTCTATAAGGCGGTAAATGAAGGACTGATTGATCCAAAGCATTCCGTACAAATCGGTGTTCGTACCTGGAATGATGATTTTATGGGTATTCATATTCTGGATGCAACCTGGGTGCATCGGCACGGTACTGACGCAGTAATCGCGGAGGTTGAGCGCATAGTCGGCCACCGTCAGGCTTATTTGACCTTCGATATCGATTGCCTGGATCCCGCTTTTGCGCCAGGCACCGGCACACCGGTTTGTGGCGGATTATCGACGGCGCAGGCATTGGCTATTATCCGTGGATTTACTGAGGTTAATCTGATCGGCATGGATATTGTCGAAGTATCTCCAGCCTATGATCACAGTCAAATTACGGCATTGGCCGCCGCACATATTGCCTGTGATCTGATTTGTCTGCAGGCAAAGCGCAAACTGGAGGAACTGTGATAGTTTGCTGATCTGTCATCCAGATGTCGATGGACCGCCTGGATGACAGATACAGTATTATTGTTTATTTTTTCGCAAGCGCATCATTAAGTGCCCTGGTCTTGTCCGCGCTGCCTGAACTGGAGCCGAAGTAATAGGAAACGACCTGGGTCAGGGTTTCCATGTTCTCCCGGTTTTTTGCTATTTTCATTACATTTAAAGGTGTTCCTTGGAAGACGTGCCGTTGCACATTCTGCTGATAGCATTGGTGTTTTTGTTAATTCTGTCAGGTTTTTTTTCATTATCTGAAACCAGCATGATGGCCATAAACCGCTATCGCCTGCGGCATTTAGCCAAGCAAGGCCATCGTGGCGCGCGGCTGACTGTAAAATTGCTCGATAACACGGATCGATTGCTAGGCGTCATTTTACTGGGCAATAATTTACTGAATACGGCTTCTGCTACATTAGTCGCTGTCATCATCGCCACTTTTTTTGCGCATGATGAGTTTGCACTGCTTATTGGAACAGTCGCTGTCACCTTTGCCATTCTGGTTTTCAGCGAGATCACCCCTAAAGTCATCGCAGCTGCTTATCCGGAGCGCATTGCGTTGGCGGCCAGTTATGTGCTGACGCCGTTATTGATTATTTGCTATCCCATCGTGTGGTTTGTTAATTTGTTTGTCAGTGGATTGTTGATTCTGTTCCGACTGAAACCTAAAAAGGGTCAGCTTGAGCAAAAGATCAGTACGGAAGAGCTTAAAACACTGGTGCTGGAAGGAGGACATTTTATCCAGCATAAGCATCAAAGTATGTTATTGAATCTATTCGACCTGGAAACCATTACGGTAGACGATGTGATCGTGCCACGCAGCCAGATTGAGGCGGTTGATCTGAATGCGGATGATGAGGTGATTCACGCGCAATTATTGACATGTCACCACACTCGCCTGCCGATCTACCAGGAGCGCATGGATAATATTGTCGGCATTGTTCATGTGCGTAAGGTGCTCAATCAGATGCAGGGAGGAAAAATAACAGCGGCTACGCTGGCGAAAGTCATGCGCAAGCCCTATTTCATTCCTTCCGGAACGTCATTATTTTCCCAATTGCAGTTATTTCAGGAAAACCAGAAAAGAGTCGGCCTGGTTGTTGATGAATATGGCGAATGGATGGGATTGGTTACGCTGGAAGATATCATCGAAGAAATTATTGGCGAATTTACGACCCAGGCGCCGAGCCAGACCAGTACTTTCCTGAAGCAGGAAGATGGCAGCTTTATTGTTGAAGGCAGCACCTTATTGCGTGAATTAAATCGCAAGCTTGATTTACAATTTCCGCTGGATGGACCAAAAACGCTCAATGGGTTGATTCTGGAGTATTTCCAGGATATCCCTGAAGCAGGCATCGGATTGAGTGTTGCCGGTTATCCGATGGAGATTATTCAAACCAAGAACCAGGTCGTGAAAACAGTTAGAATCTTTCCCGCGCGACAGGATGCAGACCTGAAGCGCTCCGATTAACAGGTTGTTAATGCCGTATGATCATTCTTTTGATCAGTACGAGGCTACTCGTATCAGTCATGTTGGACGGGAGTTGTAAAAGCAGTTATCCTGTCGCCGATTTGTTTTATTTGTAAGTTGTTCACATCAGCGCCCATAGCTCAGCTGGATAGAGTACCGCCCTCCGAAGGCGGGGGTCGCACGTTCGAATCGTGTTGGGCGCGCCAAATATAATCAGGATAGAAAAAAGCTACTTTTTAACCTGTATTCATGATTCTTGCTGCTCACTTTTCCCGGCTACCATTTGATCTGCAAAGAAGTTGATCACACCGCCTGGCAAATGATGATATTGAGCGACTTGATGTGTAACAGAGTATACTTGCGGGAGCATACAGCAGCGGTGATTGTAAATCGATTGTCCTGCCTTTACAGGCGCTTGCCTGATTCTGAAGTTTCAGCCGTGTTAACAATGTTCAACCATGTTTTGCTAAAAATATCAGGGATATTGGGTGTTTACGGGAATCATAGAAGCCGTTGGTGAAATAAAACAGATTCAGCCGATTGCGCATAATGCGGATAATGGGCTGTGCCTGCACATCGCGCCAGGCAATCTGGATCTGAGTGATGTCAAGGCAGGTGACAGCATTGCCGTGAACGGTGTTTGTCTGACGGTGACATCACTCGTCGATAAACTGTTTACAGTTGATGTGTCGCTGGAAACATTACGGTGTACATGGGGTCTGGATCAAACCGGCCGGAGCGTTAATCTGGAAAAAGCCATGCGATTGTCGGACCGGCTCGGGGGTCATCTGGTCAGTGGTCATGTGGATGCGACCGGAGAAGTGATCCGGTTTGAACCGATGGGCGAGAGCTTCCTGCTGACAATTAAAGCACCTGAATCATTGTTGCGATACATTACCCATAAAGGTTCCATCACGGTTAATGGCGTGAGCCTGACGGTCAATCAGGTCATCGGTGATGAACTCTCAGTCAACTTGATTCCTCATACACTGAAAATGACTACATTGAATGAACTTGAACCCGGTATGCGAGTCAATCTGGAAACGGATATGTTGGCGCGCTATGTTGCAGGATTTTTAAACAAATAAGTAAATCGAGATCCGTCAGATATGAAAATCAGTGCTATCCAGGACATCATTACCGATCTCAAACTCGGTAAAATGGTCATTCTTGTTGATGAGGAAGATCGTGAGAATGAAGGCGATCTGGTTCTTGCGGCTGATTTTGTAACGCCGGAAGCTATTAATTTTATGGCAACCTATGGCCGGGGGCTGATTTGTTTGACCTTGACGGAGGAGCGGTGTCACCAACTAGATTTGCCACTGATGGTATCCGCCAATCGCGCACCGCTGGGGACTAATTTTACGCTGTCAATTGAGGCAGCCAGTGGTGTGACTACCGGAATATCGGCGGCAGACCGTGCGCGTACGATTCAGGTGGCTGTCAAAGCGAATGCGAGGCCGGAAGATATTGTTCAGCCCGGTCATATTTTTCCGTTGATGGCACAGAAAGGCGGCGTGCTGGTTCGTGCGGGACATACAGAAGCCGGCTGTGATTTAGCTAGAATGGCAGGTTTGACGCCTGCGTCGGTCATCTGTGAAATCCTGAAAGAAGATGGCAGCATGGCGCGATTGCCGGATCTCATCGAATTTGCCAGCAAGCATCAGCTTAAAATTGGTGCGATTGCTGATCTGATCCATTACCGCAGCCTGACCGAGAGTCTGGTAACGCGGGTGGCCGAGCGAGTGATTCAGACCGCGCATGGAGATTTTCTTCTGACCGCTTATCGGGATGAAATCACCAATACAGTGCACCTGGCCCTGGTTAAAGGGGTAATCAATCCGGAAACCGAAACATTGGTTCGCGTGCATGAGCCGCTGTCAGTGGTTGATCTGCTGGATATCAATGATAATACCCACTCCTGGAGTATCAATGAAGCACTGCAAGTGATTGCTGAAGCTGGTCGGGGTGTAATCGTTCTGCTGCATCGCAAGGAAAGCCCGGCAAAATTAATTGAACGGATTGAGCTCACAGAATCGCATTGGCGTGATTCTGTTAAAGCGGATCTTCGGGATCATGGCATTGGCGCGCAGATATTGAAGGATCTTAAAGTAGGTAAAATGCGGCTCATGGCAACTCCCCGGAAAATGCCCAGTGTGACTGGATTTGGCCTGGAAGTGACCCATTACATGGAAAAACCGGGCCGGCATAATAACCGTTAACAGCCTGTTAAAGGGGTGTGGATCAGCGTATTCCTTTTAATTATATAAACCAGAAGAACTTACAGGAGTAAAAATGGCCTACTACGATAATATCCTTGAATTCGAACCGAACCTGGATGGTTCTGATTTGCGAGTTGGCATTGTAATGAGCCGTTTTAATATTGATATCGGGGAAGGACTGCTGAGTACCTGTACTGCGGAATTAAAGAAGCATGGCGTACTGGAGTCGAATATTTTACTGGTAACCGTTCCAGGTGCGCTGGAAATCCCGCTGGCACTGAAAAGAATGGCGCTATCAGATCAATTTGATGCATTGATTGCGCTGGGTGCGGTGGTTCGTGGCGATACCTATCATTTTGAGATTGTCGCCAACGAGTCGGCGCGAAGTCTAATGGCCGTACAGATCGATACAGAAATACCCATTGCAAATGGCATTTTGACGACGGACACGGATGATCAGGCCATTGCGCGCATGAGCCAGAAAGGGGCAGAATCCGCACAGGTTGCATTGGAAATGGCGAATCTGCAAATGAAATTAGATGAGATCGTGACGTAATGGCTATGCTCTCTGAAACAAACCCAATCGCCGGTAAAAGAATGGATAAACATAAAAGTTACCGCCGGGTTGCCCGTGAATTTGTATTGCAAGGTATTTATCAGTGGCGTATCGCGGGCGGAACAGCTGCCTTTATCGAAGCACAATTACGTGAATCGGATGAATTTAAATACATTGATGAGAAATATTTCACTAAATTGCTGCATGGCGTGCTGGAAGATGTCGAAGGGCTGGATCAGCGCATACAACCCTGTCTTGATCGACCCTTGAAGGAATTGAGTCCAGTTGAATGTGCGATCTTGTTATTAAGTACTTATGAACTGGCAAATTATCCTGAGATTCCATACCGTGCCATTATTAATGAAGCAATCGAGCTGGCCAGAACGTATGGCGGCAGCGATGGGTATAAGTATGTGAACGGCGTACTGGATAAACTGGCGATTCAGCTCCGTGCAGTAGAGATAGAAGCGAAACGACAAACCAAAAGCGCTGAATGAGTTTTAACAGGCATTGTGTACTCAGAATTCGATATCATTCAGCGTTATTTCAGGCGGCCGACAACCCACACGGTACTGGGGATAGGTGACGACGCGGCGCTTATCGTACCGACTGCGGGGACAGAATTAGCCATTTCAACCGATACATTAGTCTCCGGTGTACATTTCTTTGCAGACACTGGTGCGAACAAGCTCGGCCACAAGGCACTGGCAGTCAATCTTTCCGATATGGCAGCCATGGGTGCAAAACCTCGCTGGGCACTGCTCGCACTGACCTTGCCGACAGAGTTGATCCAGCACCAGCAAGCCTGGTTGAAAGACTTTAGCGATGGTTTTTTCAAGCTGGCTCAACAGCATCAGGTGGAATTAATCGGTGGGGATACCACCGCTGGTCCGCTTAATATCGGCATACAAATCATTGGTGAAGTTGCACAAGGCAAAGCCTTGCGCCGAAGTGGCGCTCAACCGGGTGATGATATCTGGATTTCCGGTCAACTGGGCGATGCGGCGTTGGCATTACGGCATGAACAGCATCAACTGGTACTGGAAGTGAGTGAAATTCAACAGTGCATGCCCGCATTGCTGATGCCGACCGCACGGGTTGAGCTGGGGCAACGACTTATAGGCTTGGCGCACAGTGCGATTGATATCTCCGACGGATTGATGGCGGACTTGGGGCATATTCTGACATCTTCCCGCGTGGCTGCAAGCATCCAGTTGAGCGAGATTCCCTGTTCAGCTGTCATGAAGAAATATTTGCATTACCCCATGGCGATTCAGTGTTTACTGGCGGGTGGTGATGATTATGAACTATGCTTTACTGCACCAGAAACCAGATACAGGGAAATTGAGGATCTCGCATCGGAACTGTCCGTGCTTTTGACGCGCATTGGTAAGATTTTGCCAGGAGAAGGATTGCTTGTAAAAAACGCAGCCGGGCAAGTCATCATATTGGAAACGACAGGGTATGACCACTTCACTGCCTGAGATAGACGGCCAGGCCGGTCACTCAGCGGCGCGACAGCCGGACTGGCGGTTTGTTTATAGCCACCCTGCTCATTTTATAGCATTTTCTGGAGGGGCTGGGCTGAGTCCTGTTGCACCGGGCACAGTCGGAACACTTATCACTTTTCCCTTATTCTGGATATTGGAAAGCCATCTGAAACCGATGGATCTTTTGTTGCTCATTGATATTCTATTTATTGTCGGTATCTGGGCGTGTGGCGTCAGTGGCAAAGCGCTGGGATCTTCTGATCATGGCGGCATGGTATGGGATGAAACAGTGGCATTTCTGCTCATATTGTTTTTTACACCATCGGGTTGGGCATGGCAGCTGGCCGCGTTTCTTCTGTTCCGGCTATTTGATATCGTCAAGCCACCCCCGATCCGGTACTACGATCAACATCTGCACGGTGGTTTTGGTGTCATGTTTGATGATATGGTTGCGGCATTTTTTACACTGCTGTGTTTGTCCGGCTGGAAAGCCTGGGTGATGCCAGAAGGGTATTTCTAACCATTCCCAAGCATTGCCAATAGGCCACATGCGATAAATCCGGTGGGCAGCAGGATGCGCATTCTGCTGGTTACAGGACGGGCTTCGAGCCATTTAAACAATAGGATGCCTCCACCGAGGCTGGCCCCGATTGCCAGGAATAGCCCGATTAAATGGATGATCGGCTGGTGCGGCAGGAAACGAAAGAATGCGGCGTTAATCACGAGAGATATCGGAAAGTGGATCAGGAATATGGAATACGAAGCACGCCCAAGATAGGATAGATAGTCGGGCACCCATTTTTTCTCCAGAACGTCATAATGACGTGCTAATCCCAGCATTAACATAACACAGCCCGCCGCAGCGATGCGCAAGCGAAAATCGACGGTGAGCGCCGCAAAAGTCAGCGCGATCAGAACGACGAACCAGAAAACACGATGTTGGCTGATCGAAGCCCAATAAATCAATACGCCGAGGCCGTATGAGCCAAAAAAATATAAAGCCGTTTCATCCCAGTAGCTGTCCCGATTAAAAAAGAATAAGGAAATAGTTGTTAAACTTAGAATGAAAAGCAGGCCCATTATCTGCATACCGGAGTATCGGGTCTGGATTTGATTGGAAATCCATAACACGAGGATCAACAGTGCGAATAACTGAAAATCAATAGCCACGTACCAGATGCCTGCGGATAAGACTTCCTGATTCAACAAATCGTGCAATAAAAAAATATGCGAAAGCAACTGGAAAAAATTGGGCGCACTGGGAATCGATTCATGGTTCATCCAGACTCTGGCCAGCGCTGCACAGCCAATCGCAAGCGTTAAAGCCGCAAGATACGGAATAATCAATCTCAGATAGCGTTTCTGGATTAATCCAACAGGGTTTGTCACCACCGATAAGCCTTGCGGCGCCAGTTTTGCCGCCGATAGAAAGCCTGCAATGACAAAAAAGATCTGTACGGCTATTCTTCCATATTCGCGCAACCAATCGATTAAGCCGGGGATCAGCGGGTAGGCGATGGTCGACATGGGGCCGTAAATTGCCAGGTGATGCGTGACTATCAGTAAGCAGCAGATGGCTTTTAATGCATCAATAAAGGGCATTCTTGATGGATGATCAGCTTTCATGTCTGTCCTTTTGAAAGGTCTGAGAAAGTAACAGCAGATTCAAATATAATAACTCAAGCAGCATACCTGTACTGTAAAGATTAACACGATGATCTGCTGAAGTCTCATTGAGTTGTGTTTGAGGAAGGCATTTATTTTTTTCTATGATAGGGGCGTGGTCAAATTTCAGACACCAATCAAATCGTTTCCGATCTGGCCATGAAAGCAGGAGAATGCCTTGCCCAGCGTGGATTGATGCTGGTGACAGCAGAATCCTGCACAGGCGGCTGGCTGGGCCAGGCGGTCACCTCGGTAGCAGGCAGCTCAGTCTG
The DNA here is from genome assembly GCA_038043005.1 of Pseudomonadota bacterium. Lineage (GTDB taxonomy): Bacteria > Pseudomonadota > Gammaproteobacteria > Burkholderiales > Nitrosomonadaceae > Nitrosomonas. The sequence continues at coordinate 11,003 of JBBTCY010000265.1, forward strand.
GTATGAACGGGGTTTTATTACGTATAGCAATCTTTCCAAATGCGAAATGTTGGGCGTGCAACAAGCCACGCTGGATCAATTTGGTGCCGTGTCCGCACAAACTGCACAGGAAATGGTTATGGGTGCATTGAATCGAAGCCACGCTCAGGTGGGTGTTTCCATCACGGGAATCGCCGGCCCTGATGGCGGCACAGCGATGAAACCCGTGGGAATGATTTGTTTTGCCTGGGCGACTAGGGATGGCATGGTACGGCAGGAAACACAGTTCTTTAAAGGGAATCGCGATACCATCCGGCAATTGTCAGTGGCGGCAGCCTTGCGAGGAGTCGTGCATTTACTCACTGATGCAACGACTGTCGCCTGAGAGGGATATATTACTTGTGCTCCATCGATTGCTGGCTGGTTTGCGTGATAATGCGATCACAGTATGCAATGGCCAGGGCTGAAAGCAGGAAAGCCATGTGAATGCCGGTTTGTGCGAGCAGCGTTTTTTCATCATAAGCACTGGCGTTGATAAACGTTTTCAGCAGATGGATGGATGAAATCCCGATGATGGCGGTTGCCAGCTTAACCTTTAAAACAGACGCATTGACATGGGAGAGCCATTCGGGTTGATCAGGATGTCCTTCCAGATTCATGCGCGAAACGAAAGTCTCATACCCGCCGATGATGACCATGATCAGAAGGTTGGAGATCATCACCACATCAATCAGACCCAGCACGACCAGCATGATAGTTGTTTCGGTCAGCCGGGTTGGTCTGGTTGCACCTTCAATCGTCACGATATCGAGAATATGCTCCAGTGCGTTTTTATTACCCATGACGGCGCCAATCAGATCGGTTAATTCCACCCAGAAGTGAAACACATAAATACATTGCGCTAATACCAGTCCCAGATATAACGGCAGCTGCAGCCAGCGGGTCAGAAAAAGAAAATGCGCCATGGTTGAGGTTCTCTTAGAACTATTTTGCTCAGATTTATTTTCCATAGATTCTTCAGTCAATGCTAAATTTAAGACAAGTGCGGAGAGAGTCGATTGATTGCTGGAATCGACAACCTATTTTATCGATATAAAAAACTTTTGCGTAGCGGTATAAAGAAGCAAGGGTATCCACAGATACCCTTGCTGTTTGATGCTCTGATGTTTCGTTATGCTTACAATTACATTTTAGCCAAAACTTCTGCAATCGTTT
>JBBTCY010000266.1:0-17484 GCA_038043005.1 Pseudomonadota bacterium
CATCGCCGCAAACCACCCGCCACCGGTGACTATGGTCTGCACACCGATAATGGCATAAAGACCAACAACCGGAGAAACCACAGCGAATCCCAGCGTAAAGCTATGCCAGATAGTCATACTGCGATTCAGAGGATGCTGACTGGCTGCATCAACAAGCGAAGCTGCTTTCTGTTTTGAACTTTCAGACATAACGAAGTCTCCTTTTTCAGCGAATTAAATACCGGGAACGTCATGGATTAAACCATGACCTGATCTCCCGGGCTTTTATCCCTCCGTGGAGCCTCGCTATCACGAGACCGGAAACTCTCGAACCAGACGCCTTATTATGAAGGCCGGAACCCTAGTTTCCCTTTGATATGACTATAACTATTGATGGTATCGGATTTACCGGTAAACAACAGGCTTAATGTTCAAGCCTCTTAATCATCCTGCCGACACCTCAACCAATAGGCAACATTCTAGATATGCCGCCTGGAAAAATCAATCCATTATTTGATAACCAGGAGAACACATGCCAATTAAATACATAGTACTCAGTTCGTATCCAATCCTGCTGGATCGTAGTAGCTTATGCAGACGTTGATAAGAAATTACCTGTGGCACGAAGAAATTCGATAGCAAGAAAACTGACTCCGACACTATTGACTGAATTACCACTCCTGCAATACACCACCTGAGCTACCGCTCTGAAATGATTAGCGTCTACTTTGATTATCTGATTAATATCGAGCATCTGCGGCACAGAAAAATTTAGACCAGTTGGAGATAAATCCCTTAGCAAAATCTGTATCGGATTCCCAGGCCAGTATTCATAGACAGTAGCTTTCTCTGATTGCTGCATACGGGGAAGATAGCGATGCGCCGCCTTGACAAAAACATCAAATGGCAAAGATAACGGACTCATACACTCACTGCAGAACCGTTCCTTTTGCATAAAATATCCACTGGTATAGGGAACTTTACAAAACTTGCAGTAGTATTTGATCACTGAGTGATAGGGCTGATCTAATGTAGTTTCCTGCTTACCGTTTGGCTTATTTCCTTGTTCTACTATTGGAAATGTGGCTACAGCTTTATCGGTTGGCTTCAGTTCCAAGCATCCTGCACCTTTCAACTTTTCCGCACTTGCCGCATGTGTGTGTATCCTTAGCAAGGTATCATATTGCAACCTCCGATTTGTATCGCCGACAACGTAAAATGCTTCATCAACCAACTGTTTATCTTCACCTTTTAATTGCTTCAAAAGTGTGCGATAACTTGCCTTTATTACTTCCAGCTCTGCATCATTCTGAACGTGCAATATCCTGTAATAGTTTCGCTGATTGCCATCGTGACAGGCCGTATCATCTTGATCAGATGTAGCTACACTAGAACTGAATTCACTACCGACTGATAGGATTTTTATATTATATCGACTGAGTAATTCTGCATCGTAAGCCGCGCGCATTTTTGGATTACGGAGGGTAGCATAGGCCTGATTGATAATACTGGCATCATGATTATCGCCACCAAGATCCGGATGTAACCGTAATTTCTGCATTAATGAACGGTAGCTTTGCTGAATCACGTCATGTGTAGCATCCGGCTGAACACGGAGAATTCGATAAAAGTTTCTGCGGTTATCCATAAAAAATTAACCTGGAAATTTCATAATTTTTTTGGGCTGTTGATCAATACCATTTGAAATATATCGTTTCTTTGTATCTATATAGAAATATTTTATTAGTCCGCTGTCACTGTGAAATGTAAATGACCTAGCCACTGTTGCGTAACCCTGCAGCAATCCCATTAATGCTCAGATAAATCCCATGTTTGATCCAATCATCCTGCTGTCCGCTTCGGTATCGTTTCATCAGTTCAAGTTGCAGATGATTGAGTGGATCCAGGTAGGCAAGGCGATAGCGAATCATGCTCGCCAGTACAGGACTGGTCTCGAGTAAAGTCTTTTGTCCAGTAATAGAAAGTATTGCATTAAACGCAGTCTGCCATTCTTTCTCAATTTGCAGAAAGATCTGCTGACGTAGTTTTTCATCACTGACTAATTCAGCATAGCGCGAAGCGATGGCAATGTCGCTTTTCGCCATAACCATGTCCATATTTGAAAGCAGGGTACGAAAAAATGGCCATTCGCGATACATCTCCTGTAACAGTGCTAATCCAGTCCCGGGATGCATCAGATTCCAGTTTTCAATTGCACAACCGAATCCATACCATGCCGGCAACATTAGCCGGCACTGCGCCCAGCTGAATACCCATGGGATCGCCCGCAGGTCTTCTATACGTCGAGAACTGGTGCGGGAAGCGGGTCGGCTACCGATATTGAGTTCGCTGATTTCAGAGATAACCGTGGATTGCCAGAAATAGTCTTCGAAACCCGGTGTTTCATAGACGAGTTTTCGATATGCTATATAGGCGTAACCGGAAAGTTCTTCCATTGCATCAAAATATTCTTTTTTTAATGTGTCTGTATGATGCTGTGGTCGCAATGTCGCTTCGAGTGTGGCAGCAGCAATCACTTCAAGGTGGCGCCGACCAATCTCGGGATTAGAAAATTTGCTTGCAATTACTTCACCTTGTTCGGTAATGCGAATCTGACCTGCGACTGCACCATCGGGCTGGGCAAGAATGGTGCCATAAGTTGGGCCGCCTCCACGACCGATAGATCCACCGCGTCCATGAAACAAACGCAACTGAACATTATGGCGGCAAAACACTTCAACAAGTTTGATCTCCGCTTTATACAGTTCCCAACCCGAGGTAATAAAACCGCCGTCCTTGTTGCTGTCAGAATAGCCCAGCATTACCTCCTGCGTATGTTGACGCGAGGCTAGTAATTCTCGATACAGCGGCTGCATGAAAAGACTATCCATGACTTTACTGCTGCGACGCAAGTCATCGATGGTTTCAAACAACGGAATAATGTTGACATCCAATTGCTTATCGTGCGGCCGTAGCAATCCAACTTCACGCAGCAGTAATGCGACTTCCAATATATCCGAAATACCATTTGTCTTGGAAATGATGTAATTCGGCAAACTCTTGCTACCGTAGTGGCGATGACTATCCGCAGCGACATGGAGTACCTCCAGTTCGGAAGCCGTTTCATCTGAATAGGTGACACGGGGTGAAGTGAGCGGACGTGGAGTCCTGAGCTCATCGAGTAGCAAAGCAATGCGTTCATTCTCAGAAAGAATATGATAATTCAGCCCATTACGTGCTATAAGAAACAGTTCAGTCACGACACGTTCGTGTACATCAGAGTTCTGCCGCATATCCAGTGCGGCAAGGTGAAAATTGAACACATCGACTGCACGGCGCAGATGATGTAATCGACCATTCGCCAGCAACCTGGCACCACTATCTACTAATGACTGATGGATAGTGGTGAGATTGGTAGAAAATTCTTCAACATTGCGGTAAGGTGGCGCCTGATCAATCGCTTCGCGCATAGGTTTCGTGTTGTTTAAATCTTTTGCAGTGGCATCCAGACGAGCATATATCGCTGCGATGGCGCGTCGATATGGCTCGCCAGCACGTTCTGATACGATATCAGGTGAATCATTTGCAAGCAACATGAGTTCACCTGATACTTTAACCAGCAGGTCAGATAAAGATAGTTCGGCACTCAAATGGTGCAGTTGTTCCAGGTAATAACTCAATGCATGCGTAGATTGCATCCGCAGTGCCGTTCGGAGTACTTCTGCCGTGACATAAGGATTACCATCACGATCACCACCAATCCAGCTACCAATACGCATGAAGGACGGGATTTCACAGTTACCGTCTCCAAGACTATATTGTGCGAATAAATCCTCGAATTGCGAATAGAGCCGTGGCAACTGATCAAAAAAGGTTTGATCATAATAAAACAGGCCATTATTAATTTCATCAATGACAGTTGGCTGCGTAGCACGAACTGTACGTGTCCGCCATAGTGTCAGGATATTTTGGCGTAGTGCTGCTTCAGTGCTGGCGATTTCCGCTGGCGTAAGCTGTGTGCGATCGCGCCATTCGATCAATTCCGCAATAGCACGCTGACGATCCAGAATGCTTTTACGTTGAACTTCCGTCGGATGTGCTGTCAGTACCGGAACCACAAGAGCGTTCCGTAAGAAATTCTGTATGCTCTGCGGATCGATGCCTGCACGAATGGTGCGATCAATAGCGATTGAAAAAGCACCTTCACGCGGAGACAAACCGGCAAGTTCATCTGCGCGTGCACAGCGAATATGATGCTGGTCTTCAGCCACATTAGTGAGATGCAGAAAATAGGTAAAGGCTCGTACAACCTGAACAGCCTGTGGAAGCGGCAGATCGTTAAGTACTGATTTAAGCTCATGCCTTGCAGCAAGATCGTTCTCACGGCGAAATTGTATTGAAGTCTGGCGAATGTGCTCAACAAGATCAAATGCAGCCGCACCTTCCTGTTCACGCAAGGTATCACCGAGAATACGTCCCAACAGTCGAATATCCTCACGCAGTGGCAAATCGTGACTGGCTGGATGATTTTCTATTTCTCGATCCATGGCAGAATGAGACCTCCTGGCAATAGGTTCCTGTAAATCGAGAAAGAGACTAGCGTATTTAACCCTCTCACGAATGGCATTTATGCTCTTTCCGTTATTGCACAGGTGGCTGAGGAGCAACCTGCAGCCAGCCATCGGGACAATTTCTGATGTACGGATAGTAGCCTTCCGGATTCTGGCAATAGTACCAATAGTCGGCTTGTGGTTGAACAGGTTGGGGTTGCTGCTGTATATAGACGGGTGGCGTTGAAGGGGCTATCACCATTGGTTGATACAGGTAGGAAGGGGGATAGTAAAAAGGATAACCATAACCACCAAAACCATAGCCGCCATACCCATATCTACCATATCCACTATATCCATAAAATCCGGGGCCATAATAGCCTCCGAGATTTATACCAAGATTCAAGTGGCTATGACCATGGCTATGTCCATGACCACCCCGTGCTAAAACAGAATGGCTTGCCATCATTGCAAGCAGAATGATTACCAGATGTACCCATTTGATATTTCTCATAGATATTCCATTATGTCGCATAAACAAAATCTGTTCGTGTTATTTTAAATCGTTTTCATGTCGCGTTCTGTAAAAAGAATGGTATGGAAATGAAAGACTTCAAAAAATCCTTTAACCAGAATCAGAGCGGTGTTCTCCCTTCTTGATCAGCAAGATCAGATAGTTTCTCAACGATCTGTTAAAGGGATAACCATTTCACTCACTACCCAACCAAATAAAGCCTTTTTCATCAGTTTCTGGTAATCTCACATCCGATTCACTGGGCTATTTGTCGAGTAATCAGAATCAGTGCCACGTTTTAGACGGCCAAACTTTTTACTTCCATGGTTTAACTGTGGAATAACACTAATTTGTTATATTCTATGGAGTTATTAATGAAAAAAATGATCAAATCACTGCTGACCCTATTTATCCTGTTCTTCATATCGACCCATTCATTTGCAAACGATTACCCTGAGAAAGTCGGTGAGAAGCTGGGCAACGGTATCGCAAATGTCGTGACGGGTGTCGCTGAAATACCTAAAACCATGATCATTACCGGTCATCGAAACGGCGCACCGTATGGATTGACTGCCGGCTTCTTTACCGGCCTGGTTCATACAGTCGGACGCACCGTCAGTGGCGCGATCGATATCGCAACTTTCCTGGTCCCTACAACACCGATCGTTCAGCCTAGCTATATCTGGGATGACTTCAATCGGGAAACTACTTACACCGCTGCAAGAATGCGATAAGAATCCCGCATATACGCCAGACATGGAATACTCCAGGCCGGTCTATTCCATGCTGACTCACGCGCTTCACTGAGCATTGACGTATTACATAAAGTTTCGAGTGTGCAACGCCGAGAGTGACCGCGCTCTGTGCTCATCAAAGCCAATCCTGCACAAACGCCGCACACGCCCCTGATCCATATCGGCAATAAGTACCTGCACTTTTTCCCATCCGGCACGTAATGCTTCTGGTTGCCACGACCCCGCAGCAAATAGTATGAGCGCGTCAAACACTTCTTCATTGAGGCCAGCCGTATTGGCAAGCACGTCATGACGGCGTTCGATCGCTTCCGCCAATCGTTCCAGCAATGCCGGATTTTCTCGCACATGTTGCGTAAGATGGGCAATGCCGAACGCGACGTGACGAGCTTCGTCCTGACTAACCAGTCGCGCTATTTCACTGGTCACCCGGTCTGGCGCATGTTGATGCAGAAACCCCAATAACGACAGGAAACTGCCTTCTCCGAGTACCGATAGCAGCATCGCCGATAAGGTAAAATCCGGTTCATCAATCAGCGTCTTGAGTGATGACTGACCGCCGACGGTTGATAAGCCGAGTTTTGTTCTTCGTAACAATGCACGCCGTGTAAACACTTCAATATGGCGCGCTTCATCAGCGGCCTGAATCGCCAGTAACTGCATTACTTCACGGAAATGGGGATGTACTTGCGACGCAAATCTGGCCGGAATCACAAGTGCTGCTGTTTCGTTCTCAATCAGATAAGTCATCACCTGGACAACCGCATCCTCAACATCATCCAGTAACACGAACGGTTCATCCCACGGAATCGCTGTGGCAGGATCCCATTGTGAGGCAGCCGCCTGGGCATATAATCGCGCAGCCTCCTTTGCCCAAACTTCGGCGCGTGTATCGAGTGGAAAATCGAAAGCAGGTACACCCGCCTCAACCGTCGCACTGCGACCCGCCAGTCCCCAACTGGCATGGGCGTGTTCTTTCGGAATAGCGGCATCACCGGTCGATTCGGCGCCACGCCAGCGCCCAGCTTCAGCACCGCCACGGTGTATCACCGCAACCGGACCTCCTGCAATTTTTATAATTTCGATGTCATGACCCTGGGCACGACACCAGCTGCGCAGATGGATAGCAAGCTCCGGTGCATCACCATACACGGCAACCGGCGTATTCACTGGTACTGTACGCAAGGCACGCTTTATCAGCAGATGCCCACCCTGATCCAATCCCAGATCAGCAAGCTCAACCGTGCATATGCCACGCTCGGTCATGGATAAGATTTGCTGATGCTGTCGACGAATGCATCGATCGTTTTGAATCGCTCAACTGCTCTGTCCAGCAGCGCGTATTTTTCGGTACGGCCTGGTTTCCATTGTTTCAGCCCCTCAAGATCCAGCAATGGTCTGACTTGTGGATCATCATACGACATTGACAGCAAAAGCTTGCGGAAACGCACAATGGTCTCCGCAGGCACACCCCCCTCCAGAACAGTGAAGTTACAGTGATCATACTCAGCCGTTTGTGCAAGAATGCGCGTGCTATTCGATGGAAATGTGCCTTCTCGTGAAAAGAGCAGGTGATTACCGTCGATCATACAGGCGGCATCGACAGTACCATCGATTAACGCTTTGGCAGCATGTCGCTCCCCCCCAATATGGTCGCCATGTTTGCCGACCAGTACATCGAATGCCCGTACCGTAAAGTCTTTTTCTGGATCAAGCCCAGCTTCCGCCAGATGCAACAGTGGAATCAATGTCGCCTGTGGCGAATCAGAAGCACCCACCCCAACAGTCTTACCACGCAAATCCTGAATCGACCGGATCGGTGAATCGTTACGCACGACAATCACACTGGTGAGATCACAATCTGCATCGCGCATGGCGATCGCTCCGATCTTGCGGCCTGTTCTGGCGGCGATACGTTCTGCTTGCAACCATGCCAACGGGGAATTCCATGCGACGTGAAAGTGCCCGGCAAAATGCCCTGCCACTTGTCGTTCATAGTTCGAATACAGCATGTAATCAAATTCAAGATCGTGCTGTGCAAACCATTTTTGAAAACCATCCCAGATGGTAACCACTTTCGGGTCGTATGCGACCGCTCCCATTAACAAAGTCATAGACATGTTTTGGTTCTCTCAGAATACTGGCAGGCCGCAAATGGCCTTGCCGATGAAGTCATATAATTGATCCGTTGTGGGCGCCATAACTGTCCCTGCACGGGCATCGCGAAACCGTCGCTCCACACCCACTTCACGACGAAATGCAGCACCGCCGCAAACCCGCATGGCGGTATCCAGTACTTGAGTGGCGGATTCACCGGATGCCGCCTTGCACTCTAATACGCGCAACATCACATCTTCACGACTGGTTTCCATCGCATTGAGTGCATCCAGCCATAGACAACGTGTCTGATCGGTGGCAACTCGCATCCGAGCCAGATACGCCCGAATAGTCGGTAAGTCACACAATGCCGAATCAAGGTGTTCATAGCGAGTCCCCGCCACGTGGCTACACGCTGCCGCAGTCGCGCCCTCCATCAATCCTATTCCAGTAGCGGCTGTCAGTACATTGAACAAAGGCAGCACCGTCTCGAGCATGATCGTGAAACCATTACCATCTGCACCCAGCATGGCATGCTCAGGGATTAAAACATTTTCGGCAGTAACCGGCGTGGAATCATTCCCGCGCAGACCCAACCCATCAAAGTTACCTGCTATCGAAAGACCGCCATTGTCACTCGGCACAAGCCAGATAGTGCCGGCACCTTCGGCAGTAACGGGTTTGCTCGACCATACATACAATGTGGCGTGGTGCGCCGATGTCACCCAGCTTTTCCTTCCATTTAAACAAATACCATTCTGGTTTCGGGTTGCTGTACCAACCGGTGCCCAGAAATGGCTGCGCGATCCCACTTCGGAAAAAGCCAGCGTCGCCAGATGGTTACCTTGTGCAAGCTGCTTACGCACCGCTTCAGAACCATACTTTTCTATGACAGCCGTTGCTGTATAGTGCATACAAATCACCATCGCTGTCGATGCACATTCCCGTGCAAAACGTTCAACCGCCATCGCGGCAGCACGCGGCCCCTCTCCCAATCCACCCATGCGCTTTGCACTGATCAATCCAAGCAGGCCGGCATCACGCAATGCATCAATCGCTGTCTGTGGAAATGCGCCTGTTTTATCAATCTCAGTTGCGTTCTTTGCGACAATGCCTGTCGCGATCTTTTCTACAGCATCTAAATACTCAGTCATAGATTCCCTATCGATGCGATTACACCTGAAACCATTGCTTCAACAGTTGCGACGATCATGCAGATTTCATCACTTGTGGTTTGGATTACTTGATTTAATCATAACCTTACGTTGATTGACTCATACCCGCCAGTGGTGAATCCTTTGAAAAGCATTCGCTGAATTCGTAGTTATCCACTTCCTCGACCAATCCATCATTGCCGACGAGGACAAAAGTCACACAGTCCATTTTCCTGAACTGGTATTGATATCTATCGGGTTTCTCCATACCGGTTGAGGATATTTCATGAAACAGATCACCCATGATCCACCATCGACCGGATTCCGTGAAGCTCTGCACCCGACCGTTTATTTCTGTAAAACTGAATTCAATCGTATACGTACCATCAGCTTTTCTCGTCTGTGTCCAGCTTTTTATCGTACCGCCTTTTTCCTTATGTTCACCCTTCCATACGCCGATCAGCTTGACGTCGATATAGGGGCGTTGTTTCGCTTTGGTGAGCACATCACAGCCGGACAGGCCAACCAACAGAAGCGCCATAAAAATCAGTTTCATTATTTTCCCTTTGATGACCGTTTACGCAATCATTCTGCTTGAACTGGAGCGGTAAAATCAATCCCGTTTAGAGAAAAGTAGCTTTCTCTCATAATCCGGGACAGGATACACCTGACATTAACCAGCACTCTTCCACTTCCAGCGCAGCAACACCCGCAAACGCCTGAACTCCTCCGCATCAATGCCATCCGGCAGGATCACGACACTGCGCGTAAAGAATTTTCCCGCCGGTTTCAGGTTCAGCACGGTCAGATAAGGGGCAACGAACGTACTGCCCGATAGATCACAAACCATGGATTTACCGGATCGCGTAATCAGCGTGCAGTGCATATCATCGGATAATTCAAAAGCCACTACAGCATTGTTTGCGGTAAGCAGGGCATCCTGCCTCACATAATAAACCAGGCTGAAGACCAGCATGACAACGGCAATTGCCTTGATACCAAACGGCAATGCCAGTGGCCAGAATAAACCGGTTGCAACCAGATGGGCTACATTGAGTATGATAGCCAGCCGCAGCGAGGGTTTTCGGTGGATAGACAAAATGGTCATGGCAAGATGGCTGACTGCATTCATAAGACCCTTCATTTTACCTGGACAGGATATCGTATAATCTTTCCTGTTTATTATCTTGTTGCATACAATGAATCCAGCCTGGCAAACCTATTTACAAAATAATCGTGCGGTCATTGAAACAGATCGTGTGGCTCATTTTGGCGATATCACTGCGGAACTTAAACATACACAGACTGAGATCATCATGGCCGACCTTTCGCATTATGGCCTGATCTGTTTTTCAGGCGACGACGCACAGACCTTCCTGCAGAGTCAATTCAGCTGCGATGTCAAAGAAATCAATCCGCACAAGGCACAATATGGCAGTTACTGCTCGCCAAAGGGGCGGATTCTGGCCAGTTTCCTCCTCTGGCAGAAAGAGAATACTTTTCTGATGCGACTACCCTCCAGCCTATGTGCGACTATACAAAAACGATTATCGATGTATGTCCTGCGCGCCAAGGTTCGGATAACCGATTGCAGCCAGTCATGGATTCGGATCGGTATCGCAGGACAAGGTGCGCAGCGATTGGCAGAAGAACTATCCGCAGCACAGTTAAACCCGGATAGCCCATTGAGCGTTGCGCAGAACGGGCAGACCAGCATTATCTGTCACGCAGGCAACCGGTTTGAACTCGTCACGCCGATTGAGAATGCCCCCACGCTTTGGGAGCAACTCAGTCAGCACGCCAGACCGGTTGGTGCCGCTTGCTGGGATTGGCTGGAGATTCAATCCGGTATTCCGGTTATTTTACCGGCCACTCAGGAACAGTTTTTACCACAGATGGTGAATCTGGATGCAATCGGCGGCGTCAGTTTCAGGAAAGGATGCTATCCGGGGCAGGAAATCGTGGCACGCACGCAATATCTTGGAAAACTCAAACGCCGCATGTTCCTGGCCAATATTTCAACCACTTCGCCAGTAAGCGCCGGGGATGAGCTATTCAGCGCCGATTTGATCGATCAGTCCAGCGGCAGAATAGTCAATGCAGCGCCCGCTCCACAGGGCGGCTTTGATGTGCTGGCGGTTATTCAGCAGAGCAGTTTTGAAGCAGGGAACATTCACTGGCAAACGCTGGATGGCCCCATACTGAAAATCCGTTCACTGCCTTATTCGGTGGATATCAGTCAGTAACCAGTCAAATCATTCTGGCTTGTCAGTTGTCGCTTTATGCAGGTCTTTCCCGCTAAAAAAATGCAGATTCTCAGGAGCATTGGTTCCACCTGTTACCACAAAAGTCATTGCTTCCTCAGTTGTCCAGTCCGTAATCACAACATCTTCCAGTGGCAGAATTTCAATATAACCGGATGTCGGATTGGGCGACGTCGGCACATACACAGCGGCTAATTCCTTGCCTGTATCCCTGTCTCGAATGACTTTGGTGATAAAACCAATCGCTTTCATATCGGAAGATGGGAATTTAATAAGCACTACCCGTCTCCCCGCAACCGGTGGTTGACTTACTGTGTGCAGAAAACGCTTCGTCGCACCATAAATCGTTTGTACCAAAGGAAGTCTGGCAAGAATATATTCATAAAGACTGATTACTTTCTTACCGAGCACGAAGGAAGCCAGTAGCCCGATGCCATATAAACTGGCAATTGTGAGCAAGGCCGCAACGCCCTGCTGAAAACCCGAATCCAACAGCCAACTGGCCATCGTATCTGAAAATGGACGTACTGCATTGGCTGTTGCTTTCAGCATCGGAGTCCCTATACGCGCCAGTAACTTCAGTAAGAAATCAAACACCAGCCACGTAACCCAAAGCGGCGCTACTGTCAGAAACCCAATTAATATGTACCGCACAAAATGCGGTGAATGGTTTACGGATTGATCATTATCATTTTGTGTCGTCATAATGCCTGAATTATCTCCGGTTTTACTGCTGGGATGCTCGCACTCCCTAGCCTGTCAGAATACCAGTAAACCGATATTCTGTACGGAGAACATCGGTCACGGTATCATTTGCTGGCACGCAAAGATTGTTCTTGGTAGAATCCATATGGTTTTTCCTGGTTTTTACCGGGATTTTACCAACTTAACCCTTGTTATATCAGGCCATTACCCGATACCCTGAATTATTCGAATACAGAAATAACTTTAACTCACCGTGTTAGTTGCCATTCACCCATGACTGCAAATCGTTTCTCAAAAAATATCATGCGCAAACAAGGCTAACCGGTCAATTAATTACCGCCCGTCACTATTTAACTTTTAAAAGAATGAAAAGGAACTGTTATGTCACATAGTTCAACACAAATCAACAAGCATCTGAAAAGTCTGCAAAAACATCTTACCGATGAATATCCAAATAATCCAACGCTGGCTCAGGCAGTTAAGAGCTTCCGTAAAATGGATTATGTCGGCCATAGCATGGGATTACTGAGCAAGGATGAATCCTATGCAACCTGCGTCACCTGGTGGCCCATGATCGCCGTGTTGGGTACATTTTCCGCCGGCAAATCAACGTTCATCAATTCGCATCTCAATACACAACTGCAGCGCACCGGCAATCAGGCTGTCGATGACAAATTTACGGTCATCTGCTACAGTCACCATAAGGAAGCAAAAACCTTACCGGGCATTGCGCTCGACGCCGACCCCCGCTTTCCTTTTTTTCAGATCAGCCGCAGTATTGAAGAAATCTCGGAAGCAGGACAGGAACGAATCGATGCCTATCTGCAACTGAAAACCTGTCCATCCGAAAACATTCGCGGCAAGATTCTTATTGATTCCCCAGGCTTTGATGCAGATGATCAACGTGCATCGACACTCCGCCTGACCCAGCACATCATCAATCTGTCGGATCTCGTACTGGTATTTTTTGATGCGCGTCACCCGGAACCCAAAGCCATGCAGGATACGCTGGCATATCTGGTATCAGCCAGCGTCAACCGCGCTGACGCCAACAAATTCCTCTACATCCTGAATCAAATCGATGTAACCGCACAGGAAGACAATCCCGAGGAAGTTGTGTCTGCCTGGCAACGTTCACTGGCCGAAGTCGGCCTGGTTACCGGACGTTTCTACCGGATCTATAATCCAAGCGCAGCTGTCCCGATCGAAAATCCTCAAGTCAGAGAGCGTTTTGAGAGAAAGCGCGAAGAAGATATGGCAGCTATCAACACCCGTATGCAGCAGATTGAAGTTGAGCGCGCTTATCGCATCGTTGGCAAGCTTGAGCAAACAGCCAAGGGAATCAAGAATCAGGTTGTCAACAAACTGTCTGATATGCTGAAACAATGGAAAAACAAAGTCTTTCTATTCGATGGCCTGGTATTTGGCCTTCTGGCCGTACTCGCCGGCGTCGGGTTGACCTTAAGTGAATCATGGGGTCTGGTGAATACCTTCTCAACCGATATCCACCGGGGCGACCAGTCTTCCCTGATTATCCTGGCACTTCTCATTTTAAGTATTGGCTATATCCATTTTTCTGTGCGTCGATTCGCCGCCAACAAAATCCTGAAAAAACTGTCGGATGAATTTGGCAATGATCACGAAACCTGCAAACAGTATACTCAAGCGTTTAATAAATGTACGGTTGCCTACCGGCCTATGTTCCTGCAAGGCCCAACCGGCTGGAATGAAGTTACTCAGCAGACAATTGATGAGATTATCAATGAAGCCAATGATTATATTCAGGCGCTGAATGATCAATTTACAAATCCATCAGGTAATGAAGAAAAAAGCTCACAGGCTTGATGACCTGACAGAAAAATATCAAAACAACAAAATCTGTCTTTAAGTTTTAGCCCGCAAGTCTTATTTTGCTCTGAAATAGCCATGCCAACCACCGTATGGCTATTTTTTTATCGTGCCAACATTTCTCTCCGGGTCTTTCTTTTTCAGCATCCTGAGACTTGGCTTCCTGGCCAATAATTTACTTCCTGATCTGTTTTGGACAAGAACGACATTAAAGAGTAAAATTTCGCCTCTTTACATTTGGTAATTTTATTGGAGAAACTTATGTCAGTCACAATCGACCAAAAAGCACAGGTAGTGCGCGACTATCAGAGAGCTGATGGAGATACGGGCTCTCCAGAAGTACAGATCGCCCTTTTAACAACCCGGATCAATGACCTGATCGGCCATTTCAAAATACATGTGAAAGATCATCACTCACGCCAGGGCCTATTGCGTATGGTCGGCCGTCGCCGCAAACTGCTTGATTACCTGAAACGCTGCAATGCGGATGCGTATCAGACATTAATTGAGCGCCTCAGCTTACGCAAGTAAATGATTACTTCAAATTCAGCTAGCAAAAATTGAGTAGATCATTTTCCAGACAATTAATTAAGCAGCCAGAGATACAACAGAATCCCAAGGTTGATCTGGGAAAAATTTATCAAAAAAAGGATTGTTAATTGAAACCTATCAAGAAGAGTATCACCTACGGACGCCATCAGCTAACTCTGGAGACAGGAGAGATAGCAAGACAAGCGCATGGCGCGGTTATGGTTACAATGGACGATACAGTCGTATTAGTTACTGTCGTGGGCGACAAAAAAGTCAAGAAAGGACAGGATTTCTTCCCGCTGACTGTTGATTATCAGGAGAAATCCTACGCAGCTGGCAGAATTCCCGGTAGTTTCTTTAAGCGCGAAGGCCGCCCTTCAGAGAAGGAAACGCTCACTTCCCGATTGATTGATCGTCCGATTCGCCCGCTCTTCCCTGAAGGCTTCTATAACGAAGTGCAGGTTGTTGCAACGGTTATGTCGTCTGACAATGAGGTGGACTCAGATATCCCTTCCATCATTGGCACCTCAGCAGCACTCATATTGTCAGGCATTCCATTTGACGGCCCCATTGGTGCTGCCCGTGTCGGCTATATCAATAATGAATTTGTATTGAACCCAACCACGACAGAACTGAAAGATACCCGGATGAACCTTGTCGTTGCGGGTACGCAGCAGGCAGTTTTGATGGTGGAGTCGGAAGCGAACGAGCTATCCGAAGAGATCATGCTCGGCGCTGTCATGTACGGCCATGAACAGATGCAGGCGGTAATTAATGCCATTAACGAATTTGCTGATGAAGCAGGTGTGACGGCATGGGATTGGACACCACCGGAAAAAAATACGGTATTGGAAGAAAAAGTTGCCCAACTGGCTGAAGAAGATTTGCGGAAAGCTTTTAAACTCAAACAGAAGCAGGCACGGTCGGAAGCCATCGCAGCAATAAGCCAGCGCATATCTGATGAAATGGGTGTTGATACAGAAGACGGCCCCAGTTCGCAGGCATTCGGAGAGGCTTTCTTCGCACTGGAATCAAAAATTGTGCGCAATCAAATTCTGGATGGCGAACCCCGCATTGATGGTCGCGGCACACGTACAGTCAGAAACATCACTATTCGCAATAGCGTTTTACCCCGCACACATGGATCAGCTCTCTTTACACGAGGCGAAACTCAGGCACTGGCAGTTGCCACATTAGGCACTGCACGCGATGAGCAAAAAATTGATTCTCTACAGGGTGATTATAATGAGCGGTTCATGCTTCATTACAATATGCCTCCCTACGCCACAGGCGAGATCGGTCGTGTCGGTACGCCAAAACGTCGAGAGATCGGTCATGGCCGTCTTGCCAAACGCGCACTGATTGCCGTATTGCCATCACCCGAAGAATTTGGCTATTCCCTACGCGTCGTGTCCGAAATCACTGAATCCAATGGCTCCAGCTCAATGGCCTCTGTGTGTGGTGGCTGCTTGGCTCTCATGGATGCAGGCGTTCCGTTGAAAGCCCATGTCGCAGGCATTGCCATGGGATTGATCAAGGATGGCAAACGATTCGCTGTTCTGACTGACATTCTGGGCGATGAAGATCATCTTGGTGATATGGATTTCAAGGTTGCCGGCACTGAAACAGGTATTACGGCGTTACAGATGGATATCAAGATTCAAGGCATAACAAAGGATATCATGCATGCCGCGCTGATACAGGCGAAAGAAGGCCGCCTGCATATACTGGAAATCATGAAGCAGGCACTGCCTTCAACCCGTGAAGACATCTCTGTTCATGCGCCACGCATTATAAAACTTAAAATTAACCCAGAAAAGATTCGCGATGTGATCGGCAAAGGCGGTGCTGTCATACGGGCATTAACTGAAGAAACCGGCACCACTATTGATATTACCGATGATGGCTCAGTGACCATTGCCTGCGTCAGTGCTGAAGGTGGTGAACTTGCCAAAAAACGTATCGAAGATATCACCGCTGAGGTTGAAGTTGGCAAGATTTATGACGGTACCGTTCTCAAGTTACTTGATTTTGGTGCAATTGTCAGCATCCTGCCTGGCAAAGATGGTCTGCTGCATATTTCACAGATTGCCAATGAGCGTGTCAATAATGTTTCCGATCACCTTAAAGAAGGTCAATCAGTACGCGTCAAAGTGCTTGAAGCGGACGACAAGGGAAGACTTCGCTTGAGCATGAAAGCGGCAATTTCTGAAGCAAACCCCGGTATTGATACGATAGAATCCTGATAAGTCAGATTCTTTTTTCTTCTACCGTAATAAAAAACCCTGTGCTGTCGACAGGGTTTTTTATTGGTTTTACAGCTTCAAATGCATAGTGATATGAAATACCAGCGCTTACTTAGCCATCTGCTTTTCCCTTATTTCATCCAGCGTCTTGCAGTCAATACAAAGCGTTGCAGTCGGACGGGCTTCAAGGCGTTTTAATCCGATCTCAATGCCGCAGCTATCGCAATAACCATAATCACCTTCATCTATTTTGGCGATGATCTCATCAATTTTCTTAATCAGCTTACGTTCGCGATCACGATTGCGCAGCTCAAGCGTCATGTCAGATTCCTGGCTGGCACGGTCATTTGGGTCAGCAAAAACCGTCGCTTCATCCTGCATGATATGCACAGCACGATCAATCTCCTGACTTAAGTCGGTTTTCATACCCTCCAGTATCTTACGAAAATGCACAAGCTGCTCAGGACTCATATAATCCTCTCCCACCTTCGGTTCGTAGGGAGTCACTTGTTTACTGCTTTGTTGCTCTTGTGGCATCTTTTATGGCTCCTGTTTAATCTTAGTCTGTCTGGTAGTGTACAAAAAAATGCTTACTATTATCAGAAAACGAATTATATAACAAGTTATATTTCCTGATTGTTACTCACAAATCCATATAACATAGCATAAAGTCCCAGAATTACTCTGTGACATTACTCATACAACTTCTTCGATTTTATTAATTCAGTTAATCAGCATTCTTGAGCGCGAAGAAATTGACGTTTCGCGCTTGAAAAGGTATAGTATCGGCTTTTCCGGGGTGTAGCGTAGCCTGGTAGCGCGCCTGGTTTGGGACCAGGATGTC
>JBBTCY010000267.1:0-2250 GCA_038043005.1 Pseudomonadota bacterium
ATATTTGACCACTCCGCAGCTTATATAAGGTGCTTTTTCCTGTCAAGGCAATATTAAATTGGTGTTGCACCAAAACAACAATTGCTTAGATTTTAACTTTCAGCCCTGATTAATTTTTCCGGATTGTACTGGATAACGCGTTCTGGAAGATGTTTTTATTCTGTTTTTATGCCTTGATTGTTTAATATCGCAAACATAGTGACTGACCTCAATGACGTTTCAGAATCATGTCGGATTATTTAGTTACTGCTGAAGATTTCCATGACTTATTTACTCGCAACGTGTCATTTCTGGATGTACGGGCAGAAGATGAGTTTGCTAAAGGCAGCCTGCCTAACGCTATCAATTTACCCATTCTGAATAATCAGGAACGTCATCGGGTCGGAACCTGTTATAAGCAGGCAGGGCAGCAGGCAGCTGTTAAATTGGGTCATGAGCTGGTTTCAGGGGAACTTAAAGCTGCTCGTATTCAAGGTTGGTGTGATGCGGCAGCCAGGTTGCCTGATCTGCATCTATACTGCTGGCGAGGAGGTATGCGGTCAAATCTGACTCGTCAATGGATGAGCGAGATGGGCGTTGATGTGCCCCTTATTGAAGGGGGTTATAAGGCACTCAGGCGATTTCTCATGCAAGTGATTGAAGATGCGGCAAGTGATGCTGCTTTGGTCAGGATTGGTGGGAAGACGGGTGTTGCCAAGACTCTGCTGATTCAACAGATTGCATGCGGGACTGATTTGGAGAAATATGCGAATCATCGTGGCTCCAGTTTTGGGAGAATGGTTGATCTGCAGCCAACCCAATCAAATTTTGAGCATTTACTTGCGGTTGATTTATTGCAGACGATTCGTCACGCCACATATAGGAAAGCACTGTTTGTTGAAGATGAAAGTAGAAACATTGGTGCAATTGCAATTCCGGTTAAATTTTTTGAGGCAATGCGCCGCGCCCCTCTGGTGCTGGTGGAAATGCCTCTGGAATTTCGCATAGAGCGTGTCATGCAGGAATATGTCATTGATATGTTGTCTGCTTTCCGGAGTAAGGATCCTGTAAATGGTTTTGAACATTTCAGTCATTACCTGAAAGAAAGTCTGCTAAGAATTCAGAGACGCTTAGGATTGGAGCGCTACCAGTCGATCTATGGGGTTTTAACAAATGCTTTGCAAACGCATCTCAGAACAGGGGATGTCTATGAGCATACAACCTGGATAGCGGCGCTGCTAACTGGGTATTACGATCCCATGTACGAGTATCAGATAGGAAAAAATAAGGAAGCCGTGATATTCAGTGGGAATTATGCAGAGGTGCTTGACTGGACAAAGCAATACAGTAATGCATAGTGATTGTTTTATTTGTCTCGATGACCGTTCTGTATTTATTCAATAACGCGGTATTTGGGCAAATGCAGGGACTGCCTTAATTTTCTCCCCATGCTATCAACGCCAATATTCAGTAGCGCGCTGGCAATGATGAGTATTAACGCAATATCTAGACGGAAGCTTTCAAATGCGCTGTCGATAAAAAAACCAAGCGTATGTAGCCCCAGTATTCCCAATAATGCACTTTCCCGTATGATGACTTCCCAGCGATAGAAAGAGAATAGCAGGAACTGATTAAAATGCGGGGTGTCATCTAATAACAGTAGCGACTAATGCCTCGAGAAGCGTCTGGGTGGAGCTGAATGTGATTGCTGTAACGGCCTGTTAAATGTCCAATAATTGCACCATTGTGAATTGCCAAGGCAATGATGACAGGTAAAAGTGAGGAGCCTCATAATAAAAGAAAAGCAAAGCTAATACCAGTTCAGGCGTGGAACGCATAACGGCTAACTGACAATGGCCGGCCCAGCATGTGATCCGGTTACCGAAATGCTGTGATAACAGTGGATATAGAATGAATGCAAATCCTGCTGTCAGTATCAGGGTAATGTGGCTGGTCACCAGTGTGTACCATAAACCAGATACTGAAATGATTGTTTGTGCCATGCCACGCGCTTAATCTTATGTGTTGGGAAAATCCGTCAGAATCCAGACTGCTGAAGTTGATATCCAGACCTAAATAGAGTGCGCCGATCAGATATAATGGCCAGAATCGGAATTTTCCCCCACCAGTGAAGTGTTGCAATCAAACCATAGAAAATCAGTAGCAGGCCGGAGACTTCCGCGTAGTGGCCTTGCATAAAAGCAGATTCGAGCTGAAAGCCCAATGTAGGGAGCCCGATAAATCCCAGAGCTGCGCAGACCGCATTCAAAC
>JBBTCY010000267.1:2350-3493 GCA_038043005.1 Pseudomonadota bacterium
CAAACAATTGTATTAATAAGAGCCCCCAGAATAACAAGGCCAGTAAACTGAAACTACCGAGAATCCGGGCAATTTTACTTTTAAGGATTAGTTGATTGAACATCGAGCGTCTTGTAGACGTCTGTGAGATCTTGAACAGTTACTTGATCTGCGGATTTATCCAGTACCAGTTTGCCGCCGTTGATGCCAATTATCCGATCGCAGTAGTGCAGTGCCTGCTCTGTATTATGCAGCGCCAGAATGCACAATTGGCATGAGTATCGATCATCGTTTGAAGCGCTATTTCTGCTTGATTCTGATCAAGATTGGCAACCGGTTCATCGGCAATCAGGATAGGTGCGTGGCGGTAGATGGCAACGCGCTGTTGTTGATCACCGGATAGCGCGCCACAGGAGGAAAATATTTTGTCACCTAAAGATAATGTATCGAGAATAGATTGAATGGTGTTTTTTGCATTGGGTTCCGGAATAATCAGATTAAGCAGATTGGAAATCGTACTGAATTGATCTAATCGTCCCATGTAAACATTATGGTAGACACTGATATTTTCAACGAGTCCCGGTGTTCGAGGGATTAGTGCGGTTTTTAATGGAGAAGATGTATTCAGGAAATCAAAAATCACTCGAAGCAGGGTGGTTTTTCCTGCGCCACTCGATCCAAGGATGGCGACATGCTGGCCTTCGATCAGCTGTAAATGAAACAGTGCTAATATGGTTTTCTCTCCATATTGAATGCCATGGCACTGTAAATCAAGAATGGAAGTATGCATATTATGGTTCTTGATCCAGAAGTCCAATTTCTTTGGCACTTGCTTCTATCCTATTGTAATCGGCATCGTTGGCGAGTATGAAACTGCTGCGCGGAAAAGCGAACAATAACTCAGGATCATCGAGATCCAGTAATGCCTGGCGGAGCCGTGCCGTGAAACCTTTCCCCCCATTGATTATCCAGATCACCTCTTACAGTTCAGTGGTAATCGGGATAGTCAGGGGTTGTCCAGAAAATATCTACTTTTGAAAGATCGATTTTACCTTCAGCCAATTCCTGTTCCCATACCTGATAATTGACAGTGCCAATCTGATATGCATAAGACCTCTGCACAACCCTGAAAATTTTGCAGTAGTGATAGGGGAAAATTTCCGG
>JBBTCY010000268.1:0-3900 GCA_038043005.1 Pseudomonadota bacterium
GACAGATGAGGGCTGGCTATATCTGGCTATCGTGCTTGATCTGTTTAACCGTGAGATGGTTGGCTGGTCACTGAAGCCACGCATGACTGCAGACATCGTCACAGATGCACTAACGATGGCATGGTTCCGCAAGAAACCTGCAGCAGGATTGATGTACCACTCAGATCGGGTAGCCAATATGCCAGCAAAGCATTTCAGAGAAAGCTCAAGAAATACAGCATGATCTGCTCGATGAGCCGTAAAGGTAATTGCTGGAACAATGTCCCAACCGAAAGTTGGTTCAACAGCTTCAAGAACGAGCGGGTACATGGACTGCGTTATGAAACACGCGCAGAGATGGCTGCCATGAGCTTCGAGTACATCGAGGTACTCTACAACCGGAAACAGCAGCACTCAACGTTAGGCTATAAATCACCAATGCGGTTTTTAAATGACTGGCTAATCACTCAACAGAAAGAAAAGCTGATAGCATAAAAATGTTCACCACTGGAAGACGAAAAACAGGAAGAACCTTGCCTCTATAGTGTCCATAGCAGAGCTTAACAACCTATCCAGTTTTGTGGTGCCACTTCAGTATTACGTCCATTCCGTTGCTGATGGATCAATCTCTCGAATTCTTCTGCAGGGATGGGAGGAGAATAAAAATAACCTTGCACATAATCACAGCCAAATTCAATTAGCAAATCTTGCTGCTCTTGCGTTTCTACACCTTCGGCAATAGTCTTGATACCCAGTTTGTGCGCCATAAAAATAATGGCTTCAACCAATGCGTGATCTGTTGTATTGTTGGTTAAATTGCTTATGAAAGAATGATCAATCTTGAGATAGTCGATATCAAATGCCTTAAGGTAAGATAATGAGGAGAAACCAGTACCAAAATCGTCGATAGAAACCTCAATCCCGTAATTACGAAATTCCAGTAAGCGATTTTTAACATCAGGAGTATCTTTTAACAATAAACCTTCGGTAATTTCAACGTTAATGCAATTTCCTGGCAATCCCAGTCGCATCAGTTTTTCAGACCAGAGCTGTTTGTTGTGTTGTTTAAATTGTGCCGGAGATTTATTTACACTGACTTGCACCGTATCGCCATATTTTTTACGCCATTGATGAATATGAGCAATAACTTGATCAAACATCCACTCACCAATTTCTTGGATTAAGCCACTTTCCTCTGCCAGCGGAATAAAGGTAGCGGGACTGATCAGGCCACGTTGCGGATGTTCCCAACGCAACAGGGCTTCTGCTTTAACGATACGTTGAGAAGTTAAATCCAAAATAGGTTGATAGTAGACATGAAGCTCATTACGTATCAGCATATACCTAAGGTCATGAATAATCGTCATTTTATCATTTGCTTTCTGCTGCATGGCAGGCGTAAAGTAACAAAAACGTCCACGTCCTTGTTGTTTTGCAGCATACATTGCCTGATCCGCGTATTTCATTAAGCTTTCCATGTCCGTGGCGTCTTCCGGATAAACAGCGATACCAATACTGGTAGAAATGTGGTGAACAGCTTGATTTTGATTGAATTGAAATGGCCTGCTTAATTCATGAATAATATGCTGGGCAACCATCTCAATACGTAGTTTGTTATTGATTTCAGGTAAAATAACGATAAATTCATCTCCTCCCAAGCGCGCTACGGTATCAATTTCACGCACGCATGATTTAATACGACTCGCAGCCTCTTTAAGCAACGCATCCCCTGCATCATGACCGAGAGTATCATTGATTTCCTTGAAGTGATCCAGATCAAGGAGAAACAATGACAGTAGTAATCCACTACGGTGCGATTTTTTGATTTCCTGAGCCAATCGATCCTTGAATAAATTACGATTGGGTAAACCGGTCAATTGATCGTAACTCGCTTGCGTTAGGATTAAGTCATCTTTCTGTTTTTTCTCAGTAATATCTGAGAACTGTGCGACATGGCAATAGATGTGACCATCGGGATGACGAATGACACTGATATTTAACCATCTGGCATGAATTGTACCGTCCTTGTGTCGATCCCAGATTTCACCTTGCCAATGATCATTTTTCTTAACCGATTGCCACATTTTCTGGTAAAAAACTCTGTCATGGCGACCAGAATTAAAAATTCTGGGACTTTTGCCAGCTACATCTGCCAACTCGTAACCCGTCATATGGGTAAATGCTGGGTTAACGTGTCTAATAATGTTATTTTCATCCGTAACCATAATAGCTTCGCTGCTCGATTGATAAATCGCGCTAGCTAACAACATGAAATCATCAGATTGTATGTTGCTGGCAATATCCCAATTCGTACCGACTACTTGTGAGGCTTTTTCGGAAGTATCGTGTGTTACAGTAGTTATCACGCGAAGATTGCGGATAGATCCATCTGGCCAGCAAACACGGAATTCGGTATCGAGATTTTTTTCGTCACATAGTGTGCTCTTACCACTAGCGTGTATGGCTGGTGTTAGATGTTTGATGATCTGATTCAGCGTATCCTCTGTTTGCCTGAATTTGGTGATGTCAGTGGAAATCTTGCACAAGCCAATGATTTGGCCGTGATCATCGTGTATCGGTTGCTTGACTGATTGGTAAATTCGTGTTTCGCCAGTTGATTTGATAATAGCCTTTTCTACTTGCTTAATCGTTTCACCAAACTTGATCACGCGGTAGTCAGTGAGCTTTAAATCATTCGAAAATTCCAAATCAAAGAAGTCCCTATCATCCCGACCGATAATATTATCAAGTGAAGTATTGAAAAGATCCTGAACGTTCTCATTTACATACGTGTAACACCCCATTCTATCTTTCATGTAAATGTAGCAACCAACTTGATTTAGAATCGTTCCTAGCTCAATTTTCGTATTTCCCAGTGAGATGGCTGTGGTACTTATCACGGAATTTGGTGGGGATTCAGCTGAAGATATTGCTAATTTTGCAGGAGAACTGATTTTTATTTTATCTTCTGATGACATAGCTTATATTATTTATTTTATAGCTAATGCTTTTGCATATAGGCTTATAGGTTACGATAATTTACAAAGTGAAGCCACCTCATATTGCAGTATATTGCCATATTTTATAATAACCACCGACTGCACTCATATCTGGAATACAAAAGCCCCAATCAATATGAAGCTCAGGCGGAAAAGATGAAAAATGTTGTTCAACTGTGTGTCTGGAATTTGTTGACCATGTCATCCTCAAGTCTCATCTTTCGGGTCTCCTGTAACTACTCTGTCCGTTTCATTTGAAATCCTCCTCGGATCCCTTATTTGTGTGTCGTCAAAGCAATTTAGACAGACGGTTGCCTAAATTAAGAGATACTTTAACTCATCAGGTTTGAATTCGATTATGGTGCGGCTTAAGGTGTAAATAGCGTTATTGTTTTGGTTGGCTTGCGTGTAAATTGCCTGCCAAAACGATCGACTCCCCAAAAAGTAAATCTTGCGAAAACTCCCCACATGCCGTCAGAGCGTACCATGTCAGCCAGGTGTCTATCCAAAGTTCCTTTTGCCGATTGTGGCAACAATTCTTCACGCATAAGCTGATATCCACCGTCATGCATCAGTGATCCTGTCATCGCACAGGGAATATCCGGCATCACACCAGACGGACCATCCCAAGCATACCCTGGCATGAATATCATTTTTCCATCAGTATCCAGACCCACCCAACCATTGGATACATACTTTTCCGGGCGCAATGGAGTCTGAACCCAATAGGGTTGTTGTAGTTGATATTTATAGCCCCCCTTATAGACAAGTTGTGGGCTACGTTCAATTTTCTGCTCACTCATTTTGCAATCCTCTGGTTATCGGCCGCAAGCAACCAAGTTTTAAAACAAGGTTAGTTGCTCAACTCAATCTTCTCTTCCATCTTATCCATCACTTTAAGCTGACTTTGAACATATTGACG
>JBBTCY010000269.1:0-2733 GCA_038043005.1 Pseudomonadota bacterium
TCGAGGGAAACACCCTCAGCGAAGCGCAGATCACCGCCATTCTCGAAGGCAAGCGCGTCATCGCCCCGCCACGGGAGATCCAGGAAGCGCGCAACGCCATCAAGGCCTATAATCTTTACACCCAGTGGCAACCCTCGGCGGAAAAGGATCTGCTGGCAACGCACGGTGTCCTCATGAGCGGGCTGCTCGACGCGCCCGGACATTACCGTAGCGACGGGGTCGGCGTTATGGCAGGCGGAGAGGTCATACACATGGCCCCGCCCGCCAGACGGGTTCCGTCACTGATGCGTGACTTGCTGCACTGGCTGAAAACCACGGATGAACACCCGCTCATCGCCAGCTCGGTGTTTCACTACGAATTCGAGTTCATTCACCCCTTCGAAGACGGCAATGGCCGCATGGGACGGCTCTGGCAGACCCTGATCCTCAGCCAATGGAACCCGCTGTTAGCCCACATCCCCGTGGAAACCCTCATCCACGAACATCAGCAGGAATATTACGCCGCCCTCAACCGCAGCACCCAACACAGCGACTCGGCGGCATTTATTGAGTTCATGCTGCAAATGATTCTCGACGCGGCACCAAGGGCCCAGTCCAAGGCCCACTCAGGGGCCCGGTCAGAGTCGATACTGCACGCGCTTGTACCGGCACCACTCTCGGCCAGTGAACTCATCGCCCGCCTCAACCTGCGGAGCAAGACAGGTGCATTCAAGCGTGCCATAAAAGCGTTATTGGACGATGGACTCATCGAATACACCCTCCCCGACAAACCCAACAGCCGCCTGCAGAAATACCGCCTGACCGGAAAGCGAATCCCGGTGTCAGGCCTTACATTTGATATCAATACCCAGATCCCTAAATCTTGAATCCACCACCACACACGACAAGGGGTCACATCTTGACATCACACCATCCTCTTATCAGTCTGACAAAGGCGTTTCCGTAAACTGTCAATTGCCAATCCGTCTCATCAACGCAGGCTGATCACCGGCCAGTTGTTTTTTTCCGCATGTCTTCTCAACGTCGCATCCGGGTCGACGGCAACCGGATGCGTTACTTTGCTGAGCAACGGCAAATCATTGAGGGAATCGCTATAAAACCAGCTTCGCAGGAAAGACAGCCAGGTTAAATTATGCGTATCCAGCCAGCTCTCCAGCCGGTCGATCTTTCCTTCCCTGAAACAGGGTATTCCAGAAACCTGACCGGTAAATTCACCATTCCTTTCTTCCGGCTCGGTCGCAATCAAATGCTGGATACCCAGTGCCTGCGCGATGGGTGCTGTCACAAAACTGTTCGTTGCCGTAATGATGATGCATAAGTCGCCATCCAGCATATGCCGTTCTATCAATTGACGCGTTCCAGGCGCGATCAGTGGCATAATCTTTTTGGTCATAAATTCACTGCGCCACGTTTCCAGCTGAGTACGCGAATGACGCGACAAGGGTTTGAGCTGAAAATCCAGAAACTCATAGATATCCAGCGTTCCCGCTCTATATTGCTCATAAAACTCCATATTTCTGGATTCGTGCAACTCGCGATCCAGTGCCTTCTTTTCAATCAGGAATTGCGCCCACTGAAAATCACTGTCTCCAACAATCAATGTATTGTCTAAATCAAATAATGCTAAATTCATGCATTCACCTGCAATAATTCCCGTAACAAAGGGATGGTAATCGGACGCTGATTTGTCAAGGAATAACGATCCAGCGCATCCAGCGTCATCATCAATGACGGCAAATCACGTCGGCCATGCCGTAACAAGTAATGGCATATTTCCTGTGACAAATTAAACCCGCAATCCGCAGCATGACTTTTCATCGCCTGCATTTTCTCCTCTTCTGTTAATTCATGAACCTGATACACCAGCCCCCACCCCAAACGCGTCACCAGATCCTGCCGCATATCCAGATGTGCTGGTGCCGCAGGGCCGCTGACCAGCAAGAAAGCATGGCCGTCTTCACGCAGTTGATTATAAAGATTAAATAATCTGATTTGAGCTTCTGCATCTAAACAATCAACATCGTCGATCGCGACACAATCGGTATCCGCATCAATAGAAAACTCCGCCTGCAAGTCACCTGAGAAATAAAAAGCCTTTAAATTATCCTGTTGATACACATCCACTACAGCCTGCAACAAATGACTCTTGCCACATCCCAGACCACCCCACACATAGACAAAGCGATCCCGTTCTTTCCCTGACAGGATGTTACACAGCATCTGCACCAGCTCCGTGTTATGTCCCGGCAGAAAGTTCGTCAATGTCGGTAATGCGGGGGGGTTAATATCCAATATTAGCTGTTTCATTTATGAATGATAAAAATTACTCTCGAGATATTGCTGATGGATATGCCGCAACCACACCAATAAAACCGCGCTGACCGGCAGAGCCAGCAGGATGCCAAAAAAACCAAATAACTGGCCAAAGGCAAGCAATGCAAATATCACCATGACAGGATGCAAGCCGATACGATCTCCCACCAGCCATGGCGTAATTACCATCCCTTCCAGTAATTGACCGAATCCGAACACCGCCCACACTGGAATCACCTCATTCCAGTCTTGAAACTGCATCAATGCGGCAAATGTTGCCAGGGTCAATCCAACAATCATGCCAAGATAGGGCACGAACACGAGGATTCCTGCCAGCAGCCCAATCGGCAGGGCAAATTCCAGTCCAACCAGCCATAATCCGGTGATATAACAGATGCTCATCAGCAATATGACAGCCAG
>JBBTCY010000270.1:0-2063 GCA_038043005.1 Pseudomonadota bacterium
ACGGAACGCAGCAACCGGGACATATCAACATGATAGGCGAGGGAGCGAGTACCGCGCAGCAATCACCCTTAACAACAGGGCAACAGGAGAATCACCCGACTACGACGTAAGACTGGATATGGAACCGTTTGTGTAGACAATTATCCAGTACTTCCCTGACACGCGCCCTGCAAGGAAAAAACAGGCCCGGATTATTTCCTGTCAGCCCACGTTGCCCGGATACGTTTCAGCTTAGGGTCATCCGGCAAGACAGATTCGGCCCGTTGCAGATAAAGCATAACCCTTTCCAGGCTACGTTCCGCACTGGCTTTCTCGATAAACTGGATATACCGGTTAACCATTTTCTGCAACCCGGCCCGTGCTTCTGCATTATTCGGCTCAATCGCAAGAACCATCCGGTAGTGCTTATGGGCGTTGTCTTTTGCCGGTGTGGTGAAATTCCCTGCTTTCATAGCCTTTTCAGCAGCAATCAGATATTTCTTAATAGCGACCCTGTCGATTGGTTTTTCTATTCGAGACGACACCTTGGGTTCTTCATCCGGTTTGCTGGTTTCCTGCTGAATCACCAGCGGATTTTTTACCAGATCAGGTTCCTGACTGGGCTGGGCAATCGCCACAGCAACGGATGGATCGTCTTTCACTTCCGGTGGAAGAACAGTTTTTTCAGGATTACGCTGGAATAAAGGGGGGGTACTTGCTACGACGGGTTTGTTACCCGGCGCTTCCGAAGATTTCTCATCAGGCCATAATCCCACTACAGCCAATGCAACAGCACCCGTCACAACACCGATCCATATATAGCGGTTGGTGGTTAAACGATTAGCCGCAACATCCTGTTCGGCGGCTGAAGATTCCGCTGGATTGCTGGCACGCTCTGGCTTCAGTACCGCCAGGATCTCGGCAACCGATTGCGGACGATCCGTATGACCAGGTTGCAGCATCCAGGTAATCGTCTGCAAAAATTCCGCGCTGTACGGAATATCGGGGGATTCGGACAGCGGAGTTATCGGGTCGGGTTCTCCCTTACCTAAAGCCAGCACCCGGCTCTGTGCGGCAGCGGGCTGACGGTGCGTAATGCAATAATACATTGTTGCGCCCAGCGCATAAAAATCAGCGGCCGGTCCGGACTTATGCGCGAGTTCATATTGTTCTGCCGAGGCATAGCCATCGGCTAATGCACCGGCAAGATGATCGGTATAGGCTGCGACAGCCAGCCGTGCCGCAGAAAAACCAGCCAGCAGCGGTTCGCCTTCTTTACTCAGAGAAATAGTGGCTGGCTGGATGCCGCCATGCACCATCTTATGTTCGTGTAATTGCTGCAGGGCATTCAGGATCGATATCAGGATAAATTTTAATTCCGCTTCGGCAAAGGTGGCTGGAGATCGCACCAGTTTGGAAAGCGGCACACTTTCCTGATGAACCATAATCAGATAGGCTGTGCCATTGAATGACAGGATATTCTCGGTGGCGACGATATTTGGATGCTCAATTTGCGTGAGAATATCGGCCTGATCCAGAAATGCCTTTAATCCATAGTCAAAATTTTCCTTGTCCTGTGGGGACTTGGGTTCGACACCAAGACCGTTGCTGGCGCGCATGGCAAAATCCTGTGGAAAATATTCCCATATTTCCACCCGCTCCTTGAGGTGATGATTCCAGCCACGATAGGTAATATCGAATGCGCCGACGTTTAAGGTACCTTTAATTTCATAAACGCCGATTTGAGTGCCTTCGGGCAGAGTTTGATCGTGTATGTGTGTCATGATTGGCATTACCCCTGTTTCGAATCTCAATTGGTTTCTGGACTTGAAAAGCTGTCCAATATTGTACTCTGATGTGAATCCACTGACAGCCTTGTTAACAAGCCGTTAAAAAACGTATTCGAGACAACCGATGCAAGGCAGAAACAGGCGAAAAAGCGCAGTTTATGCATGATAAATGAGCATTTTGAGTCTGTTTTTAACACCGGGCAACGCGCAGATAGTTTTTCAACGGTCTGCTAAGGAAACGCTGAATAATTCGGTGAACAAGATGAGATGCAAGGCGGATGGAGCGAAGGAAAT
>JBBTCY010000271.1:0-1011 GCA_038043005.1 Pseudomonadota bacterium
TTCCGGTTTTCTGGTGCTTCTCCAGGCGCTTCAGGTAGTGTTGCCATAATGTGGATATTTCAGTGCTGTATTGGGCATCCCGCACTGCATTGGCTGGTAATTTGGCCAGACGCAGAGCCATACCTTTCAAATAGCGTGGAAAATGCTGTAATCGATCCCAGGGTGTCTTGCTTAGAAAGTCAGGATAAATCAGTTGACTGAGCTGATTACCTAATTCAGTTTTTACTTTGTCATTGCGGTTGATGGATAGCTGTCCCAGAAAGGCCTGGTATTCTTGGCCCATATGATGAATGAGACGAGCAAGTGCCTCCATGACGACGGGCAACCGTTCCCTGGCGCGTTGTTTCTGTGCGTTAAAGGCTTCTTCAGTACGGGGTAGTGGGTCATTGCCGATAAAAGCCCGATCAGTAATTGCATTGATCATGTCTTGCTTCAGTTCGTGGGGATTCATGGCAGTTGTTAATTGCAGCACGGCCTGTTTGAATCCCGGTAAATCCTTATCCAGTTGCTTCAGCCTGTCTTTCAGTTCAAAACATAACAGGCGCCGCACACCGGCGCGCATCGCGGTATCAGCTGCTTCATGCGTATCAAATAAACGAATGGCGACATGGTCTTTCTGATCAATCAGCGCTGGATAGCCCGTGAATTGCTGATTGTTGCGGGTAAATGCAATTTCAGTGGGTAAGTCGCCAAAATCCCATCGTTTTATTTCATCGCGTTCTATGTTTGTTATCTTGTCATCAGCGCTGATCTTTGCGAATGTGATTTGAGCTGCCTTGCCGAGCTGTGTTTGTAACTCGGCCAGATTTCGGCTCATGGCCAACTCTTTCCCTGCTTCATCGATGACTTTGATATTCATCAGCAGATGGAGTGGGATATCTTTTATTTCCCATGTGTCAGCAGGAATTGAACAGGTTGTTTTTTTCAGAATGAATTTTGCCAGCGCATCCTGCAGGGGAATCGTCCGGAAAATCGCTGAGTAATCCTGTAGAAACTCAGTTACAGATTCGG
>JBBTCY010000272.1:0-3983 GCA_038043005.1 Pseudomonadota bacterium
GTCCGGGATCCGGTCCTAGCGTATAGCCGACTTCCCCAAGTCGTGTATAGAGCTGTAGCGAATTGCGCCATAGCTGCTTGCGTAAATCGCTGCCTTTGCGCAACAATTCTAGTGCAGCACGGGTTGATGCAATGGTGGCGGGTGATGGAGATGCAGTAAAGATATAGGGGTGGCTGACGTAACGTAGCTGTTCAAGTTGCGGATGATTGCTGACACAGTATCCGCCAATGCTGCAAAGGCTCTTACTAAAAGTACCGGTAATAAAATCAACATCTTTTAATAAGCCGGTTTTTTCTACCAGACCTTGTCCTGTTTCGCCGAGTACTCCGAGCGAATGAGCCTCATCGAGTAGCAAGAGACAATTATATTCTTTCTTTAATTTAACAATTTCAGCCAGCGGTGCTTGATCACCCAGCATACTGTATATGCCTTCGGCGATAATAAGCGTAGTTTTTACGCGATCGCCCAGTCGGCGCAAACGTTTCTCCAGATCAGTCGTATCATTGTGTTTAAAACGAATGATATCGGCGCCACTTAAAATGCAGCCGTCGTAAATACTGGCATGTGAGTCACCATCGATCAGAACGGTATCTCCAGAGCCTACCAGGCCGGAAATAGTGCCTAAATTAGCCTGATAGCCTGTGGTAAACACAATACCTGAGCGACACTGATAGAAATCTGCAAATTCTCTCTCCAATGCGCGATGACCAAAGTAACTGCCATTCGCCATCCGTGAACCGGTGGTCCCGGTTCCTTCCTTATCAATCGCTTCATGTGCAGCTTGAATACACTCAGGTGAGAAAGTTAAACCAAGGTAATTATTAGTACCCAGCAGAAGCACTCGGCGATCTCCAATCCTTGCTTCCGTTGCCGAATAAACTTCTTCAATCGGAATGCCAAATGCACCAACGCCATTGGGTAACATCGCTTTTCGCGCAGCAGCGGCTGCATCAAGTTTCTCGAGTAGATTCATTATGATGCCGACTTTATTTTATATATTAATTCTGCAAGTTCGCGAACCGTTTGAATGTCAGCCAGTGCATTGATAGGGACCGATATATCAAAAGTATCTTCAATTTCCATAATGAGATTAAGCAGTTTTATGGAATCAATTGATAATTGGCTGATTAAATTGGTTTCAGGGGTAATTTGAACACCAGTATTGGTTAAGTTACCGAGGCGATCACACAGTAGCAGCATAATCTCATCGTAATTACTTTTGGTCATGGGTTCGATTCAGAATAGTTTATAAAGTCAGATCACTTGAGGTAGCGACTCCTGCAAGCGAATACTGGGCTGCCATGCAGGGAGTGCATGGGTTAAAGGTGTATTATTGCACACCCAGTCGCAATGTTGTAGCTCATTAACCTTTCCAGGAGTCAGCATAGGGGAATAATGAAATTGACGAGAGAGCCATAAATTGAGTATGGAAATTCCTCTAATCAGAGAGGATGGTATGGTAATACAGCGAACCGGTCGCTCCCAAACGCGTTCAGCTAATGCTGCCAGCGATTGATAACTATATCCACCAGGCGTTCCGTCATCGAGTTCATAAGTGCCATTGATCGGTGAATCCGATACAAGCCAGAGTTGGATCGCTGCAATCAGATCATCAACATGTATTAATCCAAAGCGATTATCTGTTTTTCCGACAACAGGAAGAATGCCTCTGCGCGTTGCCTGGAAAAGTGGTTTCAGTTCTTTGTCGCCCGGACCATAAACAGCAGTTGGTCTGAATATTGTCCATGGTCTGTCGCCTATGGATTCAGAAACTTTCTGTTCAGCCAGGTACTTGCTTTTTGCATACCACGATAACTCAGGTTGTCTTGCAGCGAGGGATGAAATCAGTAGAAAACGAAGTGATTGAGTTTGTTCGGAGAGCGCAGATAAAAGATTCTGGGTGCCGGTAATATTGGTCTGTGCAAATTCGTTATAAGAATTTCCTCTAACGGCACCAGCACAGTGTATTACATACGCTACACCATCGACTAAATGGTGTAGCGCAATTGAGTTATCTAAGTCGCCCTGAATCCAGCGAATTGACTCACTATCCGAGCGCACTGTTCGCGTAAGTGCACGAACTTTCCATCCATCCTTAACCAGCTTACTCATCAGTGCATGGCCAATGAAACCAGTAGCGCCCGTTACTGCTACTAATTTTGGCATGCTCTACTATCTGTCTCCTGATTCTACAACTGAAAGCTGTCCTGTTAAGTTTGTGCGTTGAATATAACCCTGACGTGCTGCAAATCGCGATAATTTTCCTGATGAAGTTCTTGGCAGGGTGTGCGGCGGCACCAGTTCTACAACACAATTTACACCAAATGCCATATAAACAAGCTGTTGTAATCTGGTTGTCAATGACTGGCGCTCGGTTATTGATGTTAATCGACATTCTATAACCAGTACGATCGTGGTCGTGCTGTCTTCATCATTGACACCAAATGCTGAAGCTTCACGGGATCTTACTTCGGGTTGCTGCTCCGCCAGTTCTTCTATATCTTGTGCCCGTATATTGCGGCCATTAACAATGATAACGTCTGTACGGCGACCAGTAATATATAAGTCTCCTTCAAAAAGAAAACCGATATCGCCAGTATCCAGCCATTTCCCCGATTTTAATGCGCGGCTAGTTTCCTCCGGATTATTGTAATACCCGGTCATTACGCTGTCACCTTGCACCAGAACGCTACCAACCATCATTTCTGACAACTGATCGCCCTCTTCATCGATTATCTTGACGATATGTCCAGGCAGTGGGCGTCCACAATTTACAAATTCATTATATTTGCGTCCATCCGTATGCAACCGTGAAGCCATTCTTTTATCAATCAAGGTCTTGCTGTCAACTTGTATACTTTGACAGCCTTTGCCAATTTTTGAGAAAGTAACGGCGAGGGTTGATTCAGCAAGGCCATAGCACGGCAGGAAAGCATTCTCATCAAAACCGGCTGATGCAAATTTCTCAGCAAAATTTCTAAGTGTTTCCGGGCGGATCATTTCTGCGCCAATACCGGCTGCACGCCAACAGCTGAGATCAAGTTCCCTCAGGTCAGATTCTCGTACACGCAGTGTGCATAGCTTAAGGCCAAAAGGCTGACTAAATGCAACAGTGCAGCGATTGCGACTAATTAGCCGTAGCCATTGCAGTGGGCGAATTGCAAAGTCCCGTGTCGCCAGGTAGTCAACAGAGATTTGCGTAACCATTGGCGCCAGTACCAGACCAACTAAACCCATATCGTGATAAAAAGGTAGCCACGAGGCGGAACGATCATCAGGTTTTATTTCCAGGCCATTTTGTACAATGCCTTGAAGATTGCACATTAAAGCCCGCTCGGTAATTACTACCCCGCGCGGTGTGCGCGTACTGCCAGATGTGAATTGCAGATATGCAGTTTCATCAGGATTATTAGGCTGTAATTCAATATCTTTTATCGGCAACTCATTAAGTTTGCTAGGAGTGCCGACCCACTGTAGTCCAGTTGTTTCTTCAGCAGCCTCTTCCAGAAAATTAATATAATCGATATTTGCAAGCGCTATGCTTGCTTGACTGCTTTCAAGCATTCCTCGAAGCTGTTGTACATAAATTGCATGGCTACCCAGATTAACTGGAACCGGCATTGCAAAAGGAACTAACCCAGCATAGCGACATGCAAAAAATAACTCGATGAATTCAGGGGATGTGTCGGCAATAATCGCTACCCGGTTACCACGAGGTAGATCAAAACCTGATAAGCGTTGAGCCAAGGTACGTGCATTCTGTCTTAGTGTATGGTAAGGCAGAACTGAGCGTAAGTTACCTCTCGCATCATAAAAATTATATCCCGTTATTCCTTCCGCAGCATATTCTAAAGCGTTAGTCAGGGTATCGAAACCAGCCAACTGTTGAGTTAGTATATTGCATGTCGGTGTCGGTATTATTTGTGACTCGCTTGAAGGTTGAAAATCAAACGCTTGCGTTAGCGGAGCGTTCAACTTGGTTA
>JBBTCY010000273.1:0-4608 GCA_038043005.1 Pseudomonadota bacterium
AGATTGGCCTGTCGCATCGGTTAACCAACTGGAAGCTCAACATTTTGATTGCCTGAAACCATATCAACCTGAGATCATCATTCTGGGAACAGGCTCCCGCCATCAATTCCCGGAACAGTCTCTACTCCATCAACTGGCCCGGCAAGGAATTGGTATTGAAGTGATGGATACAAAGGCTTGCTGTCGTACATACAATATACTGGTTGAAGAAGGGCGACAGGTTGCCGCAGCCATTCTGATCAATTGTCCCTGAGAAAGATCATTGGGAAAATACAGCCTGTTTCTTCGAGTTCTCTTTGTCTTTTTCTTTTAGCCATACTATAATTTGTTCGCAGGGCAAGGGCTTGCATATGAAATACCCTTGGCCAAACTGGCAGTTAAGTTCGGCAAGGCGATCCAGACAGGATTTTGTTTCAATGCCTTCCGCAATAACAGGCTGTTCCAGATTACGAGCAATATCAATGATTGATCGCACCACTATCTCACCATTCGTCGTATCCATCAGCATATCGATTACAAACGACTTATCAATTTTAATCGCCTGAGTAGATATTCGTTTCAAGTACGCCAAAGACGAGAAACCTGTGCCAAAATCATCAATCGAGATGGAAACACCCAATTTAGTGAATTCGGATAACAGATATTGCGGCTGATCGGATTCGAGCATCATACTGTTTTCAGTAATTTCAATATTCAGTTGCCGGGGATTCATTGCATATCTGGATAAAATAGCTCGCAAATCATTTACCAGGTTCCCATCCTGAATATCCTTAGCCGAGAGATTTACCGATAGAATCAAATCTGGATTAGATTGATTTATCCGCATGAATTGCGATACGGCCGTATCGAGCATCCACAGGGAGAATTGTTTTATAACACCAGATTGTTCTGCAATGGGAATGAATATATCGGGTGAAATATCGCCTAAACTATCGTCATACCATCTTGTCAGTACTTCCAGACCATATACCTTTCCGGTACTTAAATTAATAATCGGCTGATAGAACAATGTTAATTCATTATTAGCAATTGCTGTTCGCAACTTGCCTAACACAATCAGCTTATCCAAAGAATTCTGATCGCGGCTCAGATCATAAACTGAGTAACCCAATGCGTTACGTTTTGCGATATACATCGCAATATCGGCCTTCTGTAATAACGTCTCACTATCAGTTCCATCATCCGGATACTGAGAGATTCCAATACTGATTCCCACCTGGAGTTCATGCTGATCAACCATGACAGGCTGTTCCAGCGCACTGATTATACGGGCAGCAACAATCTTGGCATCGGCAATCTTGGCCTCTGGAAGAATAACAGCAAATTCATCACCACCCAGACGGGCAACCATATCGATCTCTCGAATTGACCTTTTCAAGATAGGTACAACCTGCTGCAATAACCGATCACCACAGAAATGTCCGAGCGTATCATTAACCTCTTTAAAATTATTCAGATCCATGAGCATGACTGCCAGCGGTGTCTTATTTCTTTTCGCAGCCGCAATCGCCCCGATCATTGCTTCATTCAAAAGAATTCTGTTAGGCAAACTGGTCAATGCATCATGCAAGGCATGATGCCGCTCCTGCAAGCCCATTTTCTTTATTTCCTTAATGCTGATAAGACTCAGACGAATGACCGCAACAACAAAACAACTGCCACTGAACAGTATAAACGTGACAACCATATCGACAGTCTGTATGCCTGCCTGAAACAGAAAATAGGTATAGGCGATATATCCGACGATGAATAATATAATTAAAAAGCCAAGACCTTTCCAGGCATATTCCTGACCTAGAGAGCCCTGATCCTGACAAATAACCCGGATTGGATTGAGCGTTGTAGTCAGCAGTCCTACACTGATTAACATGATCATGGATAGTGTTGCTTCAACCAAGATACCCTCCAGTTCCCACGTTAATCAATACAATTCTCATGCTGTTAGCCCTTATTGGTAGATAATTTATAGATAGAATACTAAGATATGATGCATATCCATTATAATTGGATATATTTTACTTAGCTTGCAGATTGGTTTCGCTATCAGTATCTTAAATACCCTTATTTAGAACCTGTTCTGATTTAAATCTTGCCAAAAATCATTCTCTCAATGAGTTTTATGTTTAATTTCCACTCCAACTCTGATCTTTTCCAATCATTGACATGAATCATCATATTAGCAAGAAAACGGGGGTAATCGTCATTCCATACACTACTGAACCGTATAATGCCCCTTCCTGGTTGCCCGGGGGGAACATGCAAACAATTTACCCCTATTTTAACAAACCAACACAAACTTTCAGTTACCGTCGTGAGCGCTGGGAACTCGCTGATGGCGACTTTGTTGATGTCGATTGGATGGATGGTTCCCAAACTTCTCCATTAGTCGTATTCTTTCATGGTTTGGAAGGCGGATCAACTAGCCATTATATCCTTAGTATTTCCAATATGTTAAGGCGATATCAATGGCGCAGCGTTGTTATCCACTTCCGAGGATGCTCAGGTATTCCCAATCGTTTACCACGTGCCTACCACGCCGGTGACTCAACAGAAATTGGCTGGATGCTGAAACGCGTTGTCGAACAGACCGGTCCTGCCAATGCCAATCCGGCATTGTATATTGTTGGCGTATCACTCGGCGGCAATGCCGTATTGAAGTGGCTAGGTGAAAAAGGAAAGCAAGCCCAGGCAATAACCAAGGGCGTGGTTGCCATTTCGGTTCCCCTTGATTTAAGTGCGGCAGGCTCCGCACTGGATACTGGATTTAATCAGGTCTATACACGCCACTTCCTCAATACGCTCAAATACAAGGCATTCGAGAAGCTTGAAAAATTCCCGGGCCTGTTTGATAAGCAAGCGCTCATGAAATGCACTTCAATTTATGAGTTTGATAATCTGGTCACCGCCCCCCTGCACGGTTTCCGGGATACTGATGATTACTGGTCTCAGTCAAGCAGCAAGCCTTGGCTCGCATCGATCCAGGTTCCCACACTGGTCATCAATGCGCGCAATGATCCATTTATGCCTGCTTCCGTACTGCCTGCACAGAAAGATGTGGCTGCCAATGTTGTTCTGGAATTTCCTGAGGAAGGAGGGCATGCCGGATTCATGCAGGGGCCTTTCCCTGGCAAGCTAAACTGGTTACCTAAGCGGATTCTTAATTTTTTCCACCACGAGTGCGCTCTCAATCTGCCGACATAAGCCAGGATCAACGAGCAGATCAGCACACTACACAAATCTGGCTATAAATGCATTTTCCATGTTCCCAGTCATCGGTATCCTTACCCGGTGGCCACTGCCAGGTGCTACAAAAATAGGCTTACCCATGGCATCCTGCATACGTTGCAACTCAACAACCTGATTACCGGATGGATGAATGATCTCAAGTCGATCGCCGACCTGAAAACGATTCCTGACCTGTACTTCTGCCATGCCGCTGGTCTCATCAAAGCCGGTGACATCGCCCACATATTGGCTGCGACTTGATTCAGAATACCCGCGCAAATAATTTTGCGTCTCCTGCGTGTTGTGCCGTTGATAAAACCCATTGGTGTAACCACGATTGGCCAGACCTTCCAGTTCACCCAGCAGTGAAGGATCGAATGGCCTGTTTGCCACGGCATCATCGATTGCCTTGCGGTAGACTTGCGCCGTTCTGGCGACGTAATATAACGATTTTGTGCGCCCTTCGATCTTGAGTGAATCAACACCAATTTTAACCAGACGTTCAATATGTTCCACCGCGCGCAGATCCTTGGAATTCATGATATAGGTACCGTGCTCGTCTTCCATGATCGGCATCAACTGACCAGGCCGCTCCTTCTCCTCAATCAGATAAACCTGATCTGCGGCAGGGTGCCGCACCAGTGTTTCACGACTGTCGGTAATCCCTGAATCATTCAATTGTGACATCGCCTGTTCAAAATCAAAATCAATCTTTTCTACCGGTTGAATGTCACCACTTGGATTTTCTTCAGCGGACTGTACTTTATAATCCCAGCGACAGGAGTTGGTGCAGGTACCTTGATTGGGGTCACGATGATTAAAGTAACCCGACAGTAAACAGCGCCCGGAATAAGCAATGCACAATGCGCCATGAACAAATACTTCAAGCTCCATATCAGGACAGAAATCACGAATTTGCGACACTTCATCCAATGATAATTCACGCGACAGAATGACGCGTGTCAACCCAATCTTTTGCCAGAACTTAACGCCCATATAGTTGACTGTATTGGCCTGCACGGAAAGATGAACTGGAATATCCGGCCATTTCTCACGCACCAACATAATCAATCCAGGATCTGCCATAATCAGCGCATCCGGCTTCATGGCAATCACTGGTTCCATATCTGCCAGATATGTTTTGACCTTGGCGTTATGGGGCATGATATTACTGGCAACCAGAAATTTCTTTCCCAGTGCACGGGCTTCAGCAATCCCTGTCCTGATCTGCTCCAGAGCAAATTCATTATTTCTGGCTCGCAATGAATATCGGGGTTGCCCTGCATAAATCGCATCGGCACCAAACGCATAGGCAACACGCATTTTCTCGAGAGAGCCTGCGGGAAGTAAAAGTTCAGGAGCTTTCAACATGATGTAAAATTG
>JBBTCY010000273.1:4708-8666 GCA_038043005.1 Pseudomonadota bacterium
AAATTGTAACATTATGTCGACCAGCCCTGCTTTTATTCATTTACGTTTACACAGTGAATATTCGATCGTGGACAGCACGATCCGGATCAATGAAGTAATTGCAAAAGCAGAAGCCGATAACATGCCTGCATTGGCATTGACTGATCTTTCCAATGTATTCGGTCTTGTAAAGTTTTATCAGAGTGCCCGTAAAAGTGGTATCAAACCAATTCTTGGCTGTGATGTCTGGATCACCAATGAGGCTGACCGCAACAAACCGATCCGCCTCATATTGCTGTGCCAGTCATACACGGGGTATTTATTATTATCCCGTCTGTTATCCCGCGCATACCGTGAGAACCAGCATCACGGCAGAGCTGAAATAAAAGAGGCATGGCTGCATCCCGATGAATGGGGAACCGATGGCTTGATCGCATTATCTGGCGCACGCTTTGGTAATATCGGCCAGTCAATATTGCAAAATAACCTGCTACAAGCGGAAATATTGACCCAGAACTGGGCCAATCTGTTCCCGGAACGTTTTTATATTGAAATACAGCGGGATGGTTACGCCAATGAAGCC
Source organism: Pseudomonadota bacterium (assembly GCA_038043005.1). Lineage (GTDB taxonomy): Bacteria > Pseudomonadota > Gammaproteobacteria > Burkholderiales > Nitrosomonadaceae > Nitrosomonas. The sequence goes on from JBBTCY010000273.1 coordinate 5,271, forward strand.
GTTCTCGTCCAGAATTCACTGATACTGGCATCCAAACTAAATCTGCCTGTTGTTGCAACACAATCGATACAGTATCTAAACCCGGAAGACTATCGGGCCCATGAAGCGCGTGTTTGCATTGCCGAAGGCTATGTACTTGATGATCGGCGCCGACCCAGAAATTTTACCGAACAGCAATACTTCAAAACACAGTCTGAAATTGCTGAACTGTTTGCCGATATTCCCTCTGCGCTAATGAACAGCGTAGAAATCGCCAAACGTTGCAATCTCTCTCTTGAGCTTGGCGTCAATCGATTGCCTTTGTTCCCGACACCTGACAACGAAAGTCTGGAACATTATTTCCGCACGCAGGCGCTAATGGGGCTGGATAATCGCATTCACCAACTGTTTCCAGATTCTGAGGAAAGAAACCAGCAATTGCCAAAATATCAGGCCCGATTGGATTTTGAGGTCAACACGATCATTCAAATGGGATTTGCCGGATATTTTTTGATTGTTGCCGACTTTATCAATTGGGCAAAACAAAATAATGTACCCGTTGGTCCCGGGCGCGGCTCTGGTGCCGGTTCGCTGGTTGCCTATTCATTAAGCATTACCGATCTGGATCCTCTGCGGTACGATCTCCTGTTTGAACGTTTTCTGAATCCGGAGCGTGTTTCCATGCCCGATTTTGATATCGACTTCTGCCAAGATCGTCGTGAACTCGTCATCGAATATGTCAAACAGCGGTATGGCACGGAAAGCGTCTCGCAGATTGTGACATTCGGCACTATGGCGGCCAAGGCCGTTATTCGGGATATTGGTCGCGTGCTTGATTTACCGTATAACTTCGTCGATCAACTGGCCAAATTGATTCCCTTTGAACTGGGCATGACATTAAAAAAAGCCCGGGAGATTGAACCGCAGCTCAATCAGCGCGCAAATGACGAAGAAGATGTGCGTAATTTACTGGAGCTGGCGGAAAGTCTCGAAGGAATCACGCGCAATGTCGGCATGCATGCCGGTGGTGTTTTAATTGCATCGGGCAAGATTACTGACTTCTGCCCCATCTATTGCACTGAGTCAGCCGATTCAGTCGTCAGCCAACTGGATAAGGATGATGTTGAAAAAATAGGCCTGGTTAAGTTTGACTTTCTCGGACTGCGGACATTAACGATCCTCGATCGCGCCGTTGCATATATCCGACAAAATAACAGCGCTCAAACAGAGAACACTCCTTTCTCACTCGCAAAAATTCCTCTCAATGATACGGCAACGTATGCATTAATGCGTCAAGGCAATGCGATTGGCGTATTTCAATTTGAATCACGCGGCATGAAAGATCTATTGCAGAAAGCCAAGCCAGATTGCTTTGAAGACATTATCGCCCTAGTTGCTCTGTACCGTCCCGGACCGATGGATTTGATCCCGGATTTTATCGAACACAAACATGGCAAACAGATTGAGTATCTTGATCCCCGTCTTGAACCCATATTGAGTCCAACCTATGGCGTAATGATTTATCAGGAACAGGTCATGCAAATTGCCCAGGTTATCGGTGGCTACAGTCTGGGCAGTGCTGACTTACTCCGCCGTGCCATGGGCAAGAAAAAAGTGGAAGAAATGGCCCAGCAGCGGGATATCTTCGTAGCCGGCGCTGTTGGCAATGGTTTGAATCAGGACAAGGCAACTGAATTATTCGGTTTAATGGAGAAATTTGCTGGCTATGGCTTTAACAAATCCCATGCAGCCGCTTATGCATTAATCGCCTATCAGACCGCCTATTTAAAAACGCATTTCCCTGCAGAATTCATGGCCGCTTGTTTATCTGCCGATATGGACGATACCGACAAGGTACATATCTTTATTGAGGACAGTATTGCCAACGGACTGACCATGCTGCCGCCGGATATTAATCATTCTGATTATCGCTTTGTGCCGGTAGATAATAAAACCATCCGCTACGGCATGGGTGCAGTGAAGGGAACCGGTGAATCTGCAATTTCAGCCATCATGAATGATCGTAACAAATCCGGGTTATATCCGGATTTGTTTGATTTCTGCAATCGGGTTGATCGACGGATCGTCAATCGGCGTGTAATGGAATCACTCATCCGCGTGGGCGCCTTTGATCCCATCAATACAAATCGTGCAAGCCTGCTGGCATCTATCGGAATTGCCATCGAATCTGCCGAGCAAATGAGCAGCGCAGCAAGTCAAGCTACCTTATTTAATGAGGGCGGCAATAATACGCTGTTGCTTTCTCAGCTGAACGATGCGACGCCCTGGTCTGATCGAGAAAAATTGCATAATGAGAAGCTTGGATTTGGATTCTATTTCAGCGGTCATCCATTCGATACCTATACGCTTGAATTGCAGAAATTCATACGAACCCGGCTGGACCGGCTTGTCCCACAGCGGGAACCTCAGTGGATCGCAGGCATCATCTATGCTGTCCGCGTTCAAATGACAAAGCGCGGCAGAATGGGAGTTGTTAGCCTGGATGATGGTAAGGCGCGTATTGAACTGGTGGTATTCAATGAATTATTTGACGCCAACCGGGATTGGTTAAAAGAGGATCAGCTACTCGTTGTAGAAGCCAAAATCAATCAACGCGAATATGGTAATGAAAATGACGGTGAACTACGAATTACCGCAGAGAAATTATATGATCTGGCAGGCATACGCACCCGTTTTGCCAAACAGATGAGAATTCGCTGCGATCCAGCATCATTGCAGATTCAGAAACTCAGAACACTGCTGGCACCTTATTCCCATCAAGCTCAAAAATCCGGCTTATCCGGCAGAAACAACCAGTCGCTCTGCCCGGTAACGCTCATCTATCACAACGAATCTGCCAATGGCGAACTTGAACTCGGCAATGACTGGCGGGTGAACCTTCACGATGATCTGTTACAGTCATTACGTACCTGTTTTAAACCGGAGAATGTTGAGATCATTTATTGATTTGATATAAGCCCTGTTGCTGTGAAATCAATGAAAGGAATTCTCGGTCTCATGACTTGATCAGTAATTCCTTAAGGAATCTCGGAATAACTGCCATTTCGTATATAGTGAGAAATTTACCATATTGATCATCAAAGATTCCTCACTTTGTGCTCGGAATGACAGATGAAGATTATTCAGCGTTTCCTTAAGCTATCAGCTCATACGCCAGTTTATTCAACTCATTCTGGCATACCAGACTTTTCTGCAGCTCCGTTTCAGCATCGGATGCACTGATGCCAAGATCCCCCAACAGAGTGGATGTTTCAATATGTGCACAGGTATCACTCATTCCTTCTTTCTGTAACAGGCGATTAACTGTTGCAACAAGTTTTACATAAACGACATGCTTACCAGCGCAATCCGGAAAGTGATGCTTTCCTGCCATCAGGATAACTTCCTCCGGCAGAT
>JBBTCY010000274.1:0-18624 GCA_038043005.1 Pseudomonadota bacterium
CTTCTGTTGTTCCGGACAAAATAATCCACCAGTACAACGGGATACCGATTCTTCCGGTAGCCGCACGACTTTTGATCCGCATACCGGGCTGTGCGTCGGCATAACAAAAACCCGTGCATCTGCAGGACGCTTCTCTACCATGACCGACGCGACTTCGGGAATCACATCACCGGCACGGCGCACGATAACCGTATCGCCAATACGCACATCCTTGCGTTCTATTTCGTCCGCGTTATGCAATGTGGCATTGGTCACCGTCACGCCACCGACAAACACCGGCTTCAAACGCGCAACGGGCGTCAAGGCGCCTGTTCTACCGACCTGCACGTCAATATCCAGTAATTGCGTTATTGCTTCCTGCGCTGGAAACTTGTGGGCTATGGCAAAACGGGGTGCACGCGACACAAACCCCAGCTTCTCCTGCTGTAACAGGGAATTGACTTTATAGACCACACCATCAATATCATAAGGCAGCTGATCACGTGCGGTGCCAATTTGCTGGTAATACGCCAGCAATGCGTTTAGCCCGGTGACGATCCTGCATTCTTTAGCGACGGGAAAATGCAATGCTGCAAGGTATGCCATGATATTACTATGCCTATCCTGTGGCATCTGCGGGTCTTTGTAATACCCGATGCCATAGGCAAAGAAAGTAAGTCGTCGCTTTGTTGTGATGTTCGGATCCAGTTGACGCAACGATCCGGCTGCAGCATTGCGTGGATTAACAAATTCCTTTTCACCTTTATCCCGCTGAGATTGATTCAATTTAAGGAAATCAGCTTTCAGCATCAGCACTTCGCCGCGTACTTCCAATATTTCCGGGACAGCTCTGGATGTCAGATGTAGCGGAATAGCCCGGATCGTCCGCAAATTCACTGTAATGTCTTCCCCCGCATTCCCATCGCCCCGCGTCGCTCCGGTCTTGAGAACCCAATTCTCATAACGCAAGCTCACGGCCAGTCCATCAAATTTTGGTTCAACCGCATATTCCACGCTATCGACCGATAATCCTTCACAGACCCTGCGATCAAATGCCTCCACATCGACATCATCAAATGCGTTTCCCAGCGACAACATGGGTATGTCATGCGTTACTTGCGAAAACGCCTTGAGCGGTGCAGCGCCAACCCGCTGGGTCGGTGATTCGGGTGTTATCAGATACGGGTAAGCCTGTTCGATTTCCTGCAATTTATGGAATAACCGGTCATATTCCGCATCAGGAATGACTGGATTATCCAGCGCATAATAATAATAATTGTGACGCTCTATCTGCTGGCGTAGATCCTGCAACTGTTGCTGAATAGTCATGCGCTTATCATGTGTCATTTGTATTGCTTCTTATTGATAATCACCGGCATCAGCCTGCAATCCTACAAACTTCCCTTGAATTATATTCATTCTTTTCTCATGGCATATTGGTGTCTGGATTCATTGATCAATCTATAATACGTCCGGCATTAATGACAAACTAAACAAAAACATTCGACAAATCATCAGCGTTTTACTTTATGACCGGTAATTATTAAAATGTCCCAATAAATTGCATTTCAACAACACGTTTCTGTTATCCTCCTGAAAACTTTAACCTGACACTCAATTTGTGGCTGACTGCAAACAGAGGTGTGGCTCAGAATTCTATACTATGAATGACCATCAATTAAAAATTCGGATTCAAATCCAGCAGCAGCCGCCACGATCAATTGAGCAACAACACCCGGAATTAACAGAAATAGCGCACGATATCACCGAGCAGCCACCGCTGGATTGGCAAAAAGTCTCTATTGCTGCAATTCTATTATGCAGTATGCTTTTTTTTATCGGTTATATCTTATTCAGCGGGGATGATGACGATCAATCGACCGTTGAAACAGTATCTGACAGAACACCTCACGCTCCAGCGATCCCGGCCTTAGAAGAAAATATCCCTTTGCCGCTTAGCCAGCCACTTGCATCAATTACTGTTGATGAGGTCATTAAAAATACTGCTGTTCATGATAAACCGCCAATGCCTAAAAACAAGCCTGTCTTAAAAGCAGAAAAATCCGCACAGGCCGTTGCTGGAACCGTGGTGACACCCGATACGACAACAGTTTCTAACCCAATAATAACGCCACCCCCTGTTCCAAAAAAAAAAGGAAATTTGACGACGACTCCAGCCATTCCGTCGAATCCATCTGATCACCCGCAAGTCATCAGAGCGCAACTAAGTGGCACCATGTTCGGGCGTGAACCCGCTGATTCCACCAATACTTTTTATCTCAATCAAGACATCAATATCCGTATTTATTTTTTTGCGCATCTGCGCGATTTTCAGGGACAGCAGGTCCATATCTTCTGGTATCACCAGGATAAGCTTGATTCTAAAATAAACCTGCAAATCGGTAACGATAACTGGCGGACTTTTGCAACCAAGGTTGTGGACAAAAAACAATTGGGCAAGTGGCGGGTTGAGTTAATCGATGATGCCGGGAATCTGCTTGCCGAACGAGCATTTACTGTCAACTGACAACCAGTTAATCGGTTACCTATGATTTAATACCATTCCAGTCGTCATGAACATGAGGCTTTCCCATGAAATTTTGTAGTCACTGTAGTACTGCCGTGGAATTACTGATACCGGAAGGCGATACGTTGCCCCGTTACGTATGCCCTGCCTGCAAAACGATTCATTATCAGAACCCTAAGATGGTTGTGGGCTGCATCCCCGAATGGGAAGACAAGATTTTACTGTGTCGCCGCGCCATCGAGCCTCGTCTTGGCTGGTGGACTCTACCGGCTGGATTTATGGAAAACAATGAGACACTTGCCGAGGCCGCTGCACGTGAAACATTGGAAGAAGCCAATGCACGGGTTGAAATAGGGAAGCTCTATGCGATATACAGCCTGCCTCATATCAGCCAGGTTTATCTTTTATTCCGCGCACGGCTTCTTGATCTGGACTTTAAACCTGGCATAGAAAGCCTGGAAGTAAAACTAATGTCTGAACAGGAAATTCCCTGGGATGATATGGCATTCCGGGTTATTCATGATCCTCTGAAACACTACTTTGAAGAACGTAAACAAGGTAAACTCGGATTTCACATGGGTGTGATTGATCGGGCCAAAAATACTGCCTAGCAGGCTGCTGAGAAACATCTTAAATGAACAGTTTGAGTCCATCTTCAATACTGTCGGGCAACGTAGGTAGTTTTTCAACGACCTGTCAGTGACTATCCGTAAGCCTTAATTGTGAGTCGTGAATATAGCAAACGGCTATCTCACTCCGTTTACCTTTTACGTTAATAGAAAAAATGTTACCGTATTGAATGGCATTCCCTGCTTCTGCAATAATTTCATTACGCATTCTTTCGCTAATCAATACAGCGCCGGGTTGACAGTTCTTCTCAATCCGTGAGGCCGTATTGACGACATCCCCGATCGCTGTCCAGTCCAATCTTTCAGAAGTACCTATATTTCCGATAATGACCTTGCCCCAATCGATACCAATTCGCAGGGGTAGCGCATCCTGCTGCGCCCGCTCACGAATATGATTAATGTCCATCGAATGATGTTGCATTTCCAATGCGGCTATCACAGCTTCATGAGGGTTCCTGAACAGCGCCATCACACAATCACCCATGAATTTATCAATGAAACCACCACGATTCTTTACGGATTTTGAAATCTTGCTCAGAACCGAATTCAATGTATGAATAACTGACTCTTCACTCTCATGCTTTTCAACATAGGCGGTAAATCCAACAATATCGCAAAACATGACAGCGATAAAACATTCTTCATTAATCAACTGGGTGCCACCCAGTCTCACAACTTCCCTGGCTTTCTGTTCAACCAATTGGGGAACATAATTACGTGTGATGTTATGCACTCTGGCTTCATTCAGAATAGAACCCTCCGATAATCTGTTATTTTCCTTTCCATTCAATGAAATAGCCTGCCACAAGGTGTGAATAACCGAATCACCATCACGATACCCGCTCACATTAAAAAGCACGGATACATCGGTATCTTTTAATGTTCTGATACGAACCCGGTAATTCTCGAAAACACCTTTCGGTGTCTCTAACGCCATGCCCCAGATGACATCATTATAAAAATGAGTTGGAATGAGCTGCGCAAACACTTCAATGGAGGCGACCGTCTCTTCCATATGAAGCTTTGCGAGAATAGCCGGAGATATGGTAAAAATCGTTCCGACACTTGAAAAACAAACGATGCTATAACCCAGTTGCGTAAAAATTCCCTGTGAACTCAACTGTTCATTCTGGGTTGTCAATAATGTCGGTAATTTAATAAGGAATTGCTTTGCCTTGTGTTTTCGAATGGTTGCAACACAGACAGTTGAATTAATTGCAATCGCATGTTTCTGAAATTGATAGCCTAATGCATCAATCAACTTGTCATTGAGACACACCATATCCTTACAGATTATCGGCGCACTGATGGTTACCAGTATATCCCCTTCGTTGGGAAACGACAGAATGATACGCAGCCCGTTCTCTTCACAGAATCGTGCGATATTACGATCACCATGTTCAGCCAGCTCATCTTTATAAAGCAACTCAAATTCAGAATGATTGTCCGTTGTGCTGATACCAAAATCATCATTCACAATCCGTTGAAACACATTGTAATGAAGTGCCTGAGTTGCGTTGATCACCAGTTGATGAAGCAGGTAGATTGTAGGTTCATACAGAGGTTCTAAATTTAATCGACTCAGTGACAATGCAATTTTTGCTTTGAGTTCATTCCATATGCCATGTTCGAGCGAAGTCACCACCAGCATTTGTGCATGGTGCACTGCGGAGATTGATGGGTCATCAAGCTGCTTATCTGTAGCCATATTAGTCAGGCACATTGCTGATACAGTTCATTTTGCATTACCTTCTGCGAGAAGGTTTCACCCAGCAGATAATCGCTGAATTCATCATCCATTCCCAGATTTATCAACCGATTTTTCCGGATACTCAATTCCAATTGGGTCGCACCAATGCCGGTGCCCTTAATCAAGCTGTTTGCAACAGCGAGACTGTGTTGTATCTTATCCTTCACCGTTAAGGCCGTTAATGAATCTAGATTTATGCCGGTATAGTTTTTAAAATACTCTGGCAATTTCCATTCAACAATGGCCTGCTTACCAACTTCATAATGATCAATACCCAGGAATTGCAATTCTGCTTCCGCACTTGGGCAGTTTGTCTCAAGAATGTATTTAAGTGTGGTCAAATACTGTTCTGTATAATGAGTGAATAATAGAATCTTACCGATATCATGCAGCAAACCTGCGATAAAGGCTTCTTCCCCTTCCTGTGCATTGCCCATTTCAACGCAGAGCATCTGGCTCGTAATGGCAGTTAACAGCGAATGCTGCCAGAGATGCTTCGTTATCAAATGATTTCTGCTTTGATTAAAAATAGACCGGGACAAGGCAAGTACTGCCAGGGAACGAATAATATTTATTCCCAGTAAATTGATTGCTATTGGAAATGTTTTGATCTGCTTGCCACGATTGTACATCGGAGAATTGGCAACCCTCAGCACCAGTGCGGCAACACTTTGATCAATGCGCAACAGCTTATCCAGATCCCGGTAGCAATTTTCTGATTCAGTATCAAGGTTAATAATTCTTGAAATAATATCGGGTTGTGCGGCCAATTTTCGATAATTTATTACTTTATATTTCATAGAACTCCTTAAGCACAACATTCAAAGTATGTATCATGCTTATAATCCTTTCCGCTGATGTTTTCTTAATGTCATCATGCAACGGCATTCTCATTGCAATCTTAAGTGCTATTCCGGGTTGCTTTTGAATATCAGAATCAGGATCAGTCCAGATAAAATCGTTTGTTTATGAAAATTCCTGAGCAAGGTATAATGCATATTTTTTGCATACTCCTATGAAGTATCTGATCCCTTTATTACTCAGTCTGGTCATAACATCCGTCTCCGCCCAACAGCCTGCAATATCTATTGCAGCGAAATCTTATTCGCTCAGGGATTTCCAGACTGGACAGGTATTGGCAAGCCAGAATGAGCATGAGCGTATTGAACCCGCGTCATTAACCAAATTAATGACTGCCTACGTTGTATTTTCAGCAATCAAGCAAAAACGCATTACATTGAATCAGACGGTTAACGTAACGGAAAACGCCTGGCGCATGGTCGGTTCACGCATGTTTATCGAACCCAGCAAACCGGTGACTGTCGACGAATTGATGCGCGGAATGATTGTTCAGTCAGGAAATGATGCCTGCGTGGCATTGGCAGAAATTGTTGCCGGTTCGGAAGAAAGTTTTGTGGCCATAATGAACAGCGAAGCAAAACGCTTAGGTATGAGAAATACTCACTTCACCAATTCGACTGGCCTGCCTGACCCGAATCTCTATAGTACAGCGGATGATCTTTCCATTCTGGCCAATGCAATTATTCACGACTTCCCTGAATTTTATCCACTCTATTCATTAAAAGAATACACTTACAATAACATTACCCAACCTAACCGGAATCGCCTCTTATGGCTTGATCCGCATGTCGATGGCATGAAAACAGGCTGGACCAAGACAGCGGGCTATTGCCTGATCACCTCAGCAATACGCGACAAAAGACGCCTTGTTTCTGTTGTTGTCGGTGCCAAATCAGCCAATGCACGCAGCATTGAAAGTCAAAGACTGCTGAATTATGGTTTTCAGTTTTATGACACATTACATTTATACAAAAAAGACGACGTGCTGACTACGATTGGTCTTTGGAAAGGGGCTCAGAATACGCTCAAAGCAGGATTTGACCGGGATGTTTACTTCTCGATACTTAAAGGTCAGGCCGATAAGCTTAAAGTAACCATGGAATACAAGCAGCCGCTCATCGCACCGATCCTTATCGGGCAGGAAGTAGGGTCTGTAAAATTTACGATGAATGGAGAAACAATCGAAACCTATCCACTCGTTGCACTGGAAAAAGTCGATACGGCCAATATCTTCGGTCGTACTCTGGACAGTATTAAACTGCTCTTTAATTAAACGACGTTTCACTATTTCACGGGATCACGCATGATATATCTTAACGGTCAATATATGCCTATTGAGGAAGCATGCATTCCGGTGCTAGACAGAGGTTTTATTTTCGGCGATGGCGTCTATGAAGTCATACCTGTTTATTCACGCAAACCTTTTCGCCTGACTGAGCACCTGGATCGATTGCAACATAGCCTGGATGGAATTCGCCTTAAGAATCCGTTCAGTCATGTTGAGTGGCGTAATCTGCTTGAGCAGATCATTGCAAAGAACGAAGGGGACGATCAATATATTTATCTGCACATTACGCGCGGTGTGGCCAAGCGGGATCATGCGTTTCCCCAGGTTCCACCCACTATTTTCATAATGAGCAATCCGCTGTTGCCGCCCCCTGCAGAATTGCTGGTCAGTGGCGCATCGGCCATCACTGCCAATGATAACCGCTGGATCCGGTGTGATGTGAAGGCCATTTCATTATTGCCCAATGTATTGCTGCGTCAAATGGCGGTTGATGTACAAGCCATTGAAACTATCCTGATCCGGGATGGCTTTCTGACTGAAGGTGCCGCCAGTAATATATTTATTGTTAAGGACAAAGTACTTCTGGCACCTCCTAAAAGTCATCTCATGTTACCTGGCATTACTTATGATGTGGTACTTGAATTGGCTGCAGCCAATCAGATCCCGCATGAAGTCAGGGAAATCTCCGAAACAGAGGTACGCACTGCCGATGAGATTTTACTGACCTCCTCCACCAAAGAAATCATGCCCATCACCCGCCTGGATGGAAAACCGGTTGATCAAGGAGAACCAGGCAATATGTTCGCTCAGCTGCATACACTCTATCAGCAATATAAAGAAACGCACATGCGCGGCAACTTTCCTGATACAACAGGTTTGTAAATTATGATCCAGGAATAGCTTTGCATTAAAGCAGTCTTCGAATTCCGCATATGACAGAGCAGACAGAACAGCCTTCTTTAATTGAATACCCCTGTGATTTTCCAATCAAGATCATGGGAAAAGCACAGCAGGATTTTACTCAAATAGCGTTGGCTATCGTCAAGTACCATGCACCTGATTTTGATGATACAACCATGGCAATCAGGGTCAGCAAAAACGGAGCGTATTTAAGTATTACCTGCACCATCCGCGCCACTTCTCGAGCACAACTGGATGCACTCTATCAGGCTTTGTCGAGTCATCCCATGGTTGCCGTCGTACTGTGACTAATAATTCTGCCCATTATTTACCGCCGATTCCTGATCAACCTGAGTTCATTATCAGAAGAATGGGGTTGTCGGATTACCAGATCACCTGGCAGGCAATGAAGGATTTCACACAAAACAGAATCATGCAAACCCATGATGAAATCTGGTTATTACAGCATCCCGCCGTTTTTACCCAGGGAATTGCGGGAAAACCGGAACACCTGTTACACAATCATGGCATTGACCTGATTAAAACAGATCGAGGTGGTCAAATCACCTATCATGGACCAGGACAAATAATCGCTTATTTGCTGCTGGATATACGCCGACTAAAACTCGGTGTACGAGAATTAGTCAGAAGCATGGAAAATGCCGTGATAGACTTGCTAAAAGATCATCACGTTACCGCAGTGGGACGGATTGAAGCACCCGGCGTTTATGTCGACAATGTAAAGATTGCTTCGCTGGGTCTGAAAATCAAGAAAAATTTCTGTTACCACGGCATTGCGCTGAATGTGGATATGGATTTAACACCTTTCTCCTACATCAATCCGTGTGGATATCGGGGATTACAGGTCACACAAACCAAAGACCTGGGTATTGCCGATGGACTGGAAGTTTTAAGCAACCGATTGGTGGAGAAATTACAAGAAAAACTGATCAAAGGATAATTATAACCATCATGACCATGGATACTCGTCAGAAAGGCGCTGACAAAACGGCACGCAACCCCATTAAAGTAACCCCGCAATCCCCCGGCGATCTACTGCGCAAACCCTCCTGGATTCGCGTACGTTCATCCAGCAGTCAGGCTTTTTATGAAGTAAAGCGATTATTGCGTGAGCATAAACTGCACACTGTCTGTGAAGAAGCTTCCTGTCCCAATATCGGTGAGTGTTTTGGCAAGGGTACGGCCACGTTCATGATTCTGGGTGATTTATGTACCCGCCGGTGTCCATTTTGCGATGTCGCCCACGGCAGACCTAAACCACCGGATGCGGATGAACCGTTGCATCTGGCACAATCCATCGCTGCCATGAAATTGAAATATGTCGTGATCACCAGCGTGGACCGGGATGACTTGCGTGATGGTGGCGCACAACATTTTGCCGATTGTATCCGTGAGATACGCACACATTCTCCGCGGACAAAAATAGAAACGCTGGTACCTGATTTCAGAGGCCGCCTGGATGTTGCGCTGGAAAAACTTGCTGCCTGCCCGCCGGATGTTTTAAATCATAATCTCGAAACGGTACCCCGACTGTACAAGCAATGCCGACCTGGCGCAGATTATGCCAACTCATTGAAACTCCTGAAAGACTTTAAAGCCAGTTTTCCACATATTCCTACCAAATCAGGTCTGATGCTTGGTTTAGGCGAAACGGATGAAGAAATCCTGGAGGTTTTACGCGATCTGCGCGAACACCATGTAGAAATGCTGACGATTGGTCAATACTTGCAGCCCAGTATCGGACATTTACCCGTTATGCGCTATGTCACGCCCGAAGGCTTTAAAATATTTGAGCAAACCGCACTTGCAATGGGCTTCAGTCATGCGGCCTGTGGACCCATGGTACGCTCCAGTTACCATGCCGACCAGCAGGCACATGAATCCGGCTTGTTATAACGATCTTATCCTGCTGGAAGTGGCGTTGCTATGAATTGATAATTTCAAAATCGTGCGTTATTTTCACAGTATTTCTCAGCATGATGGAAGCTGAACAATATTTCTCTGCAGAAAGGTTGATGGCGCGCTCGACCTGCTGTGGATTCAGGTCATTCCCTGTAATGATGAAATGTAGATGAATATGGGTAAAAACCTTGGGATCCACGGTTGCGCGCTCGGCTTCAATTTCAACCACACAGTCGCTGATATCCTGGCGACTTTTCTTCAGAATCAATACCACATCAAAAGTCGTACAGCCACCCAACCCCATCAACAGCATTTCCATCGGACGTGGTCCGAGATTCTGTCCGCCGGCTTCCGGTGCCCCATCCATTAATACGCTGTGGCCACTCCCTGATTCAGCCAGAAAGCTGACATTCCCTTTCCATTTGATACGAGTTTTCATTTCTTCTCCCCCGGCTGACACACGCGGCATTGCTTTTAAAAAATCCTGCTGCTGCAAATAAAAAGCCGACGCTGAAATGCGTCGGCTTTCTTGAAATCAGAATGACTTACTTCAATGTCAGAATGAAATCTGCTAACACTTTAGCGTTTTCCGGGCTAACGTTAGCATTTGGTGGCATTGGTATCGGACCCCAGACACCATTGCTGCCTTTCAGGATTTTACCGGCCAGATAGGCTGAAGCATCGGCCATGCTGCCATGCTTAGCAGCAATGTCTTTCAAACTTGGACCAACCAGTTTGGTATCAACATTATGGCAATTCAAACAACCGCTGCTTTTTGCCAGGTCTGCACTCGCAAATGCACTACCAGCCAACATTAAAGCTGCTGCAGAAGCCATTCCAATTAAAACAGTTTTCATATTTCTTCCTTATTAAAATTATAAAAGGGAGGTCATTCTACCCTGAACTTCACAGACTTGCAGCAACTCCTGCAAGTTATTAATTTCCGGCATACATCGAGTTGCCTGACAAACCCAAGCATTCACCGTGTTCACGGATTCTCCCGTGGGTATTGCTTTGCTGAGACTCAGTGGCAAATTAATAAGTTCCGCTGACAATGAGAAAATGAGAATTTGTGGAAACCGGTGTTGCAGCTCGGATTGCCACTGAGCCATATCGCTCGAAGTTCCCCGCAGAATGACCACCTGCGGTGGATTCACCATTTCCTCAAATGCCACGAGCAAACTGCAATAGACGTTCGGTTGTGCAAGCATGTCCGGATAAAACAGGCTGACCACCCTCTCAGCAGCCTGTATATAGCGCAATTCACCCAGAATAAGCCCAAGCCGCTGCAATACAATGGCAGCCACTCCATTTCCAGCCGGGGTAGCGTTGTCATATGCCGACTTTGGGCGATGTATCAATTGCTCGTGATCATGACTGGTGAAGAAAAATCCGCCCATTTCCTTATCTTCAAACTGATCGATCAACACATCTGCCAGCGCTACCGCAAATTCCAGATCAATCAATCGAAATTCAGTCTGCATTAATTCCAGCAAGCCATCCAACAAAAATACATAGTCATCCAGATAAGCGTTCAGATGTGCCTTACCATCCTTATAGGTCGCGATCAGACGGTTATTTTTCCACAATGTGGTCCGGATAAAATCAACCGCATTCTGTGTGGATTGTATCCATGCGGCCTGCGCAAAAATTCTCCCGGCATGCGCCATGCCTTTAATCATTAATCCATTCCAGCTGACCAGGATTTTTTCATCCCGTCCCGGGCGAATGCGCAATTCACGTGCTGCGAACAACTTATTGTGTGCCGATTCAAATCTTTTCTGCGCTTCATCCAGACTGATACCGGCATTTTGCGCAAGTGCCGCCAGTGAGGTTACAACTTCCAGATTCCAGAATTTCTGCTCAAAGTTAGGTGCCTGGGTCAATCCATAATACGGTGCAATGATTGCATATTCTTCAGGCGATACAATGCGTGTGATCTGATCGCGGTCCCACACATAAAATTTTCCTTCTTCATGCTCAGAGTCCGCATCCAGTGTCGAATAATATCCCCCACCCGCACTGTCTGGTGCCTGCATTTCGCGCATGACCCAACCGGCAGTCTGATCCACGATCTGCTGAAATAAAGGATTCTTTGTGACCAGCCAGGTCGGTATATAACTGCAACAACGGGCCATTGTCATACAGCATTTTCTCAAAATGTGGGATGCGCCAATGCGAATCCGTGCTGTAACGACAAAACCCTCCACCGAGCTGGTCGTAAATACCGCCTTTCGCCATTTTCTCCAGGGTAAAGGAAATCATATGCAAAGCTTTGGCATGCTGTGTTGTAATGAAGTGTCGCAAACAAAAATTCAACTCGGCCGGGTGCAGAAATTTTGGTGCCATGCCGAAGCCGCCATCCGTCGGATCAAAGCTGCTCTCCAATTGGGAGATTGCCTGATGGAGTACCTGTTCAGAGAATTCCGGCTGAATGGCTTTTTTCCTGGGTACAGTGTCCGCCAGCAAGGTTAGTAACACCTTCCCCTGTTTTGCGATCTCTTCACCTCGCATGTAATACGCTTCTGCAACGCGTGGCAGCAAATCCAGAAAACCGGGCAGTCCATATCTGGATACCAGCGGGAAATAAGTACCCCCAAAGTACGGTTGCTGTTCAGGTGTCAGAAACATGGTCAGCGGCCATCCGCCATTTCTGTGGTTAAGGATGTGATGCGCGGTCTGGTATATCTGATCAATATCTGGGCGTTCTTCCCGATCAACCTTGATATTGATGAAATGCTGATTCATCGCTGCGGCCACTTCATTATTCTCAAATGACTCATGCGCCATCACGTGACACCAGTGGCAGGCTGAATAGCCAATTGACAGCAGTATGGGTTTATTCTGTGAACGCGCCAGCGCTAATGCCTGCTCACCCCAGGGATACCAGTCCACTGGGTTATGCGCATGTTGCAGCAAATAAGGACTGGTTTCATTCCCGAGGTGATTGAGCATAGTTAAACCAAATGGCGATACATCAATCGGTAATAGCGCCGATACTTGCTGTTGAAACAAGTTTTGCATATTTGGCCAGCACACCCCGTGAATAGCGCGGCTCAGGGGCTTGCCAGCTGGCACGCCGCTGCGCCAGTACGGCGTCCGGTACGTTCAATTGAAGCAATCGTTGTTCAGCATCAATGGTGATGGAATCCCCTTCATGTATCAGTGCAATGGCCCCACCAACAAATGCTTCAGGAGCCACGTGGCCTACTACCATGCCATAAGTCCCTCCGGAAAACCGGCCATCCGTGATGAGACCAACCGAATCGCCCAAACCTTCACCGATCAGGGCTGACGTGGGCGATAGCATTTCACGCATTCCAGGCCCACCTTTGGGTCCTTCATAGCGAATCACCACCACATCGCCGGGTTGAATTTTGCGGGCCAGGATCGCTGCCATGCAGGTTTCCTCTGACTCAAACACTCGGGCGGGCCCGGTAATCTTTGGATTCTTGATGCCGGAAATTTTAGCCACACAGCCTTCTGTGGACAAATTACCTTTCAATATGGCCAGATGCCCTTGCGCATACATAGGATTATTCCATTGGCGGATCACATTTTGATCGGCACGCGGGGCATCGGGGACATCTTTCAATACTTCCGCAATCGTTTGCCCGCTGATGGTCAGACAATCTCCATGCAATAGTCCGTGTGCCAGCAACATCTTCATGACCTGCGGGATACCGCCGGCCTGATGCAGATCCGCCGTGACGTAGCGTCCGGAAGGTTTTAAATCACATAACACTGGCACTTTGCCGCGAATCTGTTCAAAATCATCAATCGTCAGCGGAACATCAGCCGCGTGCGTGATCGCCAGAAAATGCAATACGGCATTGGTAGAACCGCCCACCGCCATAATCACTGCGATGGCATTTTCAACCGACTTCCGAGTAATGATATCGCGTGGAAGAATTCGTTGTTTAATAGCATTCACCAATACTTCAGCCGACTGGCCAGCACTGATCAGCTTTTCTTCATCTTCTGCTGACATGGTTGAAGAATACGGCAGGCTCATGCCCATCGCTTCAAATGCGGATGACATGGTATTGGCCGTAAACATTCCGCCACAGGATCCTGCGCCTGGACACGCATGGCGTTCCACCTGTAACAGTTCCTCGTCGTCAATTTTATGTGCGCTGTGCTGCCCCACTGCCTCGAAAGCACTGACAATAGTCAAATCCTGTCCTTTATAGTGCCCCGGTTTGATTGTGCCACCATAAACAAAAATTGCCGGCACATTCATCCGCGCAATGGCAATCATCGCACCCGGCATATTCTTATCGCAGCCGCCGATAGCAATGACACCATCCATGCTTTCCGCCTGTACACAGGTTTCAATGGAATCCGCGATCACTTCACGCGACACCAGCGAGTATTTCATGCCCTCGGTGCCCATCGAAATGCCATCTGATACCGTAATCGTGCCAAACATCTGCGGCATCGCGCCTGCTCGCCTGAGCGCAGATTCCGCTTTCAGGGAGAGATCGTTTAGTCCTTTGTTGCACGGCGTAATGGTCGAATACCCATTGGCCACCCCCACAATTGGCTTATTAAAGTCACCATCAGTAAAACCGACTGCCCGCAACATTGCACGGTTTGGTGCACGCTGGGCACCCTGGGTAATAGCCTGGCTACGTTTGTTATCTGGCATGTTTGCTCCTGAATATAAAAATATAATTTATGACAAGGCGTTGTTCTATTCTATTATCACAAACGCACTAGGTATAATGCGTATTTTACCGTAAATAAGGCCGGAACCTATGCTTGTTCATCCTCAAATTGATCCTGTTGCACTTTCATTAGGCCCGCTTTCCATCCATTGGTATGGATTGATGTATCTATTCGGCTTCCTGATGTTCATTCTGCTGGGGCGCTACCGTATCAGGCATAATCCGCACTCCATCTTTACCAACGTAATGCTGGATGACGCATTATTTTATGGCATGCTGGGTGTTATTCTGGGTGGGCGTCTAGGACATGTCCTGTTCTATCAGTTCAATTATTATCTGGAACATCCCTTACATATTTTTGCCATCTGGGAAGGTGGCATGTCTTTTCATGGCGGATTTCTTGGTGTCATCATTGCCATGTTACTTGTTGCACGTAAATACCAACTACGGTGGCTATCGGTAACCGATTTCATTGCACCATTGGTCCCTCTAGGATTAGGTTTTGGTCGAATCGGTAATTTTATTAATGGTGAATTATGGGGTCGACCGACCGATGTCTCCTGGGGAATGGTTTTTCCTTATGTGGATGAACTACCTCGCCATCCCTCCCAACTTTATCAATTTACCTTGGAAGGTATCGTCTTTTTTATATTTCTCTGGATCTATTCTGCAAAACCTCGTGCAGTAGGCGCAGTCTCAGGCATGTTCATGATCGGCTATGGCATGCTGAGATGCATTGCAGAGTTTTTCCGTGAGCCTGAGAATGGTTTTATGGGCGTATTAACGCTTGGTGTCACGATGGGCCAATGGCTATCCATCCCGATGATTCTTGCCGGCGTAAGCGCCTTGATCTGGGCGGACAGACAACCGAACAACAATCAAAAAATCCCCAGACAAAAGAACAAGAAACACCAAGAACCCGCCAAATCCAAGCGATTATAGCGAACCAGACAGGAAAACAGCTTGCTACATTTGGTTAGACCCAACAGATTCCTGGTCATTCAGGATGTTTATTTTCTTTACTGAGGCCAGGCGGTTGGCTGGAAACCATATATTAAATCGACTCCCTTGCCCTGGTTTGCTGACAATTTCCAGTTGTGCCTGATGGCGGCTCACAACATGTTTGACAATCGCAAGTCCGAGCCCTGTTCCGCCTGTTTCTCTTGAACGGCTGCTGTCGATCCGGTAAAACCGCTCCGTCAGACGGGGAATATGTTCAGGCTCGATACCAATGCCGCTGTCTTGTACATAAAATAAGCCACGCCCACCCTGAACCTCCCAGTTAATATTTATTTCACCCCCTTCCGGGGTATAGCGGATCGCATTGCTCACCAAATTACCAAAAGCACTGCGCAATTCCTGTTCACTACCCACCAGATGATCGTCAGAAGTATGATTAACTATGATGCGATGACGTCCGGCGCTCAGTAATTCGGCTTCTTCCCGAAGATCATCCAGCAAGTTCACGACGTCAATCGTTTTATCGCTCACTTTATTCTGCTCATTTTCCAGCCGTGACAATATCAGCAAATCTTCTACCAGGCGTTGCATACGCCGCGTCTGTTCGGACATCAATGCCAATGCACGTTTATTGATGCCGGAATCGGCATTATTATCTGTGGATAGTGTTTCGACAAAGCCGCTAATGACCGTTAGAGGCGTCAATAACTCATGGGAAACATTGGCAATAAAGTCCCGCCGCATGGCTTCTATTCTTTCAAATCTTGTAATATCACGACTGATCAGCAACTTCTGTTTGTATCCGTATGGAACCAGTTGCAATGATAACGTCAGACGCTGATGGCGCATTTGCCGCAGCAACAGCGGACTGCTGTATTTTCGTGCGGCCAGATACTCAACGAACGGCATTTGCCGAACTAGGTGCGTTATTTGCTGACCGGCATCCAGATGCAAACTGATGCCTAAATGCTGCTCAGCAACTGGATTACACCATTCGATACGGTCATTGTCATCCAGAATGACAATGCCATCCGGCATGGCTGACGTTGCACTCTGCATACGCTCCAGCGCAAGACTCAGCAACTCCTGATTCTGACTATGGTTACGGACATACCGCGCCAGATAGGCAAATACATCATCCCATGCCCCTAAGCCGGCGGGTATGCTCGCCGCAGAATGATCAGAGACCTGCAGCCAGCGCTCAAGTGCCACCATATGGCGAGTATGATGAATGACGAGCGATAATAAAATAATACTGCAGAAAATCAGCGCACTGACGGCGCCGAAAATTACCCACAATACCGCTGTGAAAAATAAGATAAGTATAATATTCAGCGATCGCTGCCAGATATCAGACACTGAAATGACCCTGCAAGAAAATGATGATCAAGATTTTAATCAATAATAAAGAATCGCCAGATAAAAATCTGGTCAATCCAATCGCCCTGTTATTTAGTTCACACTCGATCCAGCAGAAAAACGGTAACCTGCCCCCCTCACCGTCTGAATCAGTTCATCTTTGCCGACCAGTTCCAGTGCCTTGCGTAACCGGCGGATATGCACATCAACGGTTCTCTCTTCGACAAACACATGATCCCCCCATACGCGATCAAGCAACTGCCCGCGCGTATAAACACGCTCCGTATGCGTCATCATAAAATGCAGCAACCGGTATTCGGTCGGCCCCATTATGACTTCGTTTAACTGTACGGTGACACGATGATTGACCGGATCAAGCCGCAATCCATCGATCTCGACCACTTCATCTGAAGATTCAGGGGATCGTCTCCGCAGGACCGCATTAATGCGTGCAATCAGTTCACGGGGAGAAAATGGTTTGGTCATGTAATCATCAGCCCCGATTTCCAATCCGTTTACCTTATCACACTCTTCAGTACGCGCTGTCAACATAATAATCGGGATTAATTTGGTACGCTCCTCCCGGCGCAATATCCGCGCATATTCAATACCACTCATATTCGGTAGCATCCAGTCCAGCAATACCAGATCCGGCAACGTTTCATTCATAATCACCATGGCTTGCTCGGCATTGCCAGCACACACCGTCGCATAACCAGTCTGTTGTAAATTATAAGCAATCAATTCTTGAATTGCCGGTTCATCTTCTACAATGAGTATTTTTGCAACCATCAGGATTCCTGTATTAAGGCTATTATTTTTGCACAATTTGCCATTAAATGATTTATCTATTACCCTTAATTCATTTTGGCACTGATAATCCATGGCTGGCTTAACTAAAGAGACACCGTTCCCCACTGAAATCAAATTACACCAGAAATCCAGAGTTCTGGATATTTCTTTCTCAGATGGAAGGAATTTCCAATTTACCTGTGAATTTCTGCGCGTCCATTCTCCTTCTGCAGAAGTGTGCGGCCACAGCCCCGGTCAGGAGATATTACAAACCGGAAAGAAGCTTGTTAATATTCAGCAAATTAACCCTGTTGGGAAATATGCAGTCCAGTTAAATTTTACAGACGGTCATAATACCGGGCTTTATTCATGGGATTTACTCTATAACTATGGCCTCAATCAGGATAAAATGTGGCAGCGCTATCTGCAACGTATGGAAGATGCGGGCGCGAGCCGCGACCCGGATGTCAGGATTTCAACAACCCATAAAACCTGTCAATAAGCCATGGCCTGTAAATGATCGGGACCGGTGGAATAGACTCAGCAGCAGTTATTCTTTAAAGTTGCACCAATTTTATAGCAAAAAAAACCATGACCAAAACGACGCATTTCGGCTTTAATACAGTTCCTGAAAACGAGAAAGCAGGCAAGGTTGCAGAAGTCTTTCATTCCGTTGCTGAACGTTACAATTTAATGAATGATCTTATGTCGGTTGGATTGCATCGATTATGGAAACGTTTTGCGATTGAAGCCAGCGGCGTAAAGAATGGAGACAAAGTACTTGATATTGCCGGTGGTACCGGTGATTTAAGCGCCTTATTTTTACAGAAAGCAGGGAAATCCGGCGAGGTCTGGCTGACCGATATCAATAATTCCATGCTATCCATTGGCCGTGACCGGTTGATTGATGAAGGCACACCGACACCTGTTGCACAATGCGATGCCGAGAAACTGCCTTTTCCGGATAATTATTTTAACTGTGTCAG